>NZ_OY776217.1:2310002-2630002 GCF_963675455.1 Emcibacter sp. | reverse complement strand
CCCTGGCTGTCCAGGGTTTTGCCCTCGCCGCTCAGGACATATTTGCCACCTTTGTAGAATTCGGTGGAGGCGGCATCCAGCGCCAGCATTACCTCTTCTTCCGGCTTGTAACCGGCGGCTTCAATGGCCTGCATGATAAAGCTGAGGGCGTCTTCAGTGCCATTCAGGTTCGGGGCAAAACCGCCCTCGTCACCCACGCTGGTATTATGACCGGCATCGGACAGCTTTTTCTTAAGCGTGTGAAAAATTTCCGCACCAATGCGGACGGCATCCTTAATATTCTCTGCCGCCACGGGCATGATCATGAATTCCTGGATGTCGATGGGATTGTCGGCATGCTCACCTCCGTTGATGATGTTCATCATCGGAACAGGCAGAACGCGGGCAGACGGGCCGCCAAGATAGTTATAAAGCGGCAGGGCAGCTTCATCGGCGGCAGCTTTGGCAGCGGCCATTGAAACGCCAAGAATGGCGTTGGCGCCAAGACGAGCCTTGTTCGGTGTTCCGTCCAGGTCACAGAGGACTTTATCCAGCAGAACCTGTTCTTCGGCATCCATGCCGGTCAGGGCGTCATAAATTTCACCATTGACCGCTTCGACAGCCTTCAGAACACCTTTACCGAGATAACGACTGCCGCCATCGCGCAGTTCAACGGCCTCATGGGCGCCGGTAGAGGCGCCGGATGGTACCGCCGCACGCCCAAAGGCGCCGGTTTCCAGGGTTACATCAACTTCAACGGTCGGATTGCCGCGACTGTCGAGAATTTCGCGGCCGGTGATATCAATAATAGCAGTCATGTTATCCTCTAGGTTCTGGTGGTGGCACTATACCAGTCTTGATTGTTTAACAGCAGCCCCGATGAAAGAGGCAAACAGGGGGTGCGGCTCAAAGGGTTTTGATTTGAGTTCCGGGTGGAACTGCACCCCGATATACCAGGGATGGTCCACTATCTCTACAATTTCCGGCAGCAGGCCGTCGGGTGACAGGCCGGAAAACTTGAGGCCGACCGCTTCCAGCTGCTCACGGTAATTGATGTTCACTTCATAGCGATGACGGTGACGTTCGGAAATGGCTTCGGTACCATAGGCCTCGAATACTTTCGTTCCGGGCAGAATGCGGGCCTTGTAGGCCCCCAGGCGCATGGTGCCGCCCATATCATCTTCCTGGGAACGTTTCTCTGTGCCTTTTTCGGTCTGCCATTCGGTCATCAGGCCGACAACCGGATTTTCGCATTCGCCGAACTCTGTAGAACTGGCATTTTCGATGCCTGCCAGATTGCGGGCCGCCTCGATACAGGCCATCTGCATGCCGAAACAAATACCAAAATAGGGGATTTTATGCACACGCGCATATTGAGCGGCGGCGATCTTGCCTTCTGCACCGCGTTCGCCAAAACCGCCCGGCACCAGAATGCCGTCGACATTTTCAAGGAGTGCCGCCACATCCTCTTCCGTAAATATCTTGGCGTCAAACCATTCAATATTCACTTTCACGTTATTGGCGAACCCGCCATGAACGAGGGCTTCAATCAGAGATTTGTAGGCATCTTTCAGTTCGGTATATTTACCGACAATCGCAATCGTGACTTCCCCTTCGGGATTATTCACATGTTCGACAATCTCATGCCATCTGGACAGGTCGATAGAGGTCTTTGCGGGATCAAGACCGAAAGCAGACAGAATTTCATCATCCAGCCCTTCGGCATGGTAATTCAGCGGCACCTCATAGATGCTGGACGCATCAAGCGCCTGAATTACAGCAGACTCCCGGACGTTGCAGAAGAGGGCAATTTTACGCCGTTCTGAATCAGGAATTTCGTGTTCGGACCGACAGACCAGAATTTCCGGCTGAATACCAATACTGCGCAATTCCTTGACGCTGTGCTGTGTCGGCTTTGTCTTCAGTTCGCCAGCGGCAGACAGAAACGGAACCAGGGTAACATGGACAAAAATGGCCTTTTCCCGGCCCAGTTCATATCCCAACTGGCGAATGGCTTCCATAAAGGGAAGACTTTCGATATCACCGATAGTTCCACCAATCTCGCACAGGACAAAATCCGTGCCTTCCGGCACATCACTCGTGGTGAAGGTTTTAATCGCATCCGTGACATGGGGAATGACCTGGACTGTGGCACCCAGATAGTCGCCCCGGCGTTCCCGGTCAATGATCTGCTGATAGATTCGGCCGGAAGTGACGTTGTCACTCTGATGACAGGGAACACCTGTGAATCGTTCATAATGACCAAGGTCCAGATCGGTTTCGGCGCCGTCGTCGGTCACAAAAACCTCACCATGCTGGTACGGGCTCATGGTGCCCGGATCCACATTCAGATAAGGATCAAGCTTGCGCAGTCTGACAGAGTAGCCCCGGGATTGAAGAAGTGCGCCCAAAGCGGCGGACAGGAGGCCCTTCCCTAAAGAAGAAACAACACCTCCAGTGATAAAAATATAACGCGTCATGGGTCTTTTAAATTCCCGAACAAACTTTTTGTGTGTTTGGCTTAATACCCGATCTGGGGCATTTACTCTGAAACAGGCACTTCAGGGATCTTGATTTCTTCCTCAGGCTGCTCTGTGCTTTGTTCGACCGGTTTATCAAGGACAGAATCTGTTCCGACATCCTCTTTGGCCATAATAGCTAGAACGAGACTAGTGACGAAAAAACCTGTCGCCAAAATTGCCGTTGTTCGGGATAACAGATTAGCCGCACCCCGACTGGAAATCAACCCGGTAGGTCCCCCACCGATACCCAGCGCCCCGCCTTCAGATTGCTGCAACAGAATAACAACGACCAGGGCAAGCGCCAACATCAGATGTATAACAAGAATGACTTCTTGCATTTTAAAACTCTTTTTCTTTAAAGCTGATATTTAAATACCAGACGGCTTTTACTCCAAAGCATAGCAGTTGGCTAGTTTTTTTTTGCCAACTGCCCTGCGCGATCAATCATAAGCCTGAATAATGCCATAAAAGCTGTCGGCCTTCAGGCTTGCACCGCCTACCAGTGCTCCGTTTACATTGTCTACGGACATCAGTTCGCGTGCATTTTCCGGTTTTACCGAACCACCGTACAAGATGCGCACGTTCGCGCCTTCGGTGCCAAAACGTTCGATCAACACCTCGCGAACGGCGGCATGTACCTCGGCCACGTCCGCCGTGGTCGGGGTCCTGCCTGTTCCGATCGCCCATACCGGTTCGTAGGCCACAACTGTGTTGGCAACCACTGCCTCCGCGGGAATGGACTCCCGAACCTGGGAGGTGACCACCGGAAGGGCGTCGCCGGCATCCCGTTCCGCCTCGGTTTCACCAACACAGATAATGGCCGTCAGGCCCTCTTTCTGGGCTGCATCCGCCTTGCCGCGGACCATCTCATTAGTCTCGCCGTGATCCGTGCGTCGTTCCGAATGGGCGACGATAACATATTTACATCCCTGATCCGTGAGCATGGCAGCTGAAATGTCACCGGTATGAGCCCCTGCGATATTGGCATGACAATCCTGTGCGCCAATCTCCACATGATCTCCGGCCACCTGCATGGACTGATGTATTAATGTGAAGGGCGGACATATCAGCACATCACAGCCGGGAGCCCCCTGCCCGAGCAGATCATTCAATTTTTCGATCTCGACAAGATTCTCGGTAACGCCGTTCATTTTCCAGTTACCGGCAACAAGAGCTTTCGGGGTGGCCATGGGGTGATTTTCCTTCCTTTTTATCTCATGAACTCACGTTCCCTAACAGAAATGCTTCGTCATTTCCACTTCCTTTCAAGAAAAAGCCTCTACTGGCTGCTCTTTCCTGTTGCGAACAGGGGGGTAGCTTATTATCATGCCCCAAATTTCCGGGCGGGGAAGTATCGGTACCGGGGAAATAAATAAACAATCAATCATTACAGGTTCAGATTTAATGTTAAATTTTTTCCGCAGCGGACTATCATCCTTCTTCACTCTTGCCCTGCTTGGTGTTCTTGTGGCCAGCTTTGCCCTCTGGGGTATCGGGCGTGACGTCTTTGTCAAGGGAGGAAACAATGTCGCCGTCATCGGAGAAGACAAAGTTACCGCACAGGATTTCGCCCGTCAGTTCCAGGCCCGCCTATACCGGGAACAACAGAATTACAATGGCGAACTGACACAGGAGCTGGCGATCCGCATGGGACTGGCCAATCAGGTGCTACAGACCCAGGTAAACCAGAAAGCCTTTTATGAAGCGGGTCGTCAGGTCGGAATCAGAATTTCGGACGAACGGCTGCGCGATTACATCATATCCCAGACAACCTTCCAGAATGACCTCGGTATCTTCGACCGCTTTACCTTTGAACGTATCGCCCAGAGCCAGGGATTTACATCGAAACAGTTTGAGGAAGTTTTGCGCGAAGATCTTGTCCGTCAGGATTTTGTCACCAGCCTTGTCTCCAACATCCAGGTGCCGCGCGCCGCACTGGAAACCATTTACAAATTTGAACGCGAAAGCCGGACCGCCGATGTGGTGACCATCCGGGCCACCGACATCACAGGCATTCCGGCGGCAGACGATGAAACCCTGAAAGCTTATTACGAGGCGCATTCATCCCGCTATATGGCGCCCGAATATAGGTCCCTCAGCTATATTATCATTTCCCCTGACCAGTTTACCGATGCCATCCAGCTGGATGAACAGGACGTTCTTGACCTTTATGAGGAACGCAAGGACACCTACACGATCCCCGAGAAGCGGACCCTGCAGCAATTGATCCTCAACAGCAGGGAAGAAGCCGACGCGGCCGTTGCCGATCTGAAAGCAGGCATGAACTTCCTTGATGTGGTGGAAAAGCACAGCGACCAGACCCTCGAAGATTCCAACATCGGGAACCAGTCCCCGGCTGACCTGGAAGATGTCTATGGCGAAGCTGCTGCTGCGGCAGTATTCAGCCTGGCTGGTGAAGGTGTGACGGAGCCGGTCGAAACAGACTTCGGCTGGTACATTTTCAATGTCATTGCCATTGAGGCGGGAAGTGCCAGGAGTTTCGTGGAAGTCCGCCCCGAGCTGGAAAAGGAACTCAAGCATCAGAAAGCCATGGATCATGTTTATGACATGACCAACAAGGTGGAAGACGAACTCGCCGGCGGCGCCCGCCTGCAGGAAATTTCCGACAATCTTGGACTGGAACTGAAAACCAGCGCCCTCACCGACCGCAACGGTTTTTCACCAGACGGCAAGATGGCCGAAGGACTGCCCGGAGTGCCGTCGCTGTTGTCCCGCGCTTTTGAGATTGACCCCAGTGACGATCCGACTCTGGATGAGGCGGGCGAAGACTCATTCTATGCCGTTGCCGTTAACGATATCGTTGATGAACACCTTCGCCCCTTTGACGAAGTTTCCCAGGCTGTCAGAACCTCATGGACCTATGATGAAAAGCTCAACAAGGCCGAAGCCATGGCCAACTCTATCGTCGAACAGTCAGGCGAAGGCAAACTGCTGGCGGTGCTGGCAAAAGAAATTGAAGGCGCCACCATCAACACGGTGACCGTCTCCCGCGATGACCGCACCGGCAAGGTTTCAGCCCAGGTGATGGAAGCCATCTTCACCGCCAAAACCGGCGAGATTACTTCCAGCCGGGCGGCCGACCAGAATGGCTTTGTCCTGTTGCAGATTAAATCCAAAACCATGCCGGAAACTGTCCCGGAAAATGTACCGGAGCTGCAGGGTGCCATGTCACGGGTCTATCAGAATGAGATCCTCAGCGCCTATCGCAATTATCTGACCGAGGCCCTGCCCGTTCAGGTCAATGACCGGGTTGTGAAAGCAGTCCTCGACCAGATGTCAAGCGCCGGCGAATAATAACAACAAGGACGGTATATGCCTGTCTCACCGGATTTCGAAACATTCCAGGCAGCCTATGAGGCCGGAAACCCCCAGCTTGTCTGGTCGACCCAAGTGGCTGATCTGGAAACGCCGGTCTCCGCCTTTGTCAAGCTGGCCAGCGACGAACCGTTCGGCAGCCTGCTGGAATCCGTTGAGGGCGGCGCCATTCGCGGCCGTTACACTTTCATTGGCCTGAAACCGGACATCATCTGGCGCTGCCGTGGCGACAAGGCGGAAATCAACCGCCAGGCCCTGACCCGCAGACAGGATGACGACGCTTTTGAAACCCTGATCAAAGGTTCACTCGACAGCCTGCGCGATTTGTTCGAAGAATCAAAAATGGACCTGCCGGAAGGCATGCCGCCATCAGCTGCCGGCCTGATCGGCTATATGGGATATGACATGGTGCGGCTGATGGAAAAGCTGCCCGAACCCAATCCCGACGCCCTCGGGTTTCCCGACAGTATTTTCGTGCGCCCGACCATCATGGTGGTCTTTGACGCGGTCACTGACCTGCTGACCATTGTCACACCGGTGCGCCCCGAAGACAATGTGGACGCCAAAACAGCATACCTGCGGGCCGGGGAACGGCTTGCCGCCATCGAGGAAGCGCTGGAGCGCCCGTTGCAGATATCCCGCCAGTCATTGCAGGAAGATCTGGAACTTGAGGACCCCGTCTCCAACACCGGCAAGGAACGCTATAAGGAAATGGTCGAAAAGGCCAAGGAATATATCCGCGCCGGCGACATCTTCCAGGTGGTGCTGTCACAACGCTTTTCCTGTCCCTTTGACCTGCCGCCTTTCGCGCTCTACCGGGCGCTGAGAAGAACCAACCCCTCGCCGTTTCTTTATTACCTGAAGTTCGGCGATTTTGCTGTCATCGGCTCAAGCCCTGAAATCCTGGTGCGCCTGCGCGACAATGAAGTGACCGTGCGCCCCATCGCCGGCACCCGCCCGCGCGGCAAAACGGCGCTCGAAGACAAACAGAATGCCGAAAGCCTGCTCAGTGATCCCAAGGAACTTGCCGAGCACCTGATGCTGCTGGACCTGGGTCGTAATGACGTGGGCCGGGTCAGCAAGGTCGGCACGGTCGAGGTCACGCAAAGGATGATCATCGAGTATTATTCCCATGTGATGCATATCGTCTCCGACGTGCGCGGGGAAATCAGCCCGGAATATGACGCCCTCAAGGCTCTGGCCGCTGGCTTCCCGGCCGGCACCGTCAGTGGCGCGCCAAAGGTCCGGGCCATGGAAATCATTGACGAGCTCGAGGTGGAGAAACGCGGCATCTATGCCGGGGGTGTGGGATATTTCTCCGTCGACGGCAGCATGGACACCTGTATTGTGCTCAGGACGGCCATCGTCCGTGACGGCATCATGTATGTGCAGGCCGGGGCCGGCATTGTCGCCGACAGCGACCCGGACAGCGAATATGCCGAATGTGAGCATAAAGCCCGGGCCCTGTTCCGCGCGGCCGAGGAAGCCATCAACTTCGCCGGCCAGGCCGAGCGCGGCCAGTAAAAACCACCCACTGATTTCGGAATTTTACTCCGCCTGATCCATGCCGCCCTGGGCGATCATGGTCTTGCGGTATTTGCCCTCGACGATATGGCTCAGCGGCACCAGGGTAATGCCCTTTTCCCTGAGCTTTGGCAGCCAGAGTTCCAGCGCCGCGATGGTCTCGTCATAGGGATGGCCGATGGCGACGGCTGAGCCGTGACGCCGGGCATATTCTTCCAATTTATCCAGTTGACCCAGGATATAATCCACATCCTGCGTATTATCCAGGAACACATCCCGCACCGCATGGGGAATATCCTTCTGCTCGGCAAGTCCGGCCAGCACGGAATTGTTGGTGGTCTTGCTGTCCAGCACCAGCAGCCCCCTCTCCCGCACCACCGACAACAGCTGGCTGATACCGTCATAATCCTCGGTAAAGGCGCTGCCCATGTGATTATTGATGCCGACATAACCGTCAAACCGGTCCAGATTCCACAGGATCTGGCCAAGCAGTTCCTCTTGTCCGAGATCCGCCTTCAGGGCATGGGGGCCGGGCAAGGCATCGCCCCGCGGCTGCATGGGCAGATGCAGCATCAGTTCATGCCCTTTGCGGCGGGCGAGATCGGTCTGCGGCTCAAGGTCGGTGGCATATGGCAGGAACGACAGGGTCAGGCCCGGCTGCATATTGATCAGGCGCCGGGTGTTGTCTTTCAAAATACCCAGGTCGTCAATGACGATGGAGATTTGCGGCTGCCCCGGGATCAAGCCGCCCACAGCGACCGCATTGGCCTTCCACAGCGGCGGGCTTTCGGGCAGCCGGGTTTCGGTGCGGGGGAAGCTTGGCGCCACCTCCAGATCGGGCAGGCTGACCACCACTTCGGTTTGCTGATGTCCTTCCTCGAAGGGAATCGGCAGGACTTTCTCGACGGTGACCACTTGTTGTTCCTGTACCGGAATTATTGCCTGTGCTGTGGTCGTCGGCTCATGGCCCCTGCCCGTCGCATAGATATAGATCACGCCGAGGGCAAAGCCCATCAGCAGCAGATAGGCTGTCAGCAGGGCCTGTTTGCGCCAGTGCCAGGTGATCCCGGCCAGATCACGCACCAGTTTCAGCGACCCTTCTGCGGGCACAGTTACAAGATCGGCCCGCCGGATGCGGGGCAACTGTGTCTTCAGGAATTGGCTGAGTGGTGTATAGCGCAAAATATCTCTGGTTTATTTTATCTTGGCGTCGATTATGCCTGCCCCGGCGGCTAATTTCAATTCCTAACAATATCTTGTTGTGAAGCTTTTTAATCTTGGCTTATAGTGTAGCCGACACAGCAATCAAGAATGACAGGCCGTCCCCGCTGATCGGCCCGTAAAACCAGTTGAGACCAATATCATACCATGAGTGACCTGTTTGAGACGACCCCTGTAGCCGGTGAATATTCTGCCAAGGATATCGAGGTACTGGAGGGCCTGGAGCCCGTCCGCATGCGCCCCGGCATGTATATCGGCGGCACTGACGAGCGCGCCCTGCACCATCTTGTGGCCGAAGTGCTCGACAACTCCATGGACGAGGCCGTGGCCGGTCACGCCACCCGCATCGAGATGACCCTGAACGCCGACGGGTCGGTCACGATCACCGATAACGGCCGCGGCATCCCCGTCGACCCGCACCCGAAATACAAGGACAAGTCCGCCCTGGAAGTGATCCTGACCACACTTCATTCCGGCGGCAAGTTCAACAGCAAGGCTTACGAAACCTCCGGTGGCCTGCACGGGGTTGGCATTTCCGTTGTTAACGCCCTGTCCGATAAGATGTCGGTCGAGGTCGCCCGCGATAAACAGGTCTGGAAACAGGATTTTTCCCGCGGTCATCCGGTCGGCAAACTTGAAAATTTAGGATCCACCCCGAACCGGCGCGGCACCAAGGTGACATTCCATCCGGACCCGGAAATCTTCGGTGAAAAGGCCCAGCTTAAACCGGCCCGGCTCTATCAGTCCGCCAAATCAAAGGCCTATCTGTTTCGCGGTGTGGAAATCCGCTGGGCCTGCGATCCTTCGCTGCTGGTGGAAGGCGATCAGACCCCGGAAAAAGATACCCTGCACTTCCCCGGCGGGCTCAATGATTACCTGACCGAGAGCATGGAAAAACGCAGCCTGGTGACGACGGAAAATTTCCACGGCCGGGTGCCTCTGGCCGACAACATGGGCAATGTGGAATGGGCCATTGCCTGGCCGGAATATGGCGACGGCAGCACCCGTTCCTATTGTAATACCGTGCCCACCCCCCAGGGCGGCACCCACGAGGCAGGGCTGCGCGCCGCTTTGCTCAAGGGCATCAAGGCTTATGGCGAACTGATCGGCAACAAGAAAGCCGCCGCCATCACTGGCGAGGATATTTTTGTTGCCGCCTGTTCGCTGATTTCCGTTTTCATCAAAAACCCCCAGTTCCAGGGCCAGACCAAGGACAAGCTGACTACGGCGGAAGCCGCCCGTCTGGTGGAAAACGCCGTGCGCGACCATTTCGATCACTGGCTGTCCGGTGCGCCGGACATGGCCAACGATCTTCTGGCCTGGGCGCTGGAGCGGGTTGAGGAACGCCTGCGCCGCCGTCAGGAAAAAGACGTCAACCGCAAGACCGCCACCAACAAGCGCAAACTGCGCCTGCCCGGCAAGCTCGCCGACTGTTCCCAGAATGATGCGGAAGGGTCAGAAATTTACATCGTGGAGGGTGATTCCGCCGGCGGCTCCGCCAAGCAGGCCCGGAACCGGAAAAACCAGGCGATTCTGCCGATCCGCGGTAAAATCCTCAATGTGGCCAGCGCCACCCGCGACAAAATCCGCGCCAACCAGGAAATTGCCGACATCATCCAGGCGCTGGGCTGCGGTTTTGGCGACAAATATGTGGAAGACGACCTCCGGTACGAAAAAATCATCATCATGACCGATGCTGACGTGGACGGCGCCCATATCGCCACCCTGCTGATGACCTACTTTTATCAGGAAATGCCGGAGCTCCTCAAAAACGGCCATCTGTACCTGGCCCAGCCGCCGCTCTATCGCATCGCCCAGGGCGGCAAGGTGCTTTATGCCCGGGACGACGCCCACAAGGACGAACTGATGGCCAGCGAGTTTTCCGGCCGCGGCAAGGTGGAAGTCAGCCGCTTTAAAGGCCTCGGCGAAATGCCGCCGGCCCAGCTTCGTGAAACCACCATGACCCACGGCAAACGGACGCTCCTGCGCATTATCGTACCAGAAGGCGGGCGTCTGGAAACGGCGGAAAAAGTCGATCAGCTGATGGGCAAGAAGCCGGAACTCAGGTTCCAGTTCATCCAGGAAAATGCGGCACGGGCGAAGGAACTGGATATTTAGGAAACAGTTCTAAAACCAGTCAGCTTAAAAACGCGACCAACAGTCCTGGGATAGCGGCAATTATGGAGCATGCTTTCCATTTCATCTCAATTTCCCAAAGAAAATTCTCGACGTATTTTACTAAATTCACAACTTTCAAACAACCTTCAATGCTGCCCTGCACACTGCATCATTGACATATTGACAGAATTGCCTATTCTGCGCCGTGATTAGACAAAGTGAAACGGAAAGACTATACGACCACATGGGTTTTGAATATTTAGGTTTAAGTGAACAGCTCCTCGCCGCCATCAAAGATGCCGGCTATACCGAGCCCACCCCCATCCAGGCCAAAGCCATACCAAGTGTCCTGCAAGGCAGGGATATTCTGGGTATTGCCCAGACCGGAACCGGGAAAACCGCCTCCTTTACCCTGCCCCTGATCGATATCCTTTCCGAGGGCCGGGCCCGGGCGCGCATGCCGCGCACCCTGATTCTCGAGCCGACCCGCGAACTGGCCGCCCAGGTGGCGGAAAGTTTCGAAAAATACGGCAAGAATTCCAAACTGACCATGGCCCTGCTGATCGGTGGTGTCGCCTTTGCCGAGCAGGAAAAACTGCTGGACCGCGGCGTTGATGTGCTGATTGCCACACCGGGCCGGCTGATTGACCATCTGGAACGCGGACATGTCATGCTGACCGGCACTGAAATCCTGGTGGTGGACGAAGCCGACCGCATGCTGGACATGGGCTTTATCCCCGATGTGGAGAAAATCTGTAAGCTGATGCCGCCGCGCCTGCAAAGCCTGTTCTTCTCGGCCACCATGCCGAAGGAAGTCAAGCGGCTGACCGACCAGTTCCTCAAGGACCCCAAGGAAATCACCGTTTCCTCACCCAAGTCCACGGCCGTGACCATCACCCAGAAACTGGTGCGTGTGGCCGCCGACGACAAGGTCAAGCGCGCCGCCCTGCGGCACCTGATCGAAACCAACGATGTGAAAAACGGAATCATTTTCTGCAACCGCAAATCGGACGTGAAGGTGGTCGCCAAGTCGCTGGCCGTGCATGGCTTCAGCGTGGCGGAAATCCACGGCGATTTGCCCCAGTCAATCCGTAGCGAGACCTTGGCCAAATACAAGGCCGGAGAGATCCAGCTCCTGGTGGCCTCTGATGTCGCCGCCCGCGGCCTTGATGTGTCCAACATCAGCCACGTGTTCAACTATGACATACCCCGCAACCCGGAAGACTATATTCACCGCATCGGCCGCACCGGCCGCGCCGGCAAGGAAGGCTGGTCCTTCAGCCTGACCACGCCAAAGGACAAAAAATACCTGGACGCCCTGCAGAAAATGCTCGGCAACGATATTCCGGTAGAAGACCTTGAGGGTTTCGACGCCCCCGCAACACGGGAAAGACGTCCCCGCACTTCCGAAGGCGGCAGAGACCGGAAACCGTCCGCGGCATCCGGTGAGAAAAGAGCGCCAGCCCGAAGAGAGCCTGCCGAGAAAAAAGAAACATCCGAGCGGAAAGAACCTTCAACCCGCAGGGAATCCTCCCCCAGGAGAGAATCTTCCCCCCGCAGAGAAGCTCCCGGCCGGAGAGAAACTTCTGACCGGCGCGAACCCCGTGAAAGCGGCAAACCAGTAGTTGGCATGGGTGATCATGTCCCGGCATTCCTCCTCCGGGATGAAAATAAGTAAGTACTCCCAAAGCCTTATGTTCTAATTTTTACCGTTTATTTACCCTGATCCTTAGGCATTTTTTAGGATTAACCGATTATCCATGTGTTATCGGGCGGATAAACTTGTGAATTAGCAGCTAGGTTGGGATTAAAAAAGAATGTCATTTATCCAGGACAGGGATGATATAGAATTTATCAGGGAAACATCGGACAAGGCGTTGGACCTGATGTCCGATTACAACATTGTCCCGACCCCCATGAACTATCATGTCTGGTACACCCATTCTGCGGGCTCCGACCTTGCCCTCAGTGGCGCCATCAATGGTCTTGTCGGCAAGGCGACAAGATTCAGTACCGAAATTTGCGAAAATTTATATCAGAGATTCTTTTCCAGTGAGTTGTCTCAAACCGCTGTTGAGGAAGCCGGACAATCGATTCAGAAAGAACTGGTCAAGATTGTCAAAACTCTTAAAGAATCGGGTGAAAGCACAACCGAATACAGCACGTCCCTGAATGACCATTTGGACAGTCTGGAAAATATGCAGGGTGGATCGGAAATCAGCGTCATTCTGAAGGAAATACTGTCTGATACCCGGAAAATGCAGGAACGAAGCCAGAAAATGGAAGCAGATCTGAAATCCTCTTCCCAGGAAATCCAGAAGCTTCAGTCCAGCCTGGAGGCGGTCCGTCAGGAAAACAAGACCGATATGCTGACCAATATCGGCAACCGCAGGTGTTTTGAAGACCGGCTGGACCAGGCCTTCAGGGAATGCGAAAAGAATCAGAAGGAAATGTGCCTCCTGATCGGTGATATCGATCATTTCAAACAGTTCAATGACACCTGGGGCCATCAGGTAGGGGATCAGGTCCTTAAAGCCGTTGCCCACGTCATGAAACTTCGGGTCGGTGAAAAGGGCACCCCTGCCCGCTTTGGTGGCGAGGAATTCTGTGTTGTGCTTCCCGATACCACCATAGAAGAGGCCGTCGAAATGGCTGACGCCATTCGCGAATCTGTTTCCCAACGGTCCATGAAACGAAAAAGCACCGGCGAACGTATCGGCAAGATCACTGTTTCCTTCGGTGTGGCGCGGTACCATCAGGGGGACCGCAAACCGGAAATCATAGGCCGCGCGGATGAAGCTCTCTATCTGGCGAAGAAATCCGGGCGCAATTGCGTGAAAACGGAATTCGACCTAGCCCAAAAAATCAGAAAAACAGCCTGATCCAGATTTTCCTGTCAGAGTCACTTGTCATATTTATCTTTAATGTTCTGTTTTTGTTCTTGACTTGACCGTCTCTATAAAATAGAACAAATAAAGAACATAAAGGAGCTTGTCATGGAAAACCTGTTACATTATGCCGGTCTGGCTTTCATTCCCTTCCTTCTGCTGAGTGTAATCTGGGGCATCAGGGATATTTTTCAGGCAGCGCCACGGATTATACCTGCCAAAGGTTTTTTGCCAAAAGGCACATCTCCCCTGTCTGACACCAACCTTTGTTCGGCCTGAACACGTCTGGAAGGATGGACTAGCGGTCCGTAAAAATCACAAGACAATCTATGTTATGCGTTTTCAGCAGTGAGCAGACTTCCCTCGCCGACTGCTTTTCTTCAATCCCGGCAATGAACAGGCGATACAGTGATGTGCCGTCATCCTGCTGGATTTCCCGGATATCGGGATCATAGGATTCAAGGATATTTTCCGAACGCTTGCGCAGCCAGGTCCAGCCCTCTGCCGCAGTTTCCTCTGTTGGATAAGATCCTAGCTGGACACGATAGACTTTTTCCACGGCCTTTCCAGACATTGGGACTGCAAGCGTTTCAGAAGCCGCAGGCATCCCTTCTTCCGGTCCGGATGCCGCCATGGCTTCCTCGGCCGGCTTCTCCAGAACCTCCTTCTGTGGCGGTTCTTCCGTCAGGATCTCCATAAGTTTCTTTTTCTTGGGGTCCAGAGGTTCTTCGTCCTGAACAGATTGCGACCCTGAATTTGCCGGCTCCTGAACGGATGACATATCATCCTGCTCTTTGGGAAAGGTCCTCACACCAAGAAAAATCGCCTGGGCTTTCTGAGTGGAATTCAGGCTTTTCAGCCAGCGGTAAAACTGAAAACTGGCTGGAATCTCCTCCTCGCTCATAAAGGAGGTTGCCATTTTCCGGGCAGCCTCTTCTTCTCCTGACAAGGAATAGGCCATAACCAGGTTCTGCAGGGCTGTGGCATTATTCCCGCCCATGTTTGCTGCTTTGCTCAATATGCGGATGGCTGGCGCATACTGCCCCTGAATAGCGAACGACAGGCCGAGGTTATTCAGCAGGGAAATATTGTCCGGCTCGTTGTTCAGGCCGGCGCCATAAGTAATCTGCGCCTGTTCATGATCTCCCTTCAGGTCATAAGCGAGGCCGCGAACATTATAAAAACGATGATTTAGCGCCGTCTCTCCTGTGATCTGCGATAGATAGTCGAGGGCTTCATCCGGCTTGTTTTCCCTGATCAGCATCTGACTTATTCCCATTTTGGCTTCAGCATTCTCCGGATCTATTGTCAGAACTGACTGATAGATCGAGATCGCCGCATCCGCCGCCCCGAGCCGCAGGTAGGTCCTGGCAAGACCGATCTTGGCATCAAGATGTTCCGGATTTTCCGTGGCCGCCCTCTGGTAAAGTCTCAGCGCATTGCCGTAATCGCCGGTTTTGGCAAAGCTGTCCGCCATATTGACCAGAGAATCAGCATCAAAGACCAGCTCCCCGTCTACCCGCTTGGGGCCCGTAGAGCTGCATCCCGACAGGGCAAGAAGTCCGGATAAAATAACTGACAGAAAAAAACTATAGCGGCTTTTCTGTAACATCATTCCATATGCCTTTGTTTTACTTGGTTTTTATTCCCGCACAGAGCATACATGCAACTATTAACCATAACCAGAATTCTTTTGATAAATATGAATCAAAAGTTAATGTTTCAGTAATGAATATGTTATAGATTAGTGTGGAATAAATGTAAGGAATTTAAAAATGGTAGATGTTGCAGAAGCAAGCAAGGCCTCCAATACGGTTCAGATCAATGCGGGTCATAGTGGCAGCCTCGAGAATAAGGCCACTATTCAGCAGTCAATTCAGAATATTGCTGAAGATTCCTCTGTTGAGCGCAAGGAAGTTGAAGCGGATACAGGCCCCAATGTCGGGCAGAATGTAGACATCCGCGCCTGATCCTCTGATTACCACACGGCGCCCGGAAAACGGACGACTAAAAAAGGCATGACCCGCAAGTCATGCCTTTTGTTTTGTGTTTTACCTGCCGAGGAAAACCGTTATTTGGCCTCTGGCAACACCGTTCTCAGATGCAATTCCCGAAGCTGGGCATTGCTTGCCGCGCTCGGCGCTTTCATCATCAGGTCTTCCGCCTTCTGGTTCATCGGGAAGACAATGACTTCACGAATGTTCGGCTCATCGGCCAGCAACATAACGATACGGTCAATCCCCGGAGCAACACCACCATGGGGAGGAGCGCCATATTTCAGGGCGTTCAACATACCGGCAAAGCGATCTTCGACCACTTCCGGACCGTATCCGGCTATCTCGAACGCCTTATACATGATTTCCGGTTTGTGGTTCCTGATGGCGCCTGACGACAGCTCAATACCGTTACAAACGATGTCATACTGATAACCCAGGATATCTTCCGGATCCATGGTTTCCAGCGCTTCCATCCCGCCCTGCGGCATCGAGAAGGGGTTATGGCTGAAGTCCAGTTTTTTCTCTACCTCATCCCATTCATACATCGGGAAATCCACGATCCAGCAGAATTTAAAGGTATCCTTCTCAATCAGATCAAGATCCTCACCAACCTTGGTCCGGGCCAGTCCGGCCAGTTGAGCGGCCGCTGTATCATCGGCGCAGGCGAAAAATACCCCGTCATTTTCACCAAGACTTGCAACTTCGCGTAGCTGGGAAAGACGTTCATCCCCAAGGTTCTTGGCAATCGGTCCGCGTCCCTCGCCGTCTTTGAAAATCACGTATCCAAGACCGGCATGACCTTCGGACTGGGCCCAGCTGTTCATTTTATCGAAGAAACTTCTGGCCTGTGACCCGCCGGCTCCCGGTGCCGGGATAGCGCGAACAACAGCGCCTTTCTCGACCATACCGGCAAAAATTCCAAAACCTGAATCACGGAAGACTTCAGTCACGTCGCTGATTTCAACGGGGTTGCGCAGGTCGGGCTTGTCATTACCATATTTCAGCATGGATTCTTTGAAGGGAATCCGTGGAAACGGCGCAGGAGTTACTTTCTTGTCTGAAAATTCCTCGAAAATTCCCTGCATCACCGGTTCAATGGCGGCAAAGACGTCTTCCTGCGTGACAAAGGACATTTCCATATCAAGCTGGTAGAATTCCCCGGGAGAACGATCTGCCCGGGCATCCTCGTCCCTGAAACAGGGGGCGATCTGGAAATAGCGGTCGAAGCCGGCAATCATCAGAAGCTGCTTGAACTGCTGGGGGGCCTGCGGCAGGGCATAAAATTTGCCCGGATGCATGCGGCTCGGCACCAGAAAGTCCCTGGCGCCTTCCGGAGAGGATGCCGTCAGGATTGGTGTTTGATATTCCCTGAAACCCTGGTCCACCATCCTGCGACGAATGCTGGAAATCACATCGGACCTGAGAACGATATTCTGGTGCAACCGATCCCGGCGCAGGTCCAGATAACGATAGGTCAGGCGTGTTTCTTCAGGATATTCCTGGTCGCCAAAGACAGGCATCGGCAGTTCGTCAGCCTGGGACAGCACCTCAAATGCTTTCACCTGTACTTCAATCCGGCCGGTGGGAAGATTGGCGTTGATTGTATCCTCGCTTCGGGCCACAACAACACCATCAATACGGATAACACTTTCCGGGCGGGCGGTCTCTGCATCCCTGAAAAAGGGGCTCTCAACATCAATGACACACTGCGTCAGGCCGTAATGGTCCCGCAGGTCGATGAACAACAGGCCGCCATGGTCCCTTTTGCGATGCACCCAGCCGGACAATCTGACGGAATTACCAACATGATCTTCACGGAGTTCGGCACAGGTATTCGTTCTGTATTCGTGCATTATGGTTTCTTCTATATTTCATGTTCAATTCAGGTTGTTTTTGTGCTTTATTGCATATTTGTCAAGTCATTCCCATGACATTTCCCAATAAAAGGTAAGATCGGTTCCCCAAATGAGTGTTATTACAAAAAATCAGCAACTGGCAGAACTTTGCGAGCGGCTGTCGAGTTCGGAATATGTCACGGTAGATACGGAATTCTTGAGAGATAAAACCTATTACTCAAAGCTTTGTCTTATCCAGATTGCCAACGAGGAAGAATATCATGCCATCGACCCTCTCGCCGACGGACTTGATCTTGCCCCCTTCCATGATCTGATGGCCAACGAAAATGTGATCAAGGTTTTTCATGCGGCTCGCCAGGATATCGAAATATTTGTCAATGAAACCGGCAGGGTCCCCACGCCTCTGTTCGACAGCCAGGTTGCCGCCATGGTCTGCGGCTTTGGCGACAATATCGGCTATGACAAACTGGTCTCCAGCCTGGTCGGCGAAAGCCTGGACAAAAGTTCCCGTTTCACTGATTGGTCACGACGCCCCCTGAGCCAGAGACAGATTGATTACGCCTTGGGCGATGTTACTCACCTGAGGGTTATTTACCGGAAGCTTCGCGATCAGCTGGAAATGAGTGACAGAACCTACTGGCTGGACGAGGAGATGGAGCAACTGGGCAATCCCGATACCTATATCACCCTCCCGGAAGATGCCTGGAAGCGGATCAAGATCCGTAACAATAACAACCGGTTCCACGCCATCGTCCGTAAACTTGCCCAATGGCGGGAGGAAGAAGCCCAGCGTCGCAACATCCCCCGCAACAGAATCATGCGGGATGAGGTGCTTCTGGAAGTGGCCGCCATCCGGCCACAGCACAGCAACTCCCTCAACGGCATTCGCGGCCTGCCACCCCAATTCGGCTCAAGCAAGCCGGGCGATGTTGTCCTCTCTTATGTGAAGCAAGCCCTCGACATGCCTGATCATGAGCTGCCGGTAATCGCCCGCCCCCGTCCACCGGCCATGAACGTCGAGCCTGTGATGGAACTCCTCAAGGTTCTGTTGAAACACAAATGCCAGAAGGAAGGCGTCGCTGCCAAGCTTGTTGCTACCATGGATGAGCTCGAAAAACTGGCTGCAGACGATAACGCGGACATTCCCGCCCTGCACGGCTGGCGTTTTGAGCTGTTCGGCAAGCATGCCCTTGATCTGAAACACGGTAAACTTGGGTTTTCAATGAAGGACGGCGAAATCGTCCTGTTTCCGGTCGAGGCCTAATCCTTTTCGACAGACACAACTGGTTGCAGATTAATTTCCGCCGCCAGTTTGTCAAACCTTCTGCGAACCACTTCATTGACCAGGTCCGCCTTGCCGGGCTGCATATTCAAGACAAGAGAATCGCCATTAATTTCAAGGCCGGCGGCATTCAGCCCTCGCGCCGTACCGGCAGAGATCCTCTGTGCCAGACGAAGGGCAAGCCCCAGGCGTTTGGCATAAAGCAAATCTTCTTCACTCACCAGTGACATGCAGATGCTGGTATTATTGTCACCAATGGTGCCGCCGTAACAGACATACAGGGCCAGACCGATCAGACCGACACCACGATGGTCAATACCGATCAGACGGCCATACATGATCTCCGAAATAACCTTCTCGGCCCGATATTCCGGATGGCCGCGCCAGCCTACATCACTGAGCATGCAAATGGCCAGACGAAGCCGTTTGTCATCCGGACTCTCATCTTCGAAAAGCGGTTCAATCCAGTTGAGTAAACGCAGACCATGTTCCGGAAAACGTCCGGTCATTGCGGCGATCTCATGACATCCCTGAATCAGAGGATCTTCGTTCTGAACATTTGACGGCATGCCGTCAAACAGGAGGCCTTCCCTGATTCCGTAACCGGATACCACGATTTCCGCAGGCTGCAGCTTTTTCACTACACGGCGCAGGATCAGCGCAGAAAGGGCAAGCACCCTGAGTCGACGGCTGGAGACATGACCGCTGTAAATCTGCATTTCCTCAAGGGTCATTTTCGAAAGTTTTTTTGTCAGAGCGAGAGCATCCTCGACCTCTATCCGGTAGTTATGAATATTATTCAGCGGATACCCGGTTTCCAGCATATTGATCTTGGCAAGGGCCCTCCACGACCCGCCGACAGCATAGAAGGACTGACCGACATAATTCTCCAGCCACTCGACTTCCGAAAGGGCGCGGTCAATTTCCTTTCTCGGCGTATGAAAAACCTCCCCTTCCCGGTTCTGGAACTGCAAGGGACCAATGGGCAGCGTAACTTTTTCACAAACATCCAGATTATTGACATGTGTGAGCTCCAGGCTGCCGCCGCCAAGGTCACCGGCAACACCATGTGCCCTGGGAAAGGCACAAACGACCCCAAGGCCTGCAAGACGGCCTTCTTCCTCGCCGTCAATAACCTGGACATCTATTTTACAGGTGTCCCGGACAATATTGACAAAATCCGGTCCGTTTTTGGCATCACGCACAGCCGACGTTGCGATGGCCCGAACGTCCTTGATCCTCATCTTGTCAATCAGCATGGCGAATCTTCTGAGGGTCGACAGGGCCGCCTCAATGGATTCCTCCATCATAAAGCCGGTTTCGGAAACACCACGGCCAAGGCCGCACAGCACCTTTTCATTGAAGATAACATAGGGAACACGGCGCCGGCTCTCATAGACCACCAGGCGAACCGAGTTGGAGCCAATATCGATAACTGCAAATCTACCCAAGTAACATCACTCTTTCAGCAAGTGGGGGATTTCAATTCCCTTAAGTCCTCCACCCATACCCGATAGGCTTGGGTTTGTCATGAAATAATGATGCGCAGAGAAAGAGTTGGGGCCTGACTGCCTTCTTTTATAGCTGTGATCCGGCTGCAGATACCAGCTTTGGGCCTCGTCCTTGAGGTTGGCAACCATGATCTGGTCGACAATCTGGGACTGTACAGTGGGATTTTCGACCGGCACCATCACTTCAACGCGACGGTCAAAATTCCTTTGCATCCAGTCCGCCGAGGAAATAAATACATTGGCCTGTTTGGAAGGCAGTTCGGCGCCATTGGCAAAGCAGACAATTCGCGAATGCTCGAGGAAGCGACCGACAATACTCTTTACTCTGATATTCTCTGAAAGTCCGGGGACTCCCGGTCTCAGGCAGCAAATACCCCGGATGACGAGATCAATCTGCACACCACTACAGGAAGCTTCGTATAATTTGTCTATGATTTTCGGATCAACAATGGCATTCATCTTGGCCCAGATTGCCGCCGGTTTGCCTGCAGCCGCATTGGCGATTTCCCTGTCGATTTCAACAATCAGCCGGTCCCTGATTCCATAAGGTGAAATCGCGGCCTTTTCCAGCTGGCGAGGTTTCGCATAACCGGTCAGGTAATTGAAAATATGCACCGCATCCCGGCCAAGGGCTTCATCATCCGTAAAGAACGACAGGTCGGTGTAAATCCTTGCCGTAATCGGGTGATAGTTACCGGTGCCATAATGCACGTAGGTGCGAAGGCTTTCATTTTCCCGTCGCACCACAAGTGAAACCTTGGCATGGGTCTTCAGTTCCAGAAAACCGTAAACCACCTGCACCCCTGCCCGTTCCATATCCCGGGCCCACTGGATGTTCCGGGCCTCGTCAAAGCGCGCTTTCAGTTCCACCAGCGCCGTCACCGACTTACCGGCGTCGGCGGCATCAATCAGGGCACTGACAATGGGTGAATTTTCGCTGGTTCTATACAGGGTCTGCTTGATGGCCACCACATTGGGGTCCGTTGCGGCCTGACGCAGAAAGCTTACCACCACGTCAAAGCTCTCGAAAGGATGATGAACCACAAAATCCTTTTCACGGATGGTTGCAAAACAATCACCGCCATGCTCCCTGATGCGTTGCGGGAAACGAGGATTGTACGGCGGAAATTTGAGATCGGCCCGATCATCGACAATCAGCTGACTGACTTCAGACAGACCGAGAATGCCGTCCACCATGACGACTTCATCTTCACCGATCTTAAGCTCCTGAACGACCATTTTTCTGAGTTTCTGCGGCGTGCTTGAGGATATTTTCAACCGTATGACATGACCGCGGCGGCGGCGCTTGAGGGCTGATTCAAAAACCCGCACAAGGTCTTCGGCCTCCTCATCAACCTCCATTTCACTGTCGCGAATCAAACGAAAGATCCCTTCGCCCAGAACAGAATAGTTTGGAAACAACCGATCCAGGAACAAGCGAATCGTATCTTCGAGCGATATAAAGCGTATCTCGTTACCCGGAAGCCGGATAAAACGCCGGGCCTGGGGCGGCACCGGCAACAGGGCCATGAGCGGTGCTCCCGTATCCTCCCGTTTAAGATCCAGGACAAGCGAAAATCCCAGGTTCGGGATAAAAGGGAACGGATGGGCCGGATCCACAGCGAGGGGCGTCAGGATGGGAAAAATATTTTCCAGAAAATAGTCTTCCAGCCAGCCTTGTTCATCGGCAGACAAAGTCTGCCCATTGACCAGGAATATCTTCTCCTCAGCCAGTTCTCCGATAATACTCTGCCAGCGCCTTTGCTGCTCGTTGATCAGTTCCTCCGCCAGTTGATTGATCTGGGCGAGCTGTTGGGCTGGCGTCAGCCCCTCCGGCGTAATGGTGTGCACCCCGGCATTGATCTGACCGCGAATCCCGGCCACCCGGACCATGTAAAATTCATCAAGGTTGCCGGCGGAAATGGACAGGAAACGAAGACGTTCAAGAAGCGGGTGATTTTCATTGAAGGATTCCTCCATCACCCGTAAATTGAATCTGAGCCAGGACAGTTCCCGGTTGATATATTTTTCGCTTGCCTCAAAGGCCGAAATATCAATCGGTCCCTCGGCGATTTCCTGTGCCATATGTGCTCTCTGTCAAGAAGATGTAATTGTTTTCTTTTCTACAGGAAGATTATTTCATATCTATTACCAAATCTCAATCTTCAAGCGTTTCCAGTACTTTCCGCACCAGCGGAATGGTGATTGCCCGTTTTTCCGTCAGGGCCAGTTGATCAATGCGACGAATTGTCCGACGCACTCCGGCAAAGGATCTGTCAATGCGCAACAAGAGATAGTCCAGAACTTCTGAAGGAAGTATGATCTGCAGATCCGAAAACTGTTTGATAATCACTGACGCCAGCAGGCTGTCATCTGCCTGCCCCAGTTCGACAATCGGGCAGCTCAGTATCCTGGAGGCCAGGTCAGGCAGGGTCATGCCCCAGGATCGCGGGTGGCTTCGAGATGTCAGCAACAGAAAACTATTCTTTTCTTTCAACCAGTTATAGGTATGAAGAAGCTGTTCCTCACGACCGGCGCCAGCAAGATAGCTGTCCACATCTTCAAAAATATAGGCCTTTTCCCGACCAACCAGCGGCTGCCCGAAAAATTCCGCCTCATTCAGGCGTACCGCATCAGCCCCGTCCTGCCAGACATGACTGAGATGAGTCTTGCCGCATCCCTCGTCCCCGTGCAGGACCAGAACATGGGAAGGCCAGTCCGGCCAGCGATCAATCCAGTCCACTGCATTCCTGTTTGACGCTGCGACCAGAAAATCCTCATGCCCATACGCCTGCCTGTGCGGCAGGTTAAGAGGCAACTGCACAGGTGTCATGGCTGCCCCCGTTCCAGAGTTATATATATTTCTCCAGTGGCCCGCAGACTTTCCTGGGGTGTCTTCCAGTATGTTTCAAAGGAAAATCCCTGTTGAGTCATGGTCAGAAACAGCTGATTAAGATCGCCGGAATGATCAATTGTCAGCGAAGCATGATCAAGGGCGAGACTGTCCACAGTAAAGTCCCGGATCAGGGAAACGGAGCGCAGTCGTTCCTGTATTTTTACCCAGTCTTCCAACCCGCTGATCCGGACGGTGACTTTAACTCTCGACGCCACACCGAACTGAACCAGAACCTTTTCTCGCCATTGATTATCCAGATAGATCATCGTCGCATTTACAGCGCGCTCATACAGGTCGTTCAGGACATCCTGCGGCAACGCATCCTCACCAAGCTCCGAACTCAAGTTGTTCTTATATACGATCTGGCCGCCAAGCCCCTGTCTCAGGCTAAGCGCAAGCCGGTAGTGATCGCTTACCAGATCACGCTCAAGGGAGGCAATGGCGATCACAAGGTCATCCAGATGCTCCTTCCGGGCATAATCCCGGATCTTGACCTCCAGGCCGTCATAGGCCTGCCAGCTGTTTATCAGTAACTGTGAGGAAATATCCGAAGGCGGCACCACGGGCGGGACAAGGTTATTCAGACCCTCAAACTGTTCCCAGTGCGCCTTCCATCCGTTATCCTTTTCCCAGAGGAAATAGGATCCGTCCTTTTCAAGAACAGGCAATATGGTCACCGGGGAGGACAGGCTTTCCGCAAAAGGAATTTGCAGCAGGGCCAGAATATCATAAATCTTCTCGCGGCTGAAATGTACAGTCAGTGTGGCGATATAGCGTACACTGGAATTACGCTCATTCATAATTTCAAAGCCGCTGATCAGCTCACGCACCTGGCGGTCATCAAAATAGGGTAGTTTTGTCAGGTCTTCCGGACGCAGTATTTTTTCAAAAAGTTTTTGCAGCGCCTCTCTCTGACCATTCAGCAATGCAACACGACGAGCCTCATTTACAGTCCGGCTTGTCTGATCAACCATTGTATCATAGATCGTATAGATACGGGCTTCACGCTCCGGGGTGGCACTCACCTGTCCCGCCAAAAACATAATGCAACTTATTAAGAAAACAGAATAAGTTATTATTTTTAGTTTATTTACTGCCAAATTGATTCATCCAGTTTTCTGACTGTTACCGCCTGCAGCATATCAAATACCCAGGCAAACCTTCTCTTCAGGGCTTATCCTGACCAGATATAGCACGAAGCGAAAAAAGTCATAATCAAAAATGACTGTGGCATTTTCATGAAATGCCCCTTATATCTGGGCATCTGTTTAAGACTAATTTCCGGGATAGATACTGGTGAGCAATCATAATCAAAAAACCTCCTATACATATAAGGATGCAGGCGTCGATATTGATGCCGGTAACGCCCTTGTAGACGCCATCAAACCTGCTGCCGCTTCCACCAGGCGGTCCGGGGTGACCGAGGACCTGGGAGGCTTTGGCGCCCTGTTCGACCTGAAAGCGGCCGGGTACAAGGATCCGATCCTGGTTTCCGGCACAGACGGTGTCGGAACAAAACTTAAAGTCGCCATCGAATCCGGACGGCACGATACAGTCGGCATCGACCTTGTCGCCATGTGTGTAAACGACCTGATTGTGCAGGGTGCTGAACCTCTGTTCTTCCTCGATTATTTTGCCACAGGCCATCTGTCGGTGGAGGCTGGACGCGCCATTGTCGGGGGAATTGCCGATGGGTGTCGCCAGGCCAACGCTGCCCTGATCGGTGGCGAAACCGCGGAAATGCCCGGCATGTATGCCGATGGCGACTATGACCTGGCCGGTTTCTGTGTCGGTGCGGTTGAACGGGAAGATATCCTGAACGGTGAAAAAATCGCACCGGGAGATGTCGTACTGGGACTTGCCTCCAGCGGAATACACTCCAACGGTTTTTCCCTGGTCAGGCGTCTTGTTGAAGACAGCGATCTGGATTATTCAGCCCCCTGCCCCTACGACCCGGCAAAATCATTCAGCGAAGCCCTGCTGACCCCGACAAAAATTTATGTAAAAAGCTGCCTCGCCAACCTGAAAGCCGGCACGCTTAAAGGCCTCAGCCATATCACCGGCGGCGGTTTTGTCGAAAATATTCCCCGTGTTCTTCCCAAAAATATCGCGGTGGAAGTCGATGCCGGCGCCTGGACCTTGCCGCCGGTTTTTGACTGGCTCAGGACACAAGGCAATATCACCGCCGCAGAAATGGCCAAGACCTTTAACTGTGGTATCGGCATGGCCGTTGTGGTTGCGGCAGAAGACGCGGAAAAAGCCATAAAGCTTTTCGAGGAAAATGGTGAGACGGTTTACGCCATCGGCCGGGTTGTCGCCCGTGAGGATGGTGCGCCGGCCACTGTGGTCAATGGCAAAGCCGGCGACTGGGGCTATGATCAAGACTGGACTGCCGTCTCTGCCGGCAAGAAATAAGAGGATTCCATGCTGGAAATCGCCGTATTAATATCTGGTCGAGGTAGTAACCTGCAGGCCCTTATCGACGCCTGTGCGGACGAGGAGTTTCCGGCCCGTATTGTCCGGGTCATTTCCAACAAGGCTGATGCCTATGGCCTGGAGCGGGCAAAAAAGGCCGGGATTCCCACCACGGTTATCAGCCACCAGGACTATGACAACAAAGAAGCCTTTGAAGATGCTATCGATCAGGAGCTGAATGCCTGCAACGTCAAAATGATCTGTCTTGCCGGTTTTATGCGCATTCTTGACGCCCGCTTTGTCAACCGCTGGAAAGACCGGATTATCAATATCCATCCTTCTCTTCTGCCGTCTTTCAAGGGATTGCATACTCATGAACGGGCGCTCGAATCCGGCGTACGCTTCACCGGTTGCACGGTCCACATCGTTCGGCCGGAAATGGATGACGGTCCGATCATCCTGCAGGCGGCTGTCGCCGTCAATCCCGACGAAACAGCTGACGAACTGGCCGGACGAATTCTGGAATATGAACATATTATCTATCCGGAGGCTCTGCGCCTGATGGCCAGCGGCAAGGCCCGTGTTGCCGGCGACAAGGTGATCATTGAATCCGCTACTTATCCCGACGGCGGCTGGATCAATCCGCTGCCCGGCGGTGACATTGATCTTTGATTAAAAAAGGGAGCCAAAGGCTCCCTTAAATTCATCAGGCCATCATACTTTCTAGATCAGACCGGCCAGCGGTGACGACGGGTCGGCATAAAGCTTTTTACCCATACGCCCGGCAAGGTAAGCCTCGCGTCCTGCTTCGACAGCAAGTTTCATGGCCCGGGCCATCCGGACAGGCTCTTTCGCCTCGGCAATGGCCGTATTCATCAGAACGCCGTCACAGCCCAGCTCCATGGCAACCGCCGCGTCTGACGCCGTCCCCACACCCGCATCTACCAGAACCGGCACATCGGCCTGCTCGACAATCAGCCGGATCTGAACCGGATTCTGAATACCGAGGCCCGATCCGATCGGCGCCCCGAGCGGCATAATGGCGCAACATCCCATATCTTCCAGTACCTTGGCCTGGATCGGGTCGTCACTGCAATAGACCATTACCTCGAAGCCCTCTTTGATCAGCACTTCTGCCGCTTTCAAAGTCTCCGGCATATTGGGATAGAGTGTCTTCTGGTCCCCCAGGACTTCCAGCTTGACCAGATTCCAGCCGCCAGCTTCCCTTGCCAGACGCAAGGTGCGCAGCGCATCATCGGCGCTGAAACAGCCTGCTGTATTAGGCAGATAGGTATATTTCCGAGGATCAATAAAATCCACCAGCATGGGCTGATTGGGATCTGTCACATTCACCCGGCGGACCGCTACGGTCACAATCTCTGCGCCCGAGGCTTCTACAGCTGCGGCATTCTCCTCAAAGGATTTATATTTTCCGGTTCCTACGATCAACCTGGAGGTAAACTCCCGGCCTGCAATAACAAATGTGTCAGTCAATTTTTCCACCACCAATAAAATGTACAATCTCCAGCTGGTCACCATCCTCTAGCCGAACCTGTTGATATGTGGTTTTCGGCACAATTTCCAGATTTCTTTCCACGGCGACCTTGCCCGGATCGATATTCAGTTCTTCCAGCAGCTCATACAATGTCGGGCTGCCGTCAAAATCATGTTCATCACCATTTATGATCAAGCTGATCAATGATCTGATCCTTTTTAACTCTTAAGACTTTGCAGGATTAAAGCAATCCTTTATAGTTCGCAATTATTTTGACCATCTAACAGACAAGTAACGAATACGGTTTCCAAACCGGTTATAAGTTATTATACAGAACGACCGAATAATGTTCAGAACATTCAGGAATATTATTTGTTGGAAACATAAATACAAGAAGGCTTTTATGACAGAGAGCACTCCAGGCAATATTCTGGTGATAAATGGCCCCAACCTGAACCTGTTGGGTACCCGTGAACCTGAAATATACGGCAAAGAAACCCTGTCCGATATCGAGGCAAAATGCAGAAAGCACGCTGCAAACCTGGATATGTCCGTGACATTCCGCCAGAGCAACGCGGAAGGTGAAATCGTCGACTGGATACACGAGGCCCGTACGACAGCACGGGCCATTATCATCAATGCCGGCGCCTACACCCATACATCAGTTGCCCTGATGGACGCCCTGCTGGCCGTCGGTCTGCCGGTAATTGAAGTTCACCTGTCGAACATTTTCAAACGCGAGGAATTCCGACACCACTCCTATATTTCACCTGCTGCTGTGGGTGTCATATGTGGATTTGGCAGCCGGGGTTACCTTCTGGCACTGGATGCCCTCGCCGATATAATTGAGAAATAACAGAAAAGTTTTTAAACAAAGGACTAGTACCAGATGTCAAAAATGCACGTCGATCAGGAACTTATTCGCGACCTGGCAGCACTGCTCAATGAAACTGACCTTTCGGAAATCGAAGTGGAAGATGGTGACCTCAAAATCAGGGTTTGCCGCAATATGACTGTAGTGGCCGCATCACCGGCTGCTGCCCCGGCGGCGGCTCCTGCAGTAATAGCCGAAGCGGCAGAACCGCAGGCTGCTGACCATCCGGGCGCTGTATTGTCGCCAATGGTCGGCACAATCTATTGTGCCCCGGATCCAAATTCAGACAATTTCATCAGCGTTGGCGATAAAGTCAGCGCAGGCGATACCCTGATGATCGTGGAAGCAATGAAGGTGATGAACCATATTCATGCCCCCAAGTCCGGCACAGTGAAACAAATCCTGGTCGAAAATGCACAGCCGGTTGAATATGGTGAACCCCTGGTAATCATCGAATAAGGTCCTCGACTCATATGTTTGATAAAGTTCTTATTGCCAACCGTGGAGAGATTGCCCTGCGGATTCACAGAGCCTGCAGGGAAATGGGCATTCACACTGTTGCCGTTCATTCCGAAGCTGATGAAAATGCCATGCATGTACGTCTGGCAGATGAAAGCGTTTGTATCGGACCGGCGGCCTCCTCCGGAAGCTACCTCAATATTCCGGCTATCATCGCGGCCGCGGAAATAACCAACGCAGATGCCATTCATCCTGGATATGGCTTTTTGTCTGAAAATGACAAATTTGCCGAAATCGTGGAACAGCATAAAATTGCCTTTATCGGCCCGACCGCCCACCATATCCGGGTCATGGGTGACAAGATTTCCGCCAAGGACACTGTTAAAAAGCTCGGCATCCCGGTCGTGCCCGGGTCCGAAGGTGAAGTCCGTGATTTTGACACTGCTTCCAAGGTTGCCAAGGAAATTGGTTATCCGGTTATTGTAAAGGCAGCCTCCGGCGGTGGCGGACGCGGTATGAAAGTGGTTCACAACGAAGGTGAACTGCAGTCTGCCGTAAGTTCGGCCAAAGCAGAAGCCAAGGCGGCTTTCGGCGACGATGCTGTTTACCTGGAGAAATATCTCACCCTGCCCCGGCATATCGAATTGCAGATACTTGCTGATGAACATGGCAACTGCATCCATCTTGGTGAACGGGATTGTTCCCTGCAGCGTCGGCATCAAAAGGTGCTGGAAGAAGCTCCCTCGCCGGCTCTCAATGCGGACGAGCGGGAAAAGATCGGCCAGGTCGTCAGCAAAGCCATTCAGGGGCTCGGGTACCGGGGTGCCGGCACCATTGAATTCCTGTATGAAAACGGCGAATTCTATTTCAT
The DNA here is from genome assembly GCF_963675455.1 of Emcibacter sp. Taxonomy (GTDB): domain Bacteria; phylum Pseudomonadota; class Alphaproteobacteria; order Sphingomonadales; family Emcibacteraceae; genus Emcibacter. Next base: position 2,600,758 of record NZ_OY776217.1, on the reverse strand, counting down.
TGAAATGAATACCCGGCTACAGGTGGAGCATCCGGTAACAGAGATGATCACCGGTGTGGACATTGTGCGTGAACAGATCCGCATTGCTGCCGGTCTGCCGTTGTCCCTGAAACAGGAGGATATCACCTTCTCAGGCCATGCGATAGAATGCCGTATCAACGCGGAAGATCCCTTCACCTTTATCCCGTCACCGGGTAAAATCGGCGACTACCATACGCCGGGCGGCCTTGGTGTCCGGGTGGATTCCGCGCTGTATAGCGGTTACAGCATCCCCCCCTATTACGACAGCATGATTGCCAAGTTGATCGTCCATGGGAAAACCCGCAACGAGTGCCTGATGCGTCTGCGGCGTGCGTTGGAGGAATATGTCATTGATGGAATCAAGACAACAATTCCGCTGCATCAGATGTTGATGCGGGAAAGTGATTTTATGAATGGCGCCTATGACATTCACTGGCTGGAAAACTTCCTTGCTAATCTGGATACATGACAGAAATAACAGCTGATCTGCTACTTCATGCTTATAGCCAGGGCATTTTCCCCATGGGGGAAAGTGCCGACAGCGCCGAAATTTTCTGGGTGGATCCCGAACTCCGCGGGATCTTCCCACTGGATCATTTCCATGTCCCCTCCCGGCTTGCCAGAACAATCCGCAAACAGCCGTTCGAGATCCGGATCGACACAGCCTTTCGTGACGTGATGATGGGCTGCGCCGAGACAGTTCCGCAGACTGAACGGGACAACACCTGGATCAATGATACAATTCTCGATCGTTATTGCGAGCTTTTCGACAGGGGCTATGCCCATTCTGTTGAATGCTGGCAGGAGGGGAAACTAGTCGGCGGGCTCTATGGTGTCGCGATTGGCGGGGCTTTTTGCGGCGAAAGCATGTTTCACAAGGTCAGTGATGCCAGCAAGGTTGCTCTTGTTTACCTGGTCGCCCGTCTGAAGAAAGCCGGCTACAGCCTGCTGGATACACAGTTCATCACTGATCATCTGGAAAAATTCGGGGCGGTGGAAATTCCGAGAATGGAATATAAAGCCAGACTGGCCCGTGCACTCGAACTGGAACCTGATTTTTATTCCCTGCCCGAGGATTGTTCACCGGACACCATTTTGCAACTGGTCACCCAGACATCATAGACGGGATGTTCCAGCGGCGAGACTGCCGGACTTGAGGCAAACATCCAGCCGATGAAAACCAGGTTAGACTCTTTTCCCTGTCCCACATCGGTAATCTCTAGAAAAGCAACACTTTCAGGCGTTTCTTCCGGCGGGTTCGAGCGACAGTGACGCATGACAATCTCCAGCGTACCGAACCTGACCGGCTCATCCTGCCGGGCTTCAATGCTGGAAAGTCGTGCGGTAATTTTGTCGAGGGCGCCAAGTACAACGACCGCTACCTGGTCAGCGTCCCCAGTTGAAAGATTTTCTTCTGCCAAAGCACCGGAAATCTGTCCGGCCAGGGGAAGCAGGACCGCAAGAGTAACCGCTATGCGCTTCAGCCTCGACATCATTTGTCGTCGCCGGACCCTGCAAATTTATCAAGAAGGCCAAGGAAGTCGACGGATCCCTGGGTATCCAGGATTTCGTCGCCATCTTCCAGAATATCGTCACTTCCGCCTGGATCCAGAACCAGATAATTGCCGCCGAGCAAGCCTTCCGCGGTGATTTTCGCAAAGGTATCTTCAGGAATTCTGATTTTCGGATCGACAGTAAATTCGACCACAGCCATGAAGGTTTCAGGATCGATATATTGTTTTATAACGCTGCCGACCTTGATCCCGCTGACACGCACGTCACTGCCGACGGCCAGTCCGTCAACCTTGTCAAACTTCGCCTTCAGGTGATATCCGCCATTATTCGAAAGATTGGCATGGGTATATGCGAAATACAGAAAACTTCCGGCTACAAACAGGACCACTGCCCCCACAAGGGTCTCTACCAGGTTACTGCGCATCAATATACTCCTGCTTTCGATATCAGCTGTTTGGCGTCCAGGCCTCGTAGTCGCCGGCAGATTTGGGACGTGCCCCTGCGGCATTCAGACTGCCGGTTGGATAATAGGCTTCGACGGTACCAGTCGGGTTGGGCTGGTGTTCCTTTTCCCACTTTTTTACCACGGGCGGTTTTTCAACAGGTGTTTCATCAATAGTGTAATGCAGCCAGGCGTGCCATTCCGGCGGAACGCGGGAGGCTTCAATTTCACCATTATACATGACCCAGCGCTTGCGGCCTTTTTTCTCACGGTAATAAACATTGCCCTGCTCGTCTTCACCCACTTTTTCACCATTCAGGCTGGTAAAAATCCAGGTACCGATCGTGCTGTCGTGCCACCAGGTAAAAATTCTCTTGAGTAAGGAAAACATATTCTGTCAGTCCTGCCTTTAATTCTAAGTTCCTCATTCTATACCGTGCCAGCACCGGCAGAACAACCATAAAACAAGCGGATAGCCATTATTATCCGGAAAAAACAGGGCGATATTGTGTTATCGCTCCGCCCCCGGTCATTTAGGCCGGCTTCCTCGATCATTCCACGACTCGCCCCACACAACATGTAGAAGCACAAGTGCTGTCAAACACAATATATGAGAAAAATTACTAGTGAATTAACCACGAGTCAGATACAATTTTTCGACTTTCAACAGTAAAAGAATTACGTCGGGGAATATTTAGATGAGAGTTAAACGTCGCTTCACCTCACCAGACCAGTCGCCGTACCACGGCCTTGAGTTCAGGACAACTGACAGTGAGATCCGTAATCCGGATGGAACCGTTGTCTTCGAGCTGAAGGGAATCGAGGTGCCGGCAACCTGGAGCCAGGTGGCGGCAGACATCATCGCCCAGAAATATTTCCGCAAGGCCGGTGTGCCAAGTTGTCTTCAGCCTGTAAAGGAAGATGACGTTCCAACCTGGCTCTGGCGCCACGAGGCAAATGAAAGCGCCATGTCGGCCCTGCACGAAGACAAGAGAACCGGCCCGGAAAAAAGCGCCAAACAGGTCTTTGACCGGCTGGCCGGAACCTGGACTTACTGGGGCTGGAAAGGTGGTTATTTCAGTGAGGAAAGCGACGCCCGCGCCTTTTTTGATGAACTGAGGTATATGCTGGCCAACCAGATGTGCGCACCGAATTCCCCGCAATGGTTTAACACCGGCCTGCATTGGGCCTATGGCATTGACGGACCGGCCCAGGGGCATTTCTATGTGGATTACCGGACCGGCAAGCTGACCAAATCCAAAAGTTCCTATGAACATCCCCAGCCACATGCCTGCTTCATCCAGGGGGTAGAGGATGATCTGGTTAATGACGGCGGTATTATGGATCTCTGGACCCGTGAAGCACGTCTGTTCAAATACGGCTCAGGCACCGGCAGCAACTTTTCCAATCTCCGTGGCAGTGGTGAATCCCTGTCCGGTGGCGGCAAATCGTCCGGTCTGATGAGCTTCCTCAAAATCGGCGACCGGGCGGCCGGCGCCATTAAATCCGGCGGCACCACCCGGCGGGCTGCCAAGATGGTGATCGTTGATATCGACCATCCGGATATTGAGGAATTCATCAACTGGAAGGTCAAGGAAGAGCAGAAAGTCGCCGCCCTTGTCACCGGTTCCAGGATTGTCGAAAAACATCTGCAGGCAGTCATGTCGGCCTGTCAGGATCAAAGCCTGGAGGCAGAAGACGCTTTCGACCCTAACGTAAATCACGCCCTTAAGACTGCAATTCTGGCTGCCCGGAATTCCCTGGTCAGCGAGAACTATATCCAGCGCGTTATCCAGTTTGCAAAGCAGGGATACACGGATATCGAGTTTGAAACCTATGATACGGATTGGGATTCCGAAGCCTACCTCACCGTTTCCGGCCAGAATTCAAACAACACCGTCCGGGTCACGGATGACTTCATGCAGTCTGTGCTGGACGATGGCGACTGGGACCTGATCAACCGGGGCAATCACCATATCTGCAAGACGCTGAAATCACGTGCGCTGTGGGAAGACATCACCATGTCCGCCTGGCAGTGCGCCGATCCCGGCCTGCAGTTCCATACCACCATTAACGACTGGCACACATGCCCGCAGTCCGGCCCGATCCGGGCGTCCAATCCCTGTTCCGAATATATGTTCCTGGACAATACCGCCTGCAACCTCGCGTCGCTCAATCTGATGAAGTTCAGAACATCCGATGACGAATTTGATATCGACAACTTTGAACATGCGGTTACGCTGTGGACCGTCGTTCTGGAAATCTCGGTCCTCATGGCACAGTTCCCGTCAAAGGAAATTGCCCAGTTGAGCTATCAATTCCGCACGCTCGGTCTCGGCTACGCCAACATCGGCGGACTGATCATGTCTTCCGGTCTTGGTTATGACAGTGATGAAGGTCGCGCTCTTTGCGGTGCCATTTCCGCACTCATGACCGGCACGGCCTACCGCACCTCGGCTGAAATGGCCCGGGAGATCGGTGCGTTTCCGTCATTTGCAGAAAACAAGGAAGATATGCTGCGGGTGATCCGCAATCATCGGCGGGCGGCCTGGGGCAAGGCAGAAGGATATGAGGAACTGGCCACCACGCCGGTACCTCTTGATATCGCCAACTGTCCTCTCTCCGACATTACCACAGCCGCCGGACGCGTCTGGGACCAGGCGCTGGAAATAGGCACCCTGCACGGCTATCGCAATGCCCAGGTCAGCGTCATTGCACCGACCGGAACCATCGGTCTGGTGATGGATTGCGACACCACCGGCATCGAACCTGACTTCGCGCTGGTCAAATATAAAAAACTGGCAGGTGGCGGGCATTTCAAAATCATCAATCGCCTTGTCCCTAACGCCCTGAAAACACTTGGCTACAGCCCCAAACAGATTGACGAAATCGCAAAATATGCGGTTGGCTACGGCACCCTGGAAGGGGCCCCTCATATCAATCATGAAAGCCTGAAATCCAAGGGTTTTTCGCAGGCCCAGCTCGATATCCTTGAAGACAATATCGCCAGCGCCTTTGACATCAGTTTTGCCTTTAACCACTGGATGCTGGGCCGGGACTTCTGCCGTGACGTGCTAGGTTTTTCCGATAAACAACTGGATGATCTTACTTTCAACATGCTTGAGGCCCTTGGCTTTGAGAAGAAGCAGATTGAGGAAGCAAACCTTTATTGCACCGGGACCATGACTCTGGAAGGCGCCCCTCACCTGAAAGACCATCACCTGCCGGTGTTCGATTGCGCCAACCCCTGTGGCAAGATCGGCAAACGTTATCTCAGTGCAGAGAGTCATATCCGCATGATGGCCGCCGCCCAGCCCTTTATTTCCGGCGCTATTTCAAAAACCGTCAACATGCCCAATTCCGCAACTGTCGAGGATTGCAAAAAGGCCTATATGTTGTCCTGGAACCTGGGTCTGAAGGCTAACGCGCTCTACCGCGACGGCTCCAAGCTGTCCCAGCCTCTCAACGTCTCTCTGCTCAAGGAGGATGACGTAAAGGAGGATACATCTCTGCCGGAAAAGACCCGAATTGTTGCTGAACGCATTGTCGAGCGTATTGTCGAGCAAAATGCGCCTGCAGCCCGCAGAAAACTACCCTCCCGGCGCAAGGGTTATACCCAGAAAGCAGCCGTTGGCGGTCACAAGGTTTACCTGCGGACCGGCGAATATGACGACGGCGCCCTCGGCGAAATTTTCATTGACATGCACAAGGAAGGCGCCGCCTTCCGTAGTCTGATGAATAATTTCGCCATCGCCCTGTCTATCGGCCTTCAGTATGGGGTTCCGCTGGAAGAATATGTGGACGCCTTTACCTTTACAAGATTCGAACCCTCCGGACAGGTGGTCGGAAATGACGCTATCAAAATGGCGACATCCGTTCTGGATTATATTTTCCGTGAACTTGCCGTTTCCTATCTGGGACGGAATGACCTCGCCCATGTCAACCCGGAAGACCTGATGCCCGATTCCATTGGTTCCGGTGATGGTCCGGCCAGGCAGGAGCCCGTGAAAGGAACGGAACAGGCTCTGGATCGTGTGATTGGTCTGGCCAGTACCGGCTATGTCAGGAAAAGCAACCTTTATGTCCTCAACACGACATCTGAGTCGAAAGAGGATATCACAAAGATGGAAGCCTCAACCACAGCGTCGGCTTCTTCTGCCGCCGTGGTCAACGCCACCGTAGTGACACGGGAAACCGTAAGCAGCTCGGTCCTTCAGGCGCGGATGAAAGGTTATGAAGGTGACGCCTGTCAGGAATGCGGCAATTTCACCATGGTACGTAACGGAACATGCCTGAAATGTGACAGTTGCGGCTCGACAAGCGGCTGTTCCTGAACATAAGAAGTTTACGAAATATTTACACAATTCACTCACCCTGAAGAGCTCTTCGAGCAGAATAAAATTTAATAACTATCAGTGCAAAACAGGGTGAGAACTTCCGGCATGCTTCAGTCAACGAAGACGCCATATCTTTTTAGAGACAACAGACCTCGACTAAGTGTCCCGCAGGACGTCCATATTTTCAGCAAACAGCTTGCTGACGGCGTCGGGGAAATTGAAGTTGTGGGCGACGGTGAGTTTATGCTGACCCAGTCAAGTGACAGCCTGATCACCCAAATCAGCTATGGGGTACAAAACCCGATTGGGAAGCTGATTCGGGATATTGACTGGCTGGACGATAGCGGACAGCTGCAACTTGCCCTGGAAAAGGCAGTGACGGAATTTGAAACCACTGACCTGAACTGGCGCTTCACCCTGCCAGACCTTGAAGAAAGTTCACTATTCTGTCGTCTCATCCCCCTGAAGGGTGTCGACGGGCAGACCGAAAAACTTTTCCTCCTGACGGCGGACAACAGCTTTGAGACGGCATTCGAGCGTGAACTGGAACGTTACACCTATTATGACAGCCTGACAAACCTGCCCAACAAACATTATTTTTACGAGATTATCGAGAACCGGTTCGGCAGTGACATGCCGCTCGGAGAAACCGCCGTTCTGTTTATCAATATCTTCAAACTACAGAGAATTAACGAGAGCTACGGCTATGAGGTCGGAGACGAGCTACTGCGGGAAGTGGCTCACCTGATCCAGAACTGCCTACCGGCCGATGCCTTGCTGGCCCGTTTTGATGGTGATAAATTTGTGGTTCTCCTGGCCGATGAGGATATGCATAATGCGGAAGGCGAGGCCCGTGCCCTCGCTGACAGCATCCACCATGAACTTGGCCGAAAAATAAGAATTAACGGGCAATATCTACAGGTTGCCGCCACCATCGGCATTTCTTCCGGCACCTCGACGCTGCATAACCTGATCGACCTTATCCAGGACGCCCATATGGCCATGCAGCGCATCAATGGTCTCAGTTCGGACAGGACCCTGGTCTATCGCCCCGAACTGAAAACCCGGGCGCAATCCCTGCTGCGCATGGAATCGGAACTTGGCAGCGCCATTGAAAACAAACAACTTGAGCTTCACTATCAGCCGATCATCAGCCTGAGCACGGGCGCTATTGTCGGTTTCGAGGCCCTGACCCGCTGGTTTCATCCCGAAAGAGGCATGATTTCACCCGTTGAATTTATTCCGATTGCGGAAGATACCGGCTTGATTATGCCCATGGGGCGCTGGTGCATGAATACGGCTTGTCAGCAGCTGAGCGACTGGATTCGCAAATATCCCATGGCGTCTTCAATGAAGATGAACGTCAATGTTTCCAATATCCAGATTGCGGAAGACGATATTGTCGCCGTCACCCGCGACGCCCTCTATCAGTCCGGCCTTCAGGGGGAACATCTCAAACTCGAAATTACAGAATCCACACTGGTGGAAAATTCAGACCTCGCCCGGGATATCCTTCTGGATCTCAAATCCCTGAATATCAGTCTGGCGATCGACGATTTCGGCACCGGTTATTCCTCGCTCAGCTATCTCAATCGCTTCCCTGCCGATACCCTCAAGATTGATCGCTCTTTCGTCAGCCAGATGAACAACAGCGAAGACAGCCTTAAAATCGTCCATATCATCACCAATCTGGCCACTACCCTGGGCATGGATCTGGTGGCGGAAGGAATCGAGGATGAAACACAATTGGCGATTCTCAAAAACCTGGGTTGTCATGCCGGACAGGGTTTTCTCTTTGCGCGCCCCCTGCCGGCCTCAGAAGCCGAGGAACTTCTGAAAAACTCGACCCGGCACAAGCTTTAACGGTTCCCATATCCTGAAATAGTCCTATAATGCCTATTCAATTATTTACGAGCCGGTAATGGACTACAACAGATATTACAAGCAAATCCGGGAAAAACTGGATCACCTGATCCGAACCAGTGCAACGGAAGACTATGCGTCCGTTTCAGCCCTGATCGGTAAAAACCACGCTTACATCCAGCAATATATCAAACGCGGCGTCCCCAAATGCCTGAACGATCACGATCTGGCCAGAATCACCGACCACTTCGGTCTGGAAAGTGATTATTTCGGCTCTCCTGCAGATTTTCCCACCCCTGCCCCGGCCAGAAACGAGCTGCCGGAAGATTTTTCGCCCGATGATTATGTCCTGGTCAATGTCTATGACATTCATGCGGCGGCAGGTGCCGGCACATTTGCGGAAAATAACGATATTCACAACCGCCTGGCCTTCCGCAAAAGCTGGATCAGAACCAGTTCCAATGCCACATCGGAAAACCTGGCTGTCATCACCGTATCCGGTGACAGCATGTCTCCGACCCTGCAGGACGGTGATCATATCCTTGTGGATATGAGTGAACGCCATATCAGGAATGATGGTATTTACGTTATTCGAAATGATGACATGTTGCTGGTGAAAAGGGTCTCTGTTAATCCGGTCACAAAGCTTTGCACGATCAAAAGCGACAATCCCCAGTATGAATCCTGGACCGGCTGCGAGCCCGATGCGCTGGATATCCTCGGACGTATTATCTGGATGGGTCGGAAAATTTAGTTACTGCTCTCTGAATGGAAATGAAAATGAACGGCCTCGACGATACTTGTAAAAGACAACCTACCATCAGGACAATCCCCAACATCTCAAACCTGAATTCCAACGGACATATTTTCGGCGGCTGGATTCTCTCGCAGATGGACTCCGCAGCCGGCGTAGAAGCCATTCGTTATGTCAAGGGACCTGTGGCGACCGTTGCCGTGGAAGCGATGAAGTTCCATGCGCCGGTCCTGCCCGGGGACTGGCTCAGCGTTTATACCGGAGTGACCAGAGTAGGAACCACCTCGATTACCATCAATATAGAAGTCACGGTGATGCGCCAGGGCGTGGAAGAAGAAATAAAGGTCACCGAAGGCGACTTTATTTTCGTCGCCCTCGATGAAAATCACCGGCCCAGAAAAATCAACCGGGACTAGTTTTTAATCGGGTAAAGCCAGGGCCGGAACAGGGATGTCAGCCGCGGCATGATCACATAGGTCATCAGCAGAACCTGAAAAATGATCTGTACGATGACCCGTGCTTCGAGAGACCATCCTCTCATATAGCCGCCAAACAGATAATTCATCAACAAGGTCAAACCAATAATAGTCGGAATCATGATGAGTACCATTTTCCAGCGTGGCGGCGGCGATGGGGACGGCACATCCGCCAGCGGGAACCAGAACTCAAATCCGGAGGCTTTGGTGATTTCCGTCTCCCCTTCCACCAGATCGCGGTCCACCAACTGTTGCAGAAACTCTGCCCGTTCGCTGGAATCCTCCCATTCCAGCTGATGCGCCATCGTATCAAAATGAACCACAAACAAATAGTTCCCCTTGGTCGCTGCCGACGGTCGAATAATCGTAAGTTTTTGATGCCCGGGAAAGGTTTTGGCGACATCAATCAGGGTATGGGCCCACTCCTCGTACTCTTTTTCCTTGCCCTTTTTCACCTTTCGCGAAATGGTTACCGTCACCGGAAAGGCGGTATCTTCAAGACTGTCTCGGCTGCTGTAGGTCTCAATGGGCATGATGTTTTCTTTCCTTGATCATGAAAATCTAGGGGAGTAGAGGTCGGGAAGCAACTCCTATTATTGCAAGGCAGCTATGCATTCCAGTAACTTAAACTCAAAAATTTACGATTTTAAAAACTTTTCTCTGGTAAATGTTTTTAAAAAAAATTGAAGGAAAAATAGTGACTGAGGCAGTTGAAAAATTTTCTATATTCCCGCTGGAAATATATCGGAACACTGTAAAAGATGCAGAATCCCTGAATAAAGACCTTTTAGCCCTGCTTGACGACCTGAGATCAGAGAGCACGGGCATGGTCAGAACCAATATTGGGGGCTGGCATTCAAATATCAACCTGCAGGACCTGGGTCACCCGGCCCTCACCAGGTTATATAGCGAGGTACTGAAAACCGCTGAACAAGTGACCAGAGATTTAATCCCGAGGCTGCCGGATCTCCGAAAAGAGGACTGGCGAATTGAATCCTGGCTCAACGCCAACGGCAAGGATGCCCTGAATACATGGCATGATCATTGCAGCTATAATCGTGATCACAGTAACCTCTGGGCAGCTGTTTATTATGTGGACGGCGGCCAGCCTGACGGCGATACCCCCCAGGAGGGGGAAATTATGTTCCGGGATGATTTCCTCGGCCCTCATATGGAACTCTATACCCCCGGCCGATCAATCCGAACCGTAGAATTTACCCCGAAAACCGGCACATTCTTTATATTTCCCTCCTGGCTGCGTCATTCCGTGAAACCCTATCGTGGATTAGGAGAACGGGTTTCCATCGCCATCAACCTGGCCCATCCCGCCATCAGTATTGACAAGAAACCGGACTATCGCCGCTTCCCCTGGGCCTGGAAGTGCGCGCCCGGTCTGATGAAGAAGTTGCGGAAGATTTCACCATTTGAACTCTAGGCTCCAAACAAAAACCCCGCTGGAGAGATTATCTCGACAGCGGGGTTTTATTTGGTGAGCCCTGATGGATTCGAACCATCGACCTACTGATTAAAAGTCAGTTGCTCTACCAACTGAGCTAAGGGCCCCCAAAGGATGAGGCGGAACATAGAGTCAGATGCCGCCCCGGTCAATAATTTTCTGACACTTTTTTGTAAAAAATATTTTCACACAGGATCTATATCGCCAAGGACCCGCTGTGCATGGAATTTCGCAGTATATTCAGACAGGTTACCGGCGGCAATTGCCTCCCTCAATCCCTGCATCAGGTCCTGGAAATAGGTCAGGTTATGTTCGGTCAGAAGCATGGCACCAAGGATTTCTCCACTTCGGATCAGATGACTGAGGTAAGCCCGGCTGTATTTGGTGCAGGCATCGCAGCCGCATACCTCGTCCAGCGGCCGGGGATCGTCCGTATGACGGGCGTTTTTCAGGTTGACTGTGCCCCGGCGGGTAAAGCCCTGGGCCGTCCGCCCGGACCTGGTCGGCAATACGCAGTCAAACATGTCAATACCGCGCTCGACAGCCCCGACAATATCATCAGGTTTACCCACGCCCATCAGGTAACGGGGAATATCGACGGGCATTTTCGGCATGGTATGGTCGAGCACCTCAAACATCACTTCCTGCCCCTCCCCCACAGCCAGGCCGCCCACAGCGAGGCCTTGGAAGCCCATATCCTTCAGCGCCTCGATGGATTCCTGCCGCAGGTCCTCAAACACCCCACCCTGGACAATGCCGAACAGGGCGTTCTTTTCCGCATGTTCTGAACCGTTATGAAAGCCGTCAAAGGAGCGTTTCGCCCAACGCATGCTGAGCCGCATGCTGTCCGCCGTTTCCTTCTTTGTCGCCGGATAGGGCGTGCATTCATCAAAGGCCATGACGATGTTGGATCCCAGAAGCCGCTGGATTTCCATACTGCGTTCCGGGCTCAGCATATGCTTGCTGCCGTCGATATGGGACTGGAAGGCGACGCCTTCCTCGGTGATTTTCCGCAGCTGCGCCAGCGACATCACCTGAAATCCGCCGGAATCGGTCAGGATCGGCCGCTCCCAGTTCATGAATTTATGCAGGCCGCCCAGATTGTGAATGCGTTCCGCCGTCGGCCGCAGCATCAGGTGATAGGTATTGCCGAGCAGGATATCGGCCCCGGTCCCCCGCACCGTTTCCGGTTTCATGGCCTTGACCGTCGCCGCCGTGCCGACCGGCATGAAGGCCGGCGTGCGGATATCCCCGCGCCAGGTTTTCAGAACCCCGGTGCGGGCAGCACCGTCTGTGGCCTCGATTTTGAGCTTGAAATTGTCTTTCATATCTGGTCCTCCCGGAACAACAGGCTGCTGTCCCCATAGGAATAAAAACGATAGCCCTCTGAAATGGCATGGGCATAGGCGCCCTTCATAGTGTCATAACCGGCGAAGGCGCTGACCAGCATAAACAGGGTAGAGCGCGGCAGATGAAAATTGGTCATCAGAACATCCACACAGCGGAATTTATAACCGGGCGTGATGAAAATATCCGTATCGGCCGAAAAGGGATGGGTACTGCCCTGCTCGTCCGTGGCCGATTCCAGCAGCCGCAGGGATGTGGTGCCGACCGCAATCACCCGGTTGCCGCGGGCATGGGCTTCATTGATCCTGTCCGCGACCTGAGGGGTAATCTCGCCCCATTCCGCATGCATCTTGTGCTGTTCCGTATCCTCCGCCTTGACCGGCAGGAAAGTCCCGGCGCCCACATGCAGGGTCACGGTCAGTCGTTCCACACCTGCCTCATCAATCCGGGCCAGAAGTTCGTCTGTGAAATGAAGGCCGGCGGTCGGGGCCGCCACGGCGCCGTCCTTTTCGCTGTAAACGGTCTGGTAATCGGCAAGATCCTGTTCGTCCACCGGCCGCTGGGAAGCAATATAGGGCGGTAAAGGCATCACACCCACTTCATCCAGCGCGGCCCTTAGATCGGCACCCTGGCGATCAAACTGCAGGGTCACCTCCCCGGCTTCGCCTTTTTCAATAACTTCTGCCGAAAGCCGGTCCCGGAAATTGATCACATCGCCTTGTTTAAGTTTCTTGGCCGGTTTTGCAAAGGCCTTCCAGCGTCCCTCGCCCGCATTCATATGCAGGGTGATCTGGATCTTCGCGTCACGACGCTTTCCGGTCAGCCGGGCGGGAATGACTCGTGTATCGTTGAAAATCATCACGTCACCGGGTCGCAGATAGTCAACAAGATCAGCTACCCGTCGATCAGACAGTTCGCTGCCCTGGACCACAAGAAAGCGCGCCCCGTCGCGATGTGCGGCGGGGCGAAGGGCAATCAGCTCCCGGGGGAGCTCGAAATCAAAAAGATCGACTTTCAAGGGTCGTTTTATTCCTTTGCGTCGGCAGCAACCTGCATCTTTATAATGATGTCAGGATCGGCAAAACCCGGGCCCTCGCCGACTTTGATATTGTCAACAAACTGCATGCCGTCAATCACCCGGCCCCAGACTGTATACTGACCGTCCAGGTGCGGAGCATGTTCGAAACAGATGAAGAACTGGCTGTCGGCGCTGTTGGGGTCCATGGCGCGGGCCATGGAAACAGTACCGCGAAGGTGCGGCTTGTCATTGAATTCAGCCGGCAGGTTCTGGCCGGAGCCACCTGTGCCGTCGCCTTTTGGATCACCGGTCTGGGCCATGAAGCCCGGGATCACCCGGTGGAATTTAAGGCCGTCGTAAAACCCCTCGCGGGTCAGTTCCTTGATCCGGGCCACATGCTTGGGAGCCATGTCCGGATAGAGTTCAATCACAACCCGACCATCCTTGAGGTCAAGATAGAGGGTATTTTCAAGGTCCATGGCATGTGCTCCTGCGGATAGTAAAAAATAGGCGATCAGCGCCCGAAATAGGTTTTTCATCATAAGTTCGTCCTGGAATTGTGCCGTTTATACAGCTTTGCCCATCTTTTCCAACATTTTTTCACGCACATATGGCGTAACAAAGGCGGAAATATCACCGTCAAAGGTGGCTATTTCCTTGACCAGCCGGGAGGCAATGGCCTGATAGGATGGATCGGCCATCAGGAAGACCGTCTCCACATCCGGGTTAAGCTTGTAGTTCATGGCCGTCATCTGAAATTCATACTCAAAGTCGGACACCGCCCTGAGGCCGCGAATGATCATATGGGCGCCGATTTCCTCGGCATAGGTCATCAGCAGGCTGCTGAAGGGTCTGACCTCGATGATGACATTCTTTTCCTTCTCGATGAAGGCCGTCTCGCTGCGCACCAGCTCCACCCGTTCCTCCAGCGTAAACAGCGGGTTCTTTGACGGATTGGTGGAAATCCCCAGCACCAGGCGGTCGACAAGCTTTGCCGCCCGCTTGATGATGTCCATATGCCCGAGGGTAATGGGATCAAATGTTCCCGGATACAGGCCAATACTTTCCTGACGTTTGATCATGACTTAGTCCTCGGTAGTTCCGTCCGGTGCCCCGGCTTCAGGAGTTTCCGCTGCGGCGCCTTCTGCGGCGCCCTCTTCGCCCTCTTCGACCTCTTCCTCGTCTTCACCGGTGTCGGACACCCGCTCGACAGAGACAATATGTTCATCATCGCCAACCTTGAACAGGGTCACGCCCTGGGTGTTCCGGCCGGCGATACGCACATCATGCACCGGTACCCGGATCAGACGTCCCTGGTCGGTGACCATCATCAACTGGTCCTGCACCTCGATCGGGAAGGCCCCGATCACTTCCCCGTTACGGTCAGAGGTTTCGATATTGACGATGCCCTGGCCGCCGCGGTTGGTCACCCTGTATTCATAGGCCGACGTCCGTTTGCCGTACCCGTTGACGGTGATGCTGATGATGAATTCCTCCTGGGCCTGAAGCTCGGCAATCCGCTCTTCAGTCAGGCCTTCCGGAATTTCAGGCTCCTCACCGCGGCGCTGGGCGTTGGCGTATTTCAGGTAGGCATCGCGCTCTTCCATGACAATGTCGGTATTCTTCAGGATCGACATGGAGACCACTTCATCGCCTTCGGCCAGCCGGATACCGCGTACGCCGTCTGAATTGCGGCCCTTGAACAGGCGCACCGCCGTGGCGTTAAAGCGGATACATTTGCCGCCCCGTGCCGCCATCATCACATCATCCGTTTCATCACAGGCCGCCACGCCGATCAGCTTGTCGTCTTCGGACAGGCGGATGGCGATCTTGCCATTGGCCCGCACGTTGGAGAAATCGCTCAGCAGGTTACGGCGGATATTGCCTTTGGAGGTGGCAAAGACCGCATGCAGGTCACCCCAGCTGTCCTCGTCTTCCGGCAGCGGCAGGATGGTGGAAATGGTCTCGTCCTGCTGCAGCGGCAGGATATTGATCAGCGCCTTGCCCTTGGACTGGGGCGTACCCGGGGGCAGTTTCCAGACCTTGAGCTTATAGACCTGGCCCAGGTTGGAGAAGAACAGCACCGGCGTATGGGTATTGGCGACAAACACATTCTGGAGGAAATCCTCTTCCTTGGTCTGCATGCCGCTGCGGCCCTTGCCGCCGCGCCGCTGGGCGCGGTAGGTATTGAGCGGCACCCGCTTGATATAGCCGCTGTGGGTCACGGTCACGACCATGTCTTCCCGCTGAATCAGGTCCTCGTCATCGATGTCACCGAATTCAGCCGGCACGATTTCGGTGCGCCGCGGGGTGGCGAAGGCCTCCCGGTAGGCAACGAATTCATCGCGCATGATGCCGTAAAGCTTTTCACGACTGCGCAGGATTTCCAGATATTCCTCGATCTCGACGGCAATGGTTTTCAACTCACCGCCGATTTCATCCCGGCCCAGCGCGGTCAGGCGATGCAGGCGCAGTTCCAGAATGGCCCGGACCTGGGTTTCGGACAGGATATATTTCCCCTCGACCACACCGCGTCCCGGTTCGTTGATCAGGTTGATATAGTCGGCCACATCGACCGCATCCCATTCCTCGGCCATCAGGGCCTCGCGGGCGGCAGCCGGATTGGGCGCCTTGCGGATCATGGCGACAATCTTGTCCAGATTATTCACCGCGATCACCAGACCGACCAAAATATGGGCCCGGTCGCGGGCCTTGCCCAGTTTGAACTTTGTCCGCCGGGTAATCACTTCCTCACGGAATTTGATGAAGGCTTCAATAATCTGACGCAGGTTCATCACCTCCGGCCGGCCGCTATTCAGGGCCAGCACATTGGCACCGAAGCTGGTCTGCAGCGGGGTGTAGCGGAACAGCTGGTTAAGCACCACTTCCGGCACCGCATCGCGCTTGATTTCGACCACTACCCGGACCCCGTCGCGGTCGGATTCGTCGCGGATTTCGGAAATGCCCTCGATACGCTTGGCCCGCACCACATCGGCAATATGCTCGATCATCCGCGCCTTGTTCACCTGATAGGGAACTTCGGTGATGACAATGGCCATACGCCCCTGGCGGATTTCCTCCACATGGGTCTTTCCGCGCATGACCACGGAACCGCGCCCGGTCATGGCCGCAGAACGGGCCCCGGAGGAGCCCATGATGAGGCCGCCGGTCGGAAAGTCCGGCGCCGGTACGATCTCGATCAGTTCCTCGAGGGTAATTTCAGGATTGTCGACAATGGCGCAGCAGGCATCCAGAACTTCGCCCAGGTTATGGGGCGGAATATTGGTCGCCATACCGACGGCGATACCGCCGGCGCCGTTAACCAGAATATTCGGGAACCGGGCCGGCAGAACGATGGGTTCATGCTCGGATTCGTCATAGTTGGGCTGGAAATTAACCGTGTCCTTGTCGATGTCTTCCAGCAGGCCGCTGGCCGCCTTGTCCATGCGGGCTTCCGTATAGCGCATGGCCGCCGCCTTGTCGCCGTCCATGGAGCCGAAGTTTCCCTGGCCGTCGATCAGCGGCAGGCGCAGGGAGAAATCCTGCGACATGCGGACCATGGCCTCGTAAATGGCGCTGTCTCCGTGCGGATGGTATTTACCCATGACATCCCCGACCACGCGGGCCGACTTGCGGTAGGGTTTGGTCCAGTCATAGCCGTTTTCATACATGCTGTAGAGGATTCGGCGATGCACCGGCTTCAAACCATCGCGCACGTCCGGCAGGGCGCGGCTGACGATCACGCTCATGGCGTAATCGAGATAGGAGGTTTTCATTTCCTCCTCAATGGTAATGGATGAGATGTGCGGATCCGTGGGGTCTAGAACGACATTATCACTCAAGGAATTGTCCCTTATATTTACTCTTGTATTTGTCCCTCACCCTGTTTTTTACGGCAGCACGAATGCTGTCTGTCAAACAGGACAAACGTAAGGTCAATTGATAGCAAGTCCGGGGCACATAAGCAAGGATCACGGGCCCTGAAATGGCACATTTATGAAGGTTGTAGGACAGATCGGAAATATCGATGTGAAAGGGGGGCGCAGGCAAGGATCACTGCCCCCAATTTTACAGGTTTACGATCCCTGCCGCAGCCGGCCTCGGTCCGGGTTCCCCAAGTCGCCCGGGAGGCCTATTTTTCCGGTTTCACCTCTGGTTTCCGACTTATGTTGATGGATTGAATATAGGGGGTTGGCGGCACGACGTCATCTGGACTGAATGCCGCGAAATCCAGCCTTGAAAGAGAGAAGGCTGCTACCTAATATCTAGTCAGAAAAGCGGAGAAACTCGTTATTTTCTTTAATGGGGGGACTAAATGAATTTTATATCTCGCCTGTATTACGCGATACGCGCCGCAATGAATTGGGTCAGATTATACGACCTGATGGTAGAGGGAGATTTTTCAACTGCGCGTCAACTAGCCGCAAAAATTAAACAACGAGGATCTCTGGCTGCTCGAATACGCCTTATTGAGGCCGAAGCAGACTATTCCCTTGGAAACCATTTTGAAGCAATCAAAGCACTTTATGAAGTTCATGACCTGCTGGAAAAGGGTATGGAGAAAAATGAAGACACAAAGGAATATCTTCACCATTACGCCGCGGGACTTTTCACCAGAATCAAACTCATAACCAATACCAGTTTACGCTATCCTAAAATCCCAAATCGACAGGGTGTTAAGCTGGAAAATGTTTCCACCTCTGTAAAAAATTATTTTCCCGACTGGTGATACCTCTCCCCATTGCCGCCGCAATTTGCTTATAGTCTTCAACCTGAGGACGAAATTGGGGGCTCCTTCTTATGCGAAAATATCTTTTCCTGTCATGTCTTGTGCTGCTCGTCGCCCTGTCGGCTTTTTATTATGCCTTCGAGCAGGGCTATTTCCGCTTCAACTATCCATTCCGGGAGGAATTCCCGGTCCAGGGCCTTGATGTCTCCCATCACCAGGGCGACATCGACTGGCAGAGGGTGGACCGGCGGGACTTCAGCTTCGTCTATATGAAGGCCACCGAAGGCGGGGATCACACCGACAGTGACTTTGCCGGAAACTGGCGCGAGGCGCGGGAAGCCGGCTTCATTGTCGGCGCCTATCATTTCTATACTTTCTGCCGCCCGGTGGAGGACCAGATCACCCATTTCACGGCCACCGTGCCGGCGCAACCGGGCACCCTGCCCCCGGCGCTCGACCTGGAATTCGGCGGCAACTGCAAGAAGCGGCCCGAAGAAGCCACTCTCAAGGCGGACCTGTTGCGCTTCAGCGCCGCCATTGAGGAGAAATATGGTGTGAAGCCGCTGCTCTATATGACCCGGGCCTTTTACGACACTTATCATATGGCCTACTTCCCGGCCCACCCGGTGTGGTTCCGCAATATCTTCTTCCGCCCGAGCCGCGACGTCGCCTGGAGCTATTGGCAGTTCGCCAACCGCGGTCGGGTCGACGGCATCCCCAAGGTGGTGGATCTGAATGTGTTCCGCGGCAGCCGGCTGGAGTTTCTTGAGACGTTGCAATAATCTGCGACAGGCGTGTATTCAATCAACATTTATACGGTAGATATTTTTCTTTTCCGGTTTCCAAGTGTTTGGCTTTTGGCTCCACATTCCTGATGCCTGCCTCTTCGAGCTTTCTCAGGAAATTTTCCGAGACAAACAGAGGATTCCGCATGCCCGGCAACCGGAATAGATCGTCATCAATCTGATCAATTGTGAGAACCAGCTTTTGCCAGCCCTCAATGGAATAGAGCTTCCTCCTACTTTCAGGATCTTTCTGTACCTTAAGATCGGATTTCTTCATATCAATTACATCCAGAGTCTCGATAATATTCATGATCCAGTATCCATCGATAACCCTGACCGGGTCCATGGCCGCCAATTTGATTTTAACCGGCAGAAACTCCAATTCGCCCACCTTGGCATTTTCAACCAGATTCTTGAATTTGTCCGATATCACCTTTAGTCGCCCCGAAGCCGCAGTAAAAAATTCAGGAATATCCTCTTCCTGCTCGGCATGTGACACGAAAAGCAAGTCTTCAACGATACGATCCTTGAAAGAACTACGCGGCTGCTTGAATAGTCCTTCCTCGAGCGTATCTTTAATTTTCCCATGAAATACCGGCATGGCGATATGCGGTTTATAGCAGTGACCCTGCTCACCTATGTAGATCAGATAGGAGCCATTATCCTCAATCTCATGATATTGGTACTTAACGAGCTTTTTCTTTTTTCTTTTCCGGAACAGGAGAGGAAAATAAAAATATGCCCCTGCCGCCAAGATGAGAGTGATGAAAACATCCTGAAAATTTACTTTCCCAGCAAGCCCGGTGAGGTTCAGACCCGTAAAACCTTCCAATGCACAGAAGGCCAAAACTATCAGAAATACTGTTCGCCCCACCCATTTCCCTGAAACTGACATTCGGCATTCCCCCACTCAACAACTGGTCGACAAAGTCTAAGCTTATACCAACGCACCGCCAACAAAAAAACAGGCCCTAAGGCCTGCTTTCTGAATTCTCAAACTTAACCCTGATCCTAGAACGGGATTTCGTCGTCCATATCGCCGCCGCCGCCGGACGGGGCTGATCCACCACCACCGGAGCCACCACCATAACCACCACCGGAGGACCCGCCGCCAAAGTCATCGCCGCCGCTGGAGAAACCGCCGCCTGAGCCGCCCTCGTTACGACCGCCGAGCATGGTCAGTTCGCCGCGGTATTTCTGCAGCACGATCTCGGTGGTGTATTTCTCGACACCGCTCTGGTCGGTCCATTTGCGGGTCTGCAGGGATCCCTCGATATAGATGGTGGAGCCTTTTTTAAGATATTGTTCCGCGACCCGGCACAGGTTTTCATTAAAGATTACCACCCGGTGCCATTCGGTGCGCTCCTTGCGCTCCCCGGTCGCCCGGTCTTTCCAGGTCTCGGAGGTGGCAAGGCTCAGATTCACCACCGGCGACCCGTCCTGTGTATGGCGCACTTCCGGGTCCCGGCCCAGATTCCCCACCAGAATGACTTTATTGACACTACCTGCCATCTGTTATTTCCTTTTCTTGGTATGTTATGCTGTTGCCTCACCATAGCGGGACCTTCGCCTGTTGCAAAGCATTTTTAGCCGCAATAATTAATGAGAACAAAATAAGAACTTGACTTATGGACAAAAACCCCCAAATTGGCAAAGAGTTAGGTAAAATGAACTGTGGTGGACAATGCTGACCAAAATTTCCGTGCGCGGGGCCAAGGAACATAATCTCAAGAATATCGATGTGGATATCCCCCGGGACAAACTGGTGGTGATCACCGGCCTCAGCGGCTCCGGCAAGTCCTCCCTCGCCTTCGACACCATCTATGCGGAAGGCCAGCGTCGTTATGTGGAAAGCCTGTCGGCCTATGCGCGCCAGTTCCTGGAAATGATGCAGAAGCCCGACTGCGAACATATCGAGGGCCTGAGCCCGGCCATCTCCATCGAGCAGAAGACCACCTCCCGCAACCCGCGCTCCACCGTGGGGACTGTGACAGAAATCTATGATTATATGCGGCTGCTGTTCGCCCGCATCGGCGTGCCCTATTCCCCGGCCACCGGCCTGCCCATCGAAAGCCAGACGGTGAGCCAGATGGTCGACAAGGTGATGGCGCTCCCGGAAGGCACCCGGCTTTACCTGCTGGCCCCGATCGTGCGCGGCCGCAAGGGAGAATACCGCAAGGAATTTGCCGATCTGCTGAAAAAAGGTTTCCAGCGGGTCAAGGTGGACGGGGAGTTTTACGAGCTCAGCGAGGTCCCGGCCCTGAATAAAAAGCTCAAGCACGAGATCGAGGTCGTTGTCGACCGGCTTGTGGTCCGCGACGGCCTGGAAACCCGCCTCGCCGACAGCCTGGAAACCGCCCTCCACCTGGCTGACGGCCTGGCGATCGCCGAAATGGCGGGTGGCGATAACGAGGGCGAGCGGATGATGTTCTCCGAAAAATTCGCCTGTCCGGTGTCCGGCTTCACCATCGAGGAAATCGAGCCCCGGCTGTTTTCCTTCAACAATCCTTTCGGCGCCTGCCCGACCTGCGACGGGCTCGGCAAAAAACTTTACTTCGACCCGGATCTTGTGGTGCCGGACAAATCGAAAAGCCTGAAGGACGGCGCCCTCGCCCCCTGGGGTAAATCCAATGCGCCTTATTACAGCCAGACCGTCGACAGCATCGCCCGCCATTACGGCTTCAAGACCAATTACCCGTGGGAAAAACTGGACGAGAAATTCCAGGATGTGCTGCTCTATGGCTCCGGCGATGAAGTGATCGAAATGATTTATATCGACGGGCGCAAAAGCTATGTGGTCGAAAAACCTTTCGAAGGGGTAATCGGCAATATCCAGCGGCGCTGGCGCGAAACCGACAGCAACATGATCCGTGACGAGCTCGGCAAATACCAGAGCAGCGCCACCTGTGAGACCTGCGGCGGGTACCGGCTAAAACAGGAAGCGCTCGCCATCAAGGTTGACGGCAGGCATATCGGCCAGATCACCGAGCTTTCGGTCAAGGACAGTTTCAACTGGTTTTCCACCCTGCCCGGCCATCTGAGTGAGAAACACGGCGAGATTGCCGGACGTATCCTGAAAGAGATTACCGAACGGCTCGGCTTCCTCAATAATGTGGGACTTGATTACCTGAATCTGTCACGGAACAGCGGCACCCTGTCCGGCGGCGAAAGCCAGCGGATCAGGCTTGCCTCCCAGATCGGCTCCGGCCTGACCGGTGTTCTCTATGTATTGGATGAACCTTCTATCGGATTGCACCAGCGGGACAACGACCGGCTGCTGGAAACCCTGATGAACCTGCGCGACATGGGCAACAGTGTGCTGGTGGTGGAACATGACGAAGACGCCATCCGCGCCGCCGACTATGTGATCGACATGGGTCCCGGCGCCGGGGTGCATGGTGGTGAAGTGGTTTCCGAAGGAACCCCTGAAGAAATCATGGCCGATCCCAACAGCCTGACCGGGCAGTATCTGTCCGGTGTGCGCTCAATTCCCGTGCCCAGTGAACGCCGTCCGGGTCACATGGCCGGCAAGAAACGCAAACAGATTGTCGTCAGGGAAGCCACCGGCAACAATCTTCAGAATGTGACCGCCGCCTTCCCGCTCGGCACCCTGACCTGTGTCACCGGGGTCTCCGGCTCCGGCAAGTCGACGCTGGTCATTGATACGCTCTACAAGGCTGTGGCCCGCAAGCTCAATAACAACCGCAATATCCCCGCCCCTCACGGCGACATCACCGGGCTCGAATATATCGACAAGATTGTTGATATCGACCAGTCGCCGATCGGCCGCACCCCGCGGTCAAACCCGGCCACCTATACCGGCGCCTTCACCCCGATCCGGGACTGGTTTGCCGGACTGCCCGAGGCCCAGGCGCGGGGCTACAAGCCGGGACGTTTTTCCTTCAATGTGAAGGGCGGACGCTGCGAAGCCTGCCAGGGCGACGGGGTGATCAAGATCGAGATGCATTTCCTGCCCGACGTTTATGTCCAGTGCGACGTCTGCCACGGCAAACGCTATAACCGGGAAACCCTGGAAATCACTTATAAAGGCAAAAGCATCTCCGACATTCTGGATATGACCGTCGAGGACGGCGTAGAGTTCTTTGCTGCCGTACCGGCCATCCGTGACAAGCTCAAGATGCTCAACAAGGTGGGTTTAAGCTATATTCAGATCGGCCAGGCCGCCACCACCCTGTCCGGCGGCGAGGCCCAGCGGGTGAAACTGTCCAAGGAACTGTCCAAGCGGTCGACCGGGCGCACCCTCTATATCCTGGATGAGCCGACCACCGGCCTGCATTTCGAAGATGTACGCAAATTGATGGAGGTTCTGCAGCATCTTGTCGATCAGGGTAACACAGTCATTATCATCGAGCACAACCTTGAAGTGATCAAACTGGCCGACTGGATTCTCGATCTCGGACCGGAAGGCGGTGACGGCGGCGGCCAGATCATTGCCGAGGGCAGCCCTGAAGAAATTTCCTTGTCAGAAATAAGCTATACCGCCCAATATCTTAAACCTCTAATATAGAATATAGATAATATTTTTTCTATCATTAACCATTTATTAACCATGAACGCCCTATCCTGAAGTCCTTACAGATACCCAACCTATTCTGTAAAACCTAGTACTCTATTACTCAATACAATCTCCATTGTGACCAGCGCCTGCTTCCCCCAAGCAGGCGCCTTTTTTTGGCAAATTTTCCGACAGTACCGGAATAGCCATATGACCTATGTAATTCTGCTATTTGCATATGCCATCATACATATATTAACCATATTATTTTTATGGTAAATTATGACTTAAAGAAGTTCTTATTCAACTTCAAATAGCCAAAAAAGGCAGTCAGGCAGACAAGGGGGCGTCATGTTAAAAAGAACCAAGGGACCTTTTGATTCCGATTCCGTCAATGTAAAGTCGTCATCCATAGATGACATGTCTTCTCTACAGGGGAAGATAATAGAAAATATACCTATCAATGTAATGGTCTGCGACAAGGAAACCTTTGTGGTGACGCAGGCCAACCGGACCAGCATCGAAACACTGAAAAAGCTGCAGCATCTTATCCCCATCGAGGCAGAAAATCTTGTTGGTACATGCATTGATGTCTTCCATAAAAACCCGGAACATCAGCGACAGCTTCTGGCAGATCCGGGTAACCTCCCGTATAGCACGACCATTTCACTGGGCGAGGAATATCTGGATCTGCTGGTCCAGGATCTTGATGACAAACATTTCCTGCTAACCTGGGCGCTGGTGACCGACAGGGTCAATACTGAACGGGAAACAGGTCAGTTGCTGGACATGCTCGACAAAATGCCGCTCAACATCATGACCTGCGATCCGGAAACATTCACCATCAACTATGTCAATGAAACCAGTCTCGCGACCCTGGAAAAGATCGAGGCCCTGCTGCCGGTAAAGGCAGGCCAGATCCTCGGCAACTCCATCGACATTTTCCACAAGAAGCCGGAAGTGCAACGACATATTCTTGCCGATCCCAGCAACCTGCCCCATGAGGCGCGCATACAACTGGGCGATGAAACCCTGATGCTTCGGGTCTATCCGATATATGGCAAAGGCGGGAATTATCGTCGTATCATGCTGTCCTGGGACATCATTACCGCCCAGGCTGTTGTGGAAAAGGAAGTGGAAAGTATTTCGTCACAGGTCTCAGCCGCTGCGACCCAGCTTACCATGACGTCGGAACAGCTTAACAAGCAGGCAGACACTGCCCAGGAGAAAGCGTCCCAGGCCGCCAGCGAGGCGGAGCAAACTTCCGCAAGTGTCAAGAATGTCGCCGCCGCGACCGAGGAAATGACAGCTAATATTTCCGAAATCCAGCGACAAATCAATCATTCCATGTCAGTCATCGGCCAGGCAGTGGAACAGAGCCAGACCACCTCGGAAACCATTAAAACCCTTGACGTCTCGGCCGGCGAAATCGGCTCCGTGATCAAGCTGATCGAGGATATCGCCAGCCAGACCAACCTGCTGGCCCTGAACGCCACCATCGAGGCCGCCCGGGCCGGTGAAGCAGGCAAGGGCTTTTCGGTCGTTGCCTCCGAAGTCAAGAACCTGGCCACCCAGACCACCCAGGCCACCACGGATATCACCACCCGGGTCGAGGAAATTCAGAATTCGAGCCAGAAATCTGTGGACGCCATTTTGAAAATTTCCGACATCATTCAGACGGTTAGTGATGCCTGCAGCGCTATCAATGACGCCGTGAATGAACAAAGCGGCGCCACTGCGGAAATCAGCCGTAACATCCAGCAGGAAGCCGGACGATCAGAAAACATGTCTGTGAACCTCAGTGAAATCACCCAGATCATCGGGCAAACCGGCACTTCTTCCCAGGAGCTTCAGGCCGCAGCCCAGGAACTTAATGAAATGGCCAAGAAACTTTCTGAAGATATACGGAACCTCCTTAAAGGAAACTAAAGCTAAAAGCCCTTTTCATCCTTTTCTTCCGGTGCTATGTAGCGCGGGAGAAAAGGATTTTTCATGACATACAAGATTAAACCGGTTCATATCATTGGCGGCGGCATGGCGGGTTCTGAAGCAGCCTGGCAGATTCTGCAGACCAACGTGCCTGTAATCCTGCATGAAATGCGTCCAAGCGTGAATACTGACGCCCACCAGACCGATGGTCTGGCCGAACTGGTTTGTTCCAACAGTTTTCGTTCTGATGACCATGAAAACAATGCTGTCGGCCTTTTGCATGAAGAAATGCGCCGCTGCAACAGCCTTATCATGGAAGCTGCGGCAGCCACAAAAGTCCCCGCCGGCAGCGCCCTCGCCGTTGACCGGGAAGAATTCAGCCGTTATGTGGAAAACAAGCTCGCCAGTCACCCGCTCTTCACGCTGAAAAGAGAGGAAGTCCAGGCCATCCCGCCGGCGGACTGGGACAATGTGATCATTGCCACAGGCCCTCTCACTTCGGAAAAAATGGCAAACGCCATACTTGAGCTGACGGGAGAGGATTCCCTCGCCTTTTTCGATGCCATTGCGCCTATTGTCTACAAGGACAGCATCGATTTCAGCAAGGCCTGGTTCCAGTCCCGTTATGACAAGGGTGAAGGAGCAGACTATATCAATTGCCCCCTGAGTGAAGAGCAATATAATGAGCTGATTGATGATCTTGTGGATGGCGACAAGGCAGATTTCAAACAGTGGGAGAAGGATACTCCCTATTTTGAAGGCTGCATGCCCATCGAAGTCATGGCCGAACGTGGCCGCCAGACCCTGAGCTTCGGCCCGCTGAAACCTGTGGGCCTGCACAACCCTCATTCCGAAGAAAGGCCCTATGCAGTTGTTCAGTTGCGCCAGGATAATACTCTGGGCACACTGTATAATATTGTCGGTTTCCAGACCAAACTGAAATATGCGGCCCAGATAGAGGTCTTCCGGAAAATCCCCGGCCTTGAAAAGGCGGAATTCGCCCGACTGGGCGGTCTGCACAGGAACACATTTATCAACAGCCCCGAACTTCTGGATGATCAGTTGCGCCTGAAGAAAATGCCGCGGCTTCGGTTCGCCGGGCAAATGACCGGTGTGGAAGGTTATGTGGAAAGTGCCGCCATGGGGCTGATGGCGGGACGTTTCGCCGCCGCCGAGCGCCTGGGACAGGCGATAACATCGCCACCGGTCACAACCGCCTTCGGGTCATTGATCAATCATATCACCGGCGGCCATATCCCGGGACTTCCGGAGCAGAAAACCTTCCAGCCGATGAATATCAATTTTGGCATCATGCCGCCGCTGGAAAGCAACCGGGTCAACGGCCGCAAGCTGAAAAAGAGCGAGCGCAAGCCGATGAAGTCTGCCCGGGCGCTCCGCGATCTGCAGACCTGGCTAGACTCGCTTTAGAAAAGCATCAAGCATCAGGCGGCACTGACGGGAAAAGGCATCGGACTTTTCCTGCAGATTGAACGGACTGTAATCCGCCTTCTTCAGGCTTTTGAGATAACTACGCGACAGGGAGTTAAGCAAAAACAGGGAATGGGCCCTTGACGGGATATCTTTTCGCTCACTCCGCATCTCCCGGAGCAAGATAGTCGCCTGTTCACAGAGTTCACCGGTGACACTGCCCAGGGGGCCACGGCTTTCCGGTGAGGCAAGCATGTCCCGTGACAGTCCATATTTCTCCATGCGGTCTGCGGGCAGAAATACTTTCCTCAGGGACAGATGATAAGGTACGGCGCGCACGATGCCGGTCAATCCCCAGGCGACCCCGCTGTCTTCCGCCTTTTGTCCCAGGTCAGTATCGCCGTCGGCAAGAACCTGTGCTGCAAGCCGGGCGATATTGCCGGACGTACCCCTGAGATAATCAATCAGCTCACCCAGATTCTGTGGATTCTCGTCATAGATATCCTGCCCCCGGCTTTCAATGATCTGATGAAATATTTCCCTCGGAAGGTTATGCGTCCTGACCGCTTTCGCCAGAGCGTCAACCACTTCATGTTTTCGCGGCGCGCCATCGTAGATTTCATCAATGGCTTCCCGCCACCATTGCAGCCGGATTTCTCCGAGCACAGGCTCGGAAACCGTCTCCCTTATTCTCGCCAGTTCCTGATTAAAGGCATACAGGGCGAAAAGATCGTCACGTAATTCCTGCGGTGCAAATAAAACCGTCAGGAACCTGTCATGGTCCTGACGCCTGACCTGTTCCGCACAATATCCGAAAGTATTTTTCTGTGTTGTCATACCCTGGCTCTGAATTTTCTCTTTCATGCCGCAATTTGTTCTTCAGAACAAGTCTAACCAACCGGAAAAAACGTTTTTTGACGAAACGTTACGAAACTGTTAACCTTATCCCATCCTGAGAAGGGATAGAGGGAGATTTCCCCGGAGTATTATGGGCGGAATCAAAAATATAGGGACTAAAAACAAAATGAGCAAAATACTTGAATCCTTGCCGCTGACAATTGTCGCGGGCATTGTACTTACCATCATTATGGTATTTGCAACAAACTACCTTGAAAACAGAGATCAGCCGGACGCCGCGAAAGCTGTCTCCGACATGATGAAATAGATAATAGGGGAGCAAATATCATGACACATGAATTCGGACTTTTTCTCGTAAGATATCTCCATGTTCTCAGCGGTGTGATGTGGATCGGCATCCTCTGGTATTTTAATTTCATTCAGATCCCGAGCATGTCGAAAATTCCCGACGAACAGAAACCGGCCATCAGCAAAGTCATTGCGCCAGAGGCCCTGTTCTGGTTCCGCTGGGGTGCATTAAGCACCATAGTCTTTGGTCTCCTGCTGGCCTGGATGAACGGCTATCTGGTAGAAGCCCTGACGCTGAAACAGCCTGACATCGGTTTCGGCATGTGGTTCGGCCTGATCATGGCTTTCAACGTCTGGTTCATCATCTGGCCAAATCAGAAAATAGCGCTGGGTATTGTGGAGGCAGAGGCGGACGCCAAACCGAAAGCCGGCCGCCGGGCGATGTTGTTCTCCCGCACCAACACATTGCTGTCCATCCCCATGTTGTTCAGCATGATTTCTTATCAGAATTCAGTGGGACTGGGATAAGACATAAGATTCATTATGAAATTGGAAAAGGCCGGTTTTACCGGCCTTTTTTAGTGACGAATTCAGACCGCAATCAGGGCCGCCGCCACCCGTCGCCCCTCCAGAAGAAGTACGTTATAGGTCCGTGCTGCCGCACCGGTAGCCATCACTTCGACACCTATGTCGTGGCTTTCCAGATGGCTTCTAAGATCACGCTTCAGGAAAGCCATATTCTCGCCCATTCCCAGGATCAAAAGCTCCAGGTCTTCACTCATTTCGATGATGCGTGCAAAAGATTCTGTGCTCATCTGTTCCTTTGAGGTTACATCCCAGGGATAATAGCCTTGCGGCGTCAGAAGAACCGAACCCTCCACACGAAGGTCTTCGCCAATCCGGAACCCGCCGTTGCCGTAGGCAGAAATGCTTGTTTCGGACTGGGTTTTTGCCTCTTCAAATTTCATCGGGCAGTATTACCCCTTTTCAGGCGGCAGAACTTCCATGCCTTCCGGGATCTCGCTGTCCGGTTCCCGGCGCATCTCAAACCACAGCAGGACCGGACAGGCAATAAAGACTGAAGAATAGGTTCCAACAAACACGCCCCAGATCATGGCAGCGGTAAAGCCATGGATGTTTTCGCCGCCAAAATAGAACAGCGCTGCCAGGGCCAGAAGGGTTGTCACCGACGTCATGATTGTCCGCGACAGGGTTTCGTTCAGGCTCAGGTTCAGCAGGTCCAGCATTTCCATTTTGCGGTATTTACGCAGGTTCTCCCGCACCCGGTCATAAACGACCACCGTATCATTGAGGGAATAACCGACAATGGTCAGGATCGCCGCAATAATCGACAGGTTGAATTCCATTTCGATAAAGGAGAACAGGCCAATGGTGAGTAAAACGTCATGCACCAGGGCAATCACGGCCCCCAGACCAAACTGCCATTCAAAGCGAAACCAGATATAGACCAGCACCGCCAGCACCGCCAGGGATACCGAAAGAATGCCATCCTCAACGAGTTCGCCGGAGACCTTTGGCCCAACAGTTTCCGTCCGTCGAAAGCTGACCTCGCCGTCGATATTCTGATCGAGGCTTTGCTTGACCTCTTTCACAATATCCTCAAGCGACTTGTTGTCCTGGTACTCCAGGCGGATCAACACATCTGTGTCGGCACCGAATTCCTGAACCACCGGCGTCCCCATACCAAGGTCGCCGACCGACTGTCGGATCGCCGCCAGGTCGGCCTTTTGTTCGGTCTTGATCTCCATAAGCACGCCGCCTTTGAAGTCAATGCCGTAACTCAACCCGTGGGTAAAAAACAGGGCGATGGAGGCAATTACCAGGGCAAGAGACATGGCAAAGGCCAGCATCCGGTAATTCACAAATTTGACATTGGTTTTCTCTGGAACCAGTTTCAGTAACATTCTCAGGCTCCCTCTATAGCTTCAGCGTTTCAGGACGCCGCTTGCGGGCCCATGTGGCAAGGATCAAACGGCTCAGGCTGACCGCTGTAAAAACAGACGTAAAGATACCGCAGGCCAGGGTAACGGCAAAGCCTTTGACTGGTCCGGACCCAAACTGGAACAGGATCAGGGCAGCAATCAAGGTCGTCACATTGGCATCCAGGATCGTGCTGAGAGCACGGGCATACCCCTGTTCAAGGGCGGCAAGCGCCCCTCGTCCGGCACGGATTTCCTCCCGGATACGCTCGAAAATCAACACGTTGGCATCCACGGCCATACCGATGGTCAGAACAATCCCGGCAATACCCGGCAGGGTCAGTGTCGCCCCAAGTGTTGAAAGCACACCAAGGATCATGAAAATGTTGACCACCAGGGTCACGTTGGCCACGACGCCAAAGAAGCCATAGGAGATCAGGATATAGATCATCACCGCCGCAAGACCGATCATGGCGGCAACTTCACCGGCAGCAATAGAATCAGCACCCAGATCCGGACCTACAGTCCGTTCTTCCAGAATTTTCAATGGTGCCGGAAGGGCGCCGGCCCGGAGCAGCAACGCCAGTTCATTGGCGCTCTCGATAGTGAAATTACCGGTAATGATACCGGATCCGCCCAGGATCGGGCTGTTGATACGGGGTGCGCTGATCACCTTGTTATCCAGCACGATGGCAAAAGGCTTGCCGACATTCTTGCGGGTTGTATCAGCAAATTTTTTGCCTCCGGCACTGTCAAAGCGGAAGCTCACCGCCGGTTGGCCGTTCTGGTCGTAACCGAGGCTCGCATCCACCAGGTTTTCACCGGACAGGATAACCCGCTTGCGCACTGCATAGGGCGGTGCACCGGCGGCGACGTCCTCATCTGAGGCGGGCACAATTTCTGTCCCCGGTGGCACTCGACCACGGGCGATATCATCGGGGCTGACAGACTGGTCCACCAGACGGAATTCCATTTTGGCGGTTTTTCCCAGGATTTCTTTCAGTTTCTGGGGATCATCGATGCCCGGCACCTGGATCAATATCCGGTCCGTCCCGTTTTGCTGGATCGAGGGTTCCTTGGTGCCCATTTCATCGATACGGCGCCGAACGATTTCCACGGACTGGGCCACGGTCAGCCGCTTGTATTCCTTAATCGCCGCCTCGGTCTGGCTCACTTCAATGATGCCGTTGCCCAGATCAGTGACCAGAATATCGTCTGATCCTATGGATGTCATAGAGGCACCGATTGTATTCTTGGCTTCGCTGTTGATCAGGGATACCGCCCGCTCATGTTCCGCCGGGTTATTCAGGGTCACGATAATCTTGCCATCACGGACACGTCGACGGTGACGGATCTTTTCCGTACTCAGGGCATCCTTGACTTCGTCGCTTTTGTCCTGAAGGCGATCTTCCAGTATGGTGTCCGCCTGCACTTCCACCAGAAGGTGCGCCCCACCCTGCAGGTCAAGCCCAAGAGTTACCTGTTTGCTTGGCAGGAAAGAGGGCAGCGCCGCTGCCTGTTCTTCCGTCATAAAGTTGGGTACGGCCGCCAGTATCCCCAATAATGATACAAGGCTAATGAGTACGACCTTCCAGCGGGGAAAGTTCAGCATGGGTTTATCCCGTCTGTTTATTTTTTCTCAGTGTCGTTGGCAGGTTCAGGTTTGCCCTGGACCGTCGCGATCATGCTGCGCATGACTTTGACTTTCACATCCTTGGCAATTTCCACTTCGACTTCATTGTCGTCGATTACCCTGGCGATTTTACCGATCAGGCCACCCGAAGTAACCACTACATCACCGCGGCGCAGACCTTCGACAAGCTGTTTATGTTCCTTGGCCCGTTTCTGCTGGGGACGGATCAGCAGGAAATAGAAAACAACAAAGATCAGGATCAGGGGGAGAAAGCTCATGATCGGATCGCCGCCGGCTGCCGCGTCCTGTGCGTATGCAGTAGATATCAACATTTTGACTTCCCTTTTGTCTTATTGGATGCAGGCACTATAACGTCCCTGCTTTTTTTTTCAATCTTCAGTCCGATATAGGGTGACCCCCGTCAAAAAACAAGGCGGAAATTATTTGACTGGGTGCTTTTCTATGCTACAGCAGTTTTAATCAAGGATGAGAGAAATGACTGACGATAAAGATATTCTTCCCCTGCTCAACCGGATCGCAGATGCTCTGGACCGGATGGCCCCCAAAAAAACCGGCCGTGTCGGCCTTAATGAGGGCGCTGCATTTGTCTGGCAGACTGAGCCTGACCGGCTGCAGAGAATCGTCAACGTCAATCATATAAATCTGGATCTGCTTAAGGGCATAGATCATGTCTGTGATATCCTGAGGCGCAATACCGAACAGTTTGCCCAGGGGCTGCCGGCCAACAACGCCCTCTTGTGGGGCGCACGCGGCATGGGGAAAAGCTCGCTGGTCAAGGCTCTGCATGCGGAACTAAACAAAACCCTCGAGAAAAAACTTGCCCTTGTGGAAATTCACCGGGAGGATATCCCGACCCTGCCCCGCCTTCTGGAAATCATCCGCAACAGCGGCCGGCAGGTCATTCTTTTCTGCGACGATTTATCCTTCGACGGAGAAGACAGCACCTACAAATCCCTGAAGGCCGTTCTTGAAGGCGGCATCGAGGGGCGGCCGAAAAACGTGATCTTCTACGCCACATCGAACCGGCGGCACCTGATGGCAAGAAGCATGATGGAGAATGAACGCGGGACGGCCATCAATCCCTCGGAAGCCGTTGAGGAAAAAGTCTCCCTGTCCGACCGGTTCGGCCTGTGGCTCGGGTTTCACAGCTGCCCGCAGGAAGTCTTCCTGCGCATGGTCGACAGCTATATCGACCATTATAAAATCCCCACCGACAAGGACGCCGCCCATGCCGAAGCCAAGGAGTGGGCGACAACCCGCGGCTCCCGCTCCGGCCGTGTGGCCTGGCAATATATACAGGACCTGGCCGGACGGAAGGGCGTAAGCCTGGACTAGTTTCCGGCAGGCCTGATACGCAACAGCTTGCCTTTGCGTACGTCGTTGACAAAATAGAGATAACCGTCCGGGCCCTGACGCACGTCACGGATACGTCCATATTTGCTCTGCAGCATCCGCTCTTCGTGGACAACTTTGCCGTCCTTCAGCTCAAGCCTTACGATCATTTCATCCTTCAGGGCACCAACAAGCAGGTTACCCTGCCAGTCGGGGAACGCCTTGCCGTCATAATAAACCATCCCGGACGGCGCGATGGAGGGATCCCAGTAATATACCGGCTGTTCCATACCTTCCTTGTGGGTGCCGATGCCGATCTTTTCCCCGTTATAATTCACCCCGTAGGTAATGATCGGCCAGCCATAGTTCTTACCGGCTTCCGGGTGATTGATCTCGTCCCCGCCCCGGGCGGCATGGGCAACCGTCCACAGGGAATTGGTCTGTTTGTTCCAGACGGCCCCCTGGGGATTACGGTGGCCGATGGACCAGACGGCCGGATGAGCGGATTTGCCGTCGGCATAGGGGTTATCTGCCGGAATTGAACCATCCTTGTTGATGCGTATCACAGAACCTGCCGGATCAAACGGGTCCTGGGCCCTCATGCCAATTCCTTTTTCCTCCGAGATATATCGGTCGCCAATGGTCACAAACAGGGTGCCGTCATCGGCAAAAACAATTCTGGAGCCGAAATGGACGGAGAGTTCGCTTTTCTTTGGCAGCGAAAATATAACCTTGAGGTCTTCCAGGTGCGGAGTTGAACCCAGAACCAACCGGGCCCGGGCCACGGCTGTGCCAGCTATGGTCCCGTCTTCATTCGGTTCGGCATAAGTGAAAAATATGGTCTGGTTTTTACCGAAATCCGGATCCACCACCACATCCAGAAGTCCGCCCTGGCGGTCATAATGGACCTTCGGGACGCCTTTCACGGGTGCGGAAACCTTGTGACCGTTAACATGACGCAAAGTTCCGGGTTTTTCAGTCACCAGAGCCGAGCCGTCAGGCAGAAAAGCTATTGCCCAGGGAAATTCCAGACCACTTGCAATGACCTCGACTTCAATGGCGCCCTTTTCAGTCTCATAATGATCCGCAATCCTGCCCGGTAAAGGTTCGAGCCCGGCGCCGGATGTTATCGCCACGGTCACAAACACAAATAACAGTTTCCCCACAGATTTCATTCTTTGATCCTTTTCAGATTTTTTCGTTCAACGGACGTGCTGAACCATATCATATTTTCAAGTATTTTTCCGGATTGACGGCCTGGTTTCCCTTTCGCAGTTCGAAATGCAGCTGCGGCGACGTCACCCGGCCGCTTTTTCCGACCTCTGCAATGGCCTGCCCCCGGCTGATCTTTTGCCCTTTCTTCACCAGAATCCTGGAATTATGGGCATAAGCCGTCATCCAGCCGCCTTCATGCTGAATCAAAATCAGGCCGCCATATCCCTTGAGCCTGGAATCCGCATGAACCACAACGCCGGCTTCAGCCGCCCGCACCGTCTCGCCATATCGGGCGGCGATATTTATACCGTCATTATGCAATCCCAGGGATTTGGGACCGAAACCGGAAATCACCCTGCCGCTGACCGGCCACAGGAAACCCTGCCCGCTGGTTGGTGGCGGTGATGGAATTGCGATCTTTATTGGATTGCTGCCTGTCGCCCCATTACCCGGTACATTCAGTTTCTGCCCGACACGAAGCATATAGGGCTTCTGCAGTTTGTTTAAACGCGCAAGTTCGGTCATATCCACCCGGTAGTGACGGGAGATGCTATAGACAGTATCTCCCTTCCGGACGATATGATGTCCGGCAACCGGCAGGGCCAATTGCTGGCCCGGACGCAGCAGATAAGGCGCCTTCAGGCGATTATGTGAAATCAACTGGCGCACCGTAACCCCGTATCGGCGGGAAATGGCATAAACCGTATCGCCTTTTCTAACCTTCGCGGTCTTGCCCGACAGGTTAACCTGTACATCAGGTGTATTTTCGGGAATTGCCACAAAACGCTGTGGCGCCTTCGGTTTGCTGCGCGGTTCCGGTATGGGATAAGGTGTATTTTTTTCCGTCCAGCTCGGAGGACTGTTTTTATAGCCCATCTGATAGGGATGGCCTTCCTGACAAGCAGCAAGGAGAAGGGAAGCAAAGATGCTTCCGGTGATGAAGAAAATAGATTTCAGACGAGTGTCGATCATAAGTCGAATAGTAGAAACTCGTCGCCCCAAGATCAATATGCTTCAGGAATCATGTACAATTCCGCCAAGCAACGGTACAAACTTGACCGGCAGCAGAACCTCGGTTTCAAAATCGTCACCCTGACGGGTTATCCGGTAAATATGCTGGGTTTCTTCCTGGGCGCCAATGGGAATGACCATGATTCCGCCATCTTCCTTTAATTGTTCCAGCAGTTTCTCGGGCACCTTGTCTGCTGCCGCCGTGACCATAATACGATCAAAGGGCGCCTGCTCCGGCCAGCCTTTCATGCCGTCACCGAAAAGTGTCGTGATATTCAGAAGTCCCAGTTCCTTGAATAACGCTTCCGCCCTCTGCATCAGCGGCAAATGGCGCTCGACTGTAAACAGCCGACGACAGAGCCTGGACAGAACGGCCCCCTGATATCCTGATCCAGTGCCAACCTCCAGAACCTTCATCTTGTTGTCGACTTTCAGTTCCTGGGTCATATAGGCCACAATATAGGGCTGGCTTATGGTCTGGCCGCTTTCGATAGGCAGGGCGGCATTTTCATAGGCTTGCTGGCGCAGGTAGTCGGGGATGAATTTTTCCCGCTTCACAGCACCAATTGCGGCAAGAACATTCTCATCGTGGATACCCTCCATTCGGAGAATATTCAGAAGCTGTTGTTTCTTTTCTTCGAGAGGCTCAGACATCAGAAATCCTGATCAATATTCTTTCTCAGATTGTTATACGTCGTATAATGTGTGAGGTCCAGATGCAGGGGGGTGACGGATATATAATTTTCCTGCATGGCTTCCAGGTCCGTGGCTTCCAGGGGTGTTCCATATGCCCGGCGAAACCCGATCCAGTAATAATTATGCCCGCGAAGATCTTCCCGTTCGTTGATGAACAATTCTGCCTCATCCCGGAATCCCTGATGAGTCGCCCTAATTCCCATGACATTGTTGACGTCAGTCGGGAAATTTACATTCATCAGGATGCCGTTTTCCCAGCTCTGGGTCAGAATCTTGCGAACCACATCAAGCGCATATTTTTCTGCAACGGGAAACGGGTCCTTGCGGTTGCTTTTGTCGACATCCTGGCTGATTGCAATGGACGGGATGCCGCAGATGGTCCCTTCCATGGCCGCCGCAATAGTGCCGGAATAGGTCATGTCTTCCGCCAGGTTGCCCCCCCGGTTAATGCCGGACAGAAGTAATGTTGGTTTGTCACCCTGAATAATACTGTGGGTGGCCAGCATCACACAGTCGGTCGGGGTGCCTGTCACGGCAAACCTGCGCTCCGACAGTTGCCGGAAACGCAGCGGTTCGGTCAGGGTCAGGGCATGACCCTTGCCGCTCTGCTCTACTTCCGGCGCCACGGTCCAGACATCGTCGCTCAGTTCGCGGGCGATCCTTTCCAGGATCTCCAGTCCCGGCGCATTAATGCCGTCATCATTGGTAACCAGAATTCTGCGGGGGTCAGGTTTCATCATGAGTTTTTGATCACTTCCTGACCTCGCATATAAGGCCGGAGCACTTCCGGAATTTTTATTGAGCCGTCAGCCTGTTGGTAATTTTCCAGCACCGCCACCAGAGTCCGCCCGACAGCCAGGCCGGACCCGTTCAGGGTATGGACAAACCGCGTGCGTTTCTCGCCTTTCGGTCGGCAGCGGGTGTTCATGCGCCGGGCCTGAAAATCGCCGGTATTGGAACAGCTTGAAATCTCCCGATAGCTTTCCTGTCCAGGCAGCCAGACTTCCAGGTCATAGGTCTTGCGGGCGGCAAATCCCATATCCCCGGTGCACAGGGCCAAAACCCGGTACGGCAGCTTAAGGCGACGCAGTACTTCTTCGGCTATCCCGGTCATGCGCTCAAGCTCGTCCCAGGACTGTTCCGGCGAGGTGATGCTGACCATTTCCACTTTCTGGAACTGATGCAGACGGATCATGCCACGGGTGTCCTTGCCTGCAGAACCCGCTTCCGACCGGAAACAGGGTGTCAGCGCTGTAAAGCGTAGCGGCAGGCTTTCTTCCTCCAGGATTTCCTCCCTGACCATATTGGTCAGCGGGATTTCACCGGTGGAGATCAGATAGTGACCAGTGTCCATTTTGAACATGTCTTCTTCGAACTTGGGCAACTGGCTTGTGCCGTATAGCGCCTGGTCCCGTACAAGAGCCGGCGGAGAGACTTCCTCGTAACCATATTCACCTGTGTGCAGGTCCAGCATAAAGGCCGCCAGAGCGCGCTCCAGGCGCGCCAGATCGCTGCGCAATATAACAAAGCGCGAACCCGACATGCGGGCTGCCCCCTCAAAGTCCATCTGTCCCAGGTTTTCACCAAGCTCAAAATGCTGCTTCGGTTCAAAGTCAAACTCGGGAAGGTCACCCCATTTACGAACTTCCAGGTTGTCATCTTCACTTTCGCCAAGAGGCACGTCATCCGCCGGGATGTTATCCAGCCGTGACAGGCGATCTTTTAATTCATCTTCTAGGTCTCGAACTTCTTGTTCTAATCCCACTAGTATGAACTTCAAACGAGTTACTTCTTTGACCAAGTCATCGGCATCCTCGCCCTTCGATTTTGCCATTCCGATGGCTTTTGACGCCTCGTTCCGCCTGCTTTGCGCTTGCTGCAGCTCAGTCTGCTTGGAACGCCATTTTCCATCCAGAGCCAATATTTCAGCAGCCTGCGGTGCAAGACCACGTTTTTTCCACCCCTTATCAAACGCCTCCGGATTCTCCCGGATTGCCTTGATATCAAACATTCTCTTTTTCCTTGATCGTTAACCTGATGGCGATAATCGACAATTCATACAAAAGCAGGATCGGAACACCAAGCATAATTTGGCTAATAAAATCTGGCGGCGTCATAATCGCGGCAAAGGCAAAGGCGCCGACAACTACATACTTCCGGGATTTCGCCAGTCCGGGCGCTGTCACGATGCCAACCCGGGCCAGC
The DNA here is from genome assembly GCF_963675455.1 of Emcibacter sp. Lineage (GTDB taxonomy): Bacteria > Pseudomonadota > Alphaproteobacteria > Sphingomonadales > Emcibacteraceae > Emcibacter. The sequence goes on along the minus strand of NZ_OY776217.1, from coordinate 2,562,943 downwards.
AGCAGAAGCAGGATCGGGAGCTCAAATGTGAAACCGAACGCCAAAATCATTGTCATGACCAGAGACCAGTATTCCTTCACCGACGGCATGACCGTCACTGACAACCTGGCCAGCGGATGTTCTACCGCAGCCCCTACGGCGCCAGCGACGTCGGCTGCATGATTGGCGGAAATCTGGAAAGACATGAAAAAATTCCAGGCCAGCGGAATAACCACAAAATAGGAAAGCGATGCCCCGAGGGCAAACAACACCGGAGTACCAACCAGAAACGGCAGAAAGGCCTTTTTCTCGTTCCGATACAGACCCGGCGCAACAAACTTCCACACCTGTATGGAAATCAGAGGGAACGTCAGACAGAAAGACGCAAAAAAGGCGATCTTCAGATAAACGAAGAACTGCTCATGAATGCCGATCGCGATCATATCGGGACTCTGCCCGTTCCTGACGGCCACATCCACAAAAGGCTGGGCGAGAAAGGTGTATATTTCCTCGACATAGATATAGCACACGCCGAAGCCTATCAGAAGATACACCACACTCCAGATCAGGCGCTGTCGGAGCTCAATCAGATGTTCAATCAGCGGCGCTGCACTGTGATCCATTTCCTGCGCCTGTTCGTCACTCACGATACCGGCCCCTTTACATCGTCATTGTCGGCTGCAGCAACTTTTTCAGCAGCCTCTTTTCCGGTGTCGGAATTTGCGGGCTCTTCCTCCTCCTCGACAATATCAGGTTTTGTATTTTCAGGTTCCAGCGGGATATTCCCTGCTTCATTCAGTTTTCGCGTGACTTCTTCCAGTTCAACCTCATCGGCAATCTGTTTGATACCGGTCTGAAATTCCTGACCGAGTTCCTTGACCTTTCGAACCATCTGACCGACAGTCCGCAACATTTTAGGCAGGTCCCGCGGGCCCACAACAATGATTGCCAGAACGACAATCACAAACATTTCGAACATGCCGATATCGAACATTGGAAAATTCCCGGAAATTATTTATTTTCAGATTTTTCCGATGTTTTTTCGGACACGACTTTCTCAGATTTCTGGTCAATCACCTTGGGAGGCTCGGGTGTGTTGTTTTCGTCCTCCTCCTCGGCCATGCCTTTTTTGAAACTTTTGATCCCCTTGGCCACGTCCCCCATCAGATCGGAAATGCGCCCCCGACCGAAAAGAAGGATCGCCAAAACGGCAACCAGCAAAATCTGCCAAATACTTAAACCCATGCCTGTTCTCCTAATGCACCTGTTCCCTGACTTCTATAGCTAGGGTGCTGGCGCTCAAAATCAATAAAAACTTGCCGGAAAGCAACAAAAAAATGCGGTGCCCCCGAATTGTCATCGAATAAACCGGACCCGGTCAGGAATTGGGCAGTTCCGGCTGTTCCTCGGTAGGTTTCGTTTCTTCCAGCAGATTGAGCCGTGACGTGTTGACATTGTCGAGGAACCCGGCAGCCTTCAATTCGGACAGCCCCGGCAGGTCCTTGACGCTTTCCAGGCCGAAATGAACCAGAAAATGATCCGATGTACCATATGTCATGGGGCGTCCGGGTGTGCGGCGTCGGCCCATCATACGTACCCAGTTTGCCTCCATCAGTACGTCAAGGGTCCCCTTGCTCATGGAGACACCGCGAATTTCCTCGATATCCGCCCTGGTTACCGGCTGATGATAGGCAACAATGGCCAGGGTTTCGATGGCGGCACGGGACAGTCGGCGCTCTTCATCCACTTCCTTGCGCAGCAGGAAGGCAAGATCCGGCGCGGTCTGGAACATCCATTTGCCGGCAACCTCGACAAGATTGACACCCCGCCGGCTGTAATGTTCTCTGACTTCGGCCAATAGTTGCTCGACATTGGCGCCCTCCGGCAAACATTCAGCCAGGGCAATGGCTGAAAGAGGTCTGTCGCTGGCAAACAGCAGTGCCTCGATAATCCTGATCTGTTCCGGTTTTTCCATCAGTCCTCCCTGCTCCTGCTGCGAATGAGCAGCGGTCCGAATATCTGCTTCTGTACGATCTCCGCCTTGCCCTGCCGCGCCATCTCCAGCGTTGCGGTAAACAGGGAGGCTTTGGCAGATTTGATCATCTCCCCGCTCTTCAGGTCCGGTGGCAGGAAGGCTTCCAGTGATGTCCAGTCGAGTGTCAGGCCGATCATATCGCCAAGGCGCTCGAGGGCCTGATCAAGGGTAAAGACTTCGCGTTTGTGAATCCTGATATCGGAGACGGATTTTCGTATCTTGTGTTCAGCATATCCCTTCAACAACTCATAAAAGCTGAGTTCATAACTGGCATTTCTTGTGACATGGACGGGCTCGGGCGCCCCCCGCGCAAAGACATCCCGTCCCAGCTGGTCCCGGGACATCAGTTTGGCTGCGGCCTCCCGCATGGCTTCCAGCCGCTGCAACTGATAGGTCAGTCGCGCTGCCAGCTCATCCGCCGAAATATCCTCGTCATTTTCCTCCACCGGAAGAAGAAGCCGGGATTTGAGGTAGGCCAGCCAGGCGGCCATTACCAGATAATCCGCCGCCACTTCCAGTCGCAGGCGCGTGGCTTCGGTAATAAAGACCAGATACTGTTCTACCAGTTCCAGAATGGAGATTTGCTTGAGATCGACCTTTTGGGTCCGGGATAGAGACAACAAAACATCAAGCGGGCCTTCAAAGCCCTTGATATCCAGAAGAAGGCGCTCGGTTTCATCCCTGTCTGACGCCGCAGAAGCAGGGTCAGTCTGATCGTAAAAACCGATGTCGCCAGTGGTTGTCATTTACCCTCGTAATATAAAAAGCGAGTGGGCCAGACTTTCAATAAATTCAGCCAGGGGCTTTATAATGGCGAAAACAAGATTGAAATTCAATCCCAACTGTGCCCCGATCATGGGTAAAACGAAAATCAGCCCAATCAGAATCATCATACCATAAGGTTCCAGCCGGGCCAGAGGCCGGGCCAGACCGGCCGGCAGAAGCCCGACCGCCACCCGGCCGCCATCAAGCGGTGGTAAAGGCAGCATGTTAAAAACAGCCAGAATGGCATTGATCAGAATAAGGTTCACCAGGTTGCGGCCAAACCATTCCGCCATGAATTCCGGCAGAAAACCATAGAGGTTCAGCAACAGCCCGCCAGTCAGAGCCAGCAATATGTTGGCCCCAGGTCCGGCCAGCGCCACCCACACCATATCGGTCCGCGGATTTTTCAGACGCTGGAAGTTAACCGGCACAGGCTTGGCATAACCAAATAAAAACGGTACCTGCATGACAAGCAGCAGCAGCGGCAAAAGGACTGTGCCAAAGGGATCTATATGAGCCAGGGGATTAAAGGTCACCCGCCCCTGCACCTTCGCCGTGTCATCCCCCAGTTTCCAGGCTACCCAGCCGTGGGCTGCCTCATGCATGGTAATGGCCAGTAACAGGGGAATGATCCAGACGCTCAGGGTGATAAAAAACTGTGACACTTAGTTTACTCGTTTTTCCAGCATGTCGCCGAGGGCCTCATTGAGCCATAGCTGCAGGGATTTTCTGTCAATTTCCCGGGGCATCCGGCGCCGGCCAAGAACATCCCTTATCCAGGCTTCGTTGGTCGGGTTGAAATCATACAGGGATTTAAGCACCTTTTCCCGTTCTTCAAGGGAAGCATTACAATGCAGCACCAGGTCACAGCCGGCCCGCAAGGCGGCTTTGGCATTTTCCGCGGCGGTGCCGCTCAGGGCCTTCATGCTGATATCATCGGAAAAGAGAACACCTGAAAAACCTATTTCCTTGCGGATAACCTGGCGGATCAGTTTTGACGACAGGGTCGCCGGATGTTCAGCATCAATCGCGGTATAGGTTACGTGGGCCGTCATGGCACAGCCCATCCCCGACAGGGCCTCGAAGGGAACGAAATCCAGGTTTCGCAGGTCTTCGATGGAGGCATCAACCACCGGCAGCTCTTCATGACTGTCCACTTTTGCTCGCCCGTGGCCCGGGATATGTTTGATCATCGGCAGCACGCCGCCGGACAAAAGTCCCTCGCAGGCGGCAATCCCCAATGCAATTACCTTTGCCGGGTCAGAGCCGAATGACCGGTCGCCAATAATATTATGGGCACCCTCAAACAATAGATCCAGCAAGGGAAAACAGTCTATGGTAATTCCCAGTTCTGCAAGATCCATAGCAATCAGGAAGGCATTTATGGACAGGGCTTCGACAGCACGGTCAGGGTCAATATCATAAAGGTCTGCAAAGACCTTTGGCGGCGGCGGCTTTCGCCAGATATCCGGATTAAGCCGGATCACCCGCCCACCTTCCTGGTCGATCAGGATCGGGATATCCTCACGTCCCACAACTTCGCGCATTTCATCAGTCAGCGCCCGGACCTGTTCCGGACTCTCACAGTTTCTGGCGAAAAGAATAAAACCAAACGGTTTCAGTTCACCGAACAGGGATTTTTCCTCTTCGGTCAGGCTGGTGCCGTCACAATCAGTTATTACCGGACGAGGCATCTATTTTTTAACCACCATGCATCCCTGGCCAGCTTTTTTAAGCTGGTCACAGATCCTGTCCGCCGCGTCACGATCTTCGATATTGCCGCCGCGCACCCGATAGAGAACCCCCTTCTCACCAAGATCCACAACCATGTAATCAGGCGTCAGTCCGGCAAGAAGGTCACCGTGTTTCTGTGCCAAATTAGCCCAGAGTTTTTCGGCGCTGGCCAGTTGGCTGAAGGCGCCGAGCTGGATCATGAAATCCCCTGTTTCGCGCTCCGTCACGGAGGGTGTCGGCGCCGAAGCTGCCGGGGAAATCTGTTCTGCGGCTTGTTCTGCCTCGGCGACGGTTTTTGCTTCCGCATCCCCCTCCTCGACAGGCGGGTTGGGCGGCAGCGCCACATTCAAATCGCCGGCAGCGGGTGCATCCACGGAGGGACGGTCCATGGGGATTTCAGAACTGGCCCCCAGAACTTCCTCTTTTTCGGATCCGGCGCCCGCCACCTGCTCGAATATTTCCTTGTCCTGATGGGGAACTTTCATTCCACCCGGATCGTCCGGCTTGACCTTAATCACCGACTTGTCGGCCCGGACCACAGGCACCGGTCCCTTGTCCGCACCCTGCATATAACTGTACCAGATAACGCCGGCAAAGATCGCCAGCACAACAACCGTGATAGCAGCAATAATCATACGACGGCTGGTCATATTTTCCTCACCGGCATATTCTTCCGGCAAAGGCTCCAGCCAAGATGATTTTTCCTTCCGTTCCTCTGCCATCATTATTCCCCTTTCCGGCACTCCAGTCTGTCTGTCTACATTTCCCTGAGCGGTTCAACACCAAGTATATTAAGCCCTGTTGCGACAATATTGGCAAGGGCTGAAATCATGGCCAGGCGCGCCAGAGTCAGTTCCCGGTTTTCCTCCAGCACAAACTTGAGTCCCGGATTGTCATTGCCCTTGTTCCACAGGGCATGGAATTCCGAAGCCAGGTCATAAAGATAGAAGGAAATCCGGTGCGGTTCATGCGCCAGGGCGGCGCTTTCAACCAGACGCGGCCACCCCGTCATATTTCTGATCAGGGACAGTTCTGCATCATCACCTAGTAACGAAATATCCGCCTTGGCAAGACTTTCCGTGGTCACATCAAGCCCGTCAAAAACCTCACCGGCTTTCCGGAGCACGGAATGAACCCGGGCATGGGCATACTGGACATAGAAAACCGGATTATCCTTCGACTGTTCCGTCACCTTTGAAAAATCAAAATCCAGCGCCGCGTCATTCTTCCGGGTCAGCATGATAAAGCGTACAACGTCCTTGCCGACTTCATCAACCACATCCCTGAGGGTGACAAATGTGCCAGCCCGTTTTGACATTTTATAAGGCTGGCCATTCTTCAGCAGGTTGACTAGCTGGCACAGGCGCACATCCAGTTCACCCTTGCCGTCCGTGATCGCCTTGATTGCCGCCTGGACACGTTTCACATAACCGCCGTGGTCAGCGCCCCAGACATCGATCATATTATAAAAACCGCGTCCCACCTTGTTGTAATGATAGGCCACATCAGCTGCAAAATAGGTCCAGGTGCCGTCAGATTTCTGCAGGGGACGGTCGATATCATCGCCAAAATCCGTGGCCCGGAACAGAAGCTGGGGACGTTCTTCCCAATCTTCCGGTTTCTTGCCTTTAGGCGGCTCGAGCACACCTTCATAGATCAGGCCTTTTTTGCGCAGTTCCTCAACCGCTTCCTCAATCCCGCCATTTTCATGCAATGTCTTTTCCGAGAAAAATACATCATGATGAATACCCAGAACGGCCAGATCCTCGCGGATCATTTCCATCATTTTATCGGTCGCGAATTTACGCACAGACGGCAACCAGTCCTCTTCCGGGCGATCAAGCCATTTATCACCGCATTCTTCCGCCAGCGCCTTGCCCGGCGCGACCAGATAGTCACCGGGATAAAGCCCCTGTGGAATCTCGCCGATGTCATGACCCAGGGCCTCCCGGTAGCGCAGGTAAAGGGAACGGGCCAGCACATCGATCTGGGAACCCGCATCATTGATGTAATATTCCCTGGTGACGTCGAAACCGGCAAAATCCAGAAGAGACGCCAGAGCATCGCCAAAAATGGCGCCCCGACAATGCCCGACGTGCATGGGCCCGGTCGGGTTTGCGGAAACATACTCCACATTGACCTTTTCCTGTGCGCCACTGTCAGAACGGCCATATTCCTGCCCGGCGGACAGAATGGCACCAACCTGGGCCAGAATGAAGTCCGGCTTCAGATAGAAATTGATAAAGCCCGGTCCGGCCACAGAGACGGAGGAAACTTCCTCCAGCTGTTCCATTTTCGGCGCCACCATTTCCGCAATCTGGCGGGGGTTCATCTTTGCCTGTTTGGTCAGGATCATGGCCACATTGGTGGCCATATCACCGTGCGAGGGATCACGCGGGCTTTCCAGCGTCATATTTGACAGGTCAAGCCCTTCCGGCAGATCTCCTGCCGCGGACAGGCCCTCAACTATTACTTTAATTTTATTTTGCAAGTTTTTGTAAATATTCATAATTCAAACATCGATATATCAAAAAGCCTTCTATGCTCCATAAGCGCATAGCGATCGGTCATGCCGGCAATAAAGTCAGCGATATGACGGGCTCTATCCTGTTCGTCAAGATCAGTCAAGCGTTCCTGCCATTTCTCGGGTAAACATTCGGGTTCCTCCATATACAGGGCAAAAAGATCACGAACAACCCTTTTGGCCTTGCTGGTCATGCGGCAGACCTTGTAGTGGCGATACATGTTGCGCATCAGGAAGACCTTGAGCTCCCGGTCCGTCTGTTTCATTTCCCCCGAAAAGGCAATCATACGGCGTCCCGCCTGGCGGACATCCTTCACACTTTCGGGCCTGAGCTGCGTCAACCTGCTGCTGCTTTCCGTCAGAATGTCGTTGACCATGCGGTTAATCAGCCGGCGAATGATTTCGTGATCAAACCGTCTTTCATCGAGGTCGCCATAGGTATCACGCACTTCCCTGACAATCTCGGCGACAAGGGGAACTTCACAGATTTCGTCCATCGTAAAAAGTTCGGCCCTGAGGCCGTCAGCAATGTCGTGGTTATTGTAGGCAATATCATCCGCGATGGCCGCCACCTGGGCCTCCAGGCTGGCATAGGTATGCAATTCCAGATCATGTTCCCTGTTATACTCAAGGAAATTAATATGGATATGGGACATATCGTCATCACGGCAGAGAGGGCCATTATGTTTGGCCAGCCCCTCCAGGGTTTCCCATGTCAGGTTTAGTCCGTCAAAGCCCCCGTAGCGCCGTTCCAGGCGGGTGACAATGCGCAGGGACTGGGCATTATGATCAAATCCCCTGTGGGGCTTCATCAGATCGTCCAGTGCCTCCTCCCCGGCATGACCGAAGGGGGTATGGCCAAAGTCATGGACCAGCGACAGGGCTTCGGTGATCTCCTCATTCAACCCAAGCACCCGGGCAATGGAACGGGCAATCTGCGAGACCTCGATGGAGTGGGTTAGTCTGGTCCGGTAATAATCCCCCTCATGATAAACGAAGACCTGCGTCTTGTGTTTCAGCCGGCGAAAGGCGCTGGAGTGGATAATCCGGTCCCGATCCCGCTGAAACGGAGACCGCGTTACAGTTTCCTTTTCCAGATAAAGACGCCCACGGCTGGTTTCTGCAAGACAGGCATAGGGGGCATACTGCATTTGCGGCTTAAAAAGACTGAATTCTGAAGTCATGACGTCAAGCTTTACTGTTCCCTGTTTGCACGACCTTACAGACTTTTTACGACAATTTCCCGCTTTTTTTGGAATATTGACAATTCTTTCAGGAAGCCTACATATAGTAACAACGGATAACTCGAAAAGTTATGTAAAATCAGGGCAACAGGACACTATTATGGGTAACTTGGATACACCGGTCACACTGTCGGCCAGTGCCGCAAAAAGGATCTCGACATTGATCGAGAAGGAAGGTAATCCGGACCTGAAATTCCGCATCGCCGTCAATGGCGGTGGCTGTTCCGGATTCCAGTATGACTTTAATCTGGTCAAGGACCAGAAAGACGACGACCTCGTGGTCGAACGGGATGGCGTCACCATGCTGGTGGACGGCCTGTCCCTGCTCTATCTGACCGGCTCTGAAGTAGACTTTGTCGAGGAACTCGCCGGCTCCATGTTTGTGGTCAAAAACCCCAATGCAACAGCCGCCTGCGGATGTGGCTCCTCTTTCGCTGTATAGACGCCGTTTAGGATAACTCATGAAAATAGCATCCTGGAATGTGAACTCCGTCAAGGCACGACTGCCCCGGGTGGTGGAATGGCTGTCTGAATTTCAGCCAGATGTGGTCCTGCTCCAGGAACTGAAATGTGTTGACGAAAATTTCCCCCGCATGGAGATCGAGGAACTGGGTTACAATGTAGAGACTCACGGCCAAAAAACCTACAACGGGGTTGCCATCCTGTCCAAATACCCGATCGAAGACGTGATGGTCGGCCTGCCCGGTGACAAAAGTGACGAACAGGCCCGTTATCTGGAAGCCACCGTCAACACCGTCCGGGTTGCCGCCATCTACCTGCCCAACGGCAATCCCGTGCCGGGCGAGAAATTCGATTATAAACTCAAATGGATGGATCGCCTGATCAAACGGGCGAAGAAACTCCTGAAAACCGAAGAGGTCTTTGTTCTGGGCGGTGACTATAACGTCTGCCCGAAGGACGAAGATTGCTATGCACCGGACCGCTTTGCCAGTGATGCCCTGTGCATGCCGGAAAGCCGGGACAGGTTCTGGACCCTTGTTAACCTGGGCCTGACTGACGCCCTGCGCGCCTTTCACCCCAGCGGTCACGACTATACCTACTGGGATTACCAGGGCGGCGCCTGGCAGAAGGACAACGGCCTGCGTATCGATCACCTTCTCCTGTCCCCGCAGGCGGCAGACAGGCTCAAGGCCTGCGATGTGGACCGTAAGCCGCGCGGGAAGGAAAAAGCCTCCGACCATACCCCGATCTGGTGCGAACTGGATTTGCCTGAATAGGCTACTTCCGATCAATGGCTTCCAGTATTTCGTCTGTCAGGCCGAAACGGTAGCGAAAAGCAAGGCCAAACATACTGCTAAAGACGGCAAAAATATAAAATGACACCAGAATATTAAGCAGGCTGATCGGCAACATAATCCAGCTCAGGCTGCTCTTTATCATCGCTGCCTCGCCCAGACTTTGGTAAACACCAGCTCGCGGTTCCCATGTCATGATCATTACGGGGATCATGGAAATCCCGACACTCAGAAGGGAGGCCAGAACGTAAGTCGCGGATAGCGGCAGAAAAATCCCCTTCAGTTTTGCATCAAAGGGCACCCGCTCCTGTGCCTGAAGTTTGTTTTTCTCATTCATGGCGCCGGTGACAAGATCCACACCAAAACGGCTGAAAATATAACTGAGAACAAACGCAAAAATCAGTGTCATTACTGCGCCATATATAAACAATTGCCTGAATATAACCTGCAATTCCTGCTTACCACCTACTGTGGGAAACAAGTGAACACCCATAAAATTAGTCATTATTGCAGATAGCAGGAAAAATATGATTAAAGAGGAAAACCCGCCTATAATCCCTATCAGGATCAAACGTCCGATATTGCCCCATACGCCGCTGTAGAAACGTTTTATTCCTGTCGGATATTTCTGTGAGAATCCCAAACCCTTTCGTATCCACTCATTCATGATACCACCCATGCCCATGAGCATCAGAATAAAAAGGGGAATAACCAAAACCGCGGTTATCGGTCCTACCACCGATGCAAGAACCAATCCGGCAAAATAAACCAGCATAGGCACCAGAAATACCCCGACAGACAACAGTAAAAGCTTCATATCAGAAAAAGGCAGAGCGAAACTTTGCTTAAAAAGTTCGAACTTTGGAATTTTGCAAATATCGAATTGTTCCGGAAGTGCATTGCCGGACGGCTGGTCCGGACCAAACAGATTAGACGATGTCATTAGATCCCCCAATTATAAAATGTTAGAATGAATTCATTATACCAAGACAAATTCTATCTGCTAAACTGTAAAAAGCAAGAACCTGGACATCACAGTATTATTTGAGCGCAAACATGTATGTATTTCCCACAGACCAGCAGATAGAAGAGTTCACTTCCGGTGATCCCGACCTGCCGATCCTGATGGTCAATCTGGTCCGGTTCCGGGAAAATGCCTTCTACCCTGACGGTAGCGATCACGTGCCCTGCTCCGGCCGTGAAGCTTTCGAAGAACGATATGCCAGAAACGCCAGTATCATTGCCGAGAAAATCGGGGCCCGACTTCTGATCGGTGAGGCCGTAAAAAATATATTCATTGGCCCGATGGACGAAAACTGGGATCGTTTCTACCTGATCTGGTATCCGAATACACAGGTTTTTCTCGACCTGCTGGTGACCCCGGCCTATCTGGAACTTGCCGTTCACAGAGTGGCAGGGTTACTTGATTCCCGTATCTACAAATGCGACGGATCAGGTGTTGAGCTATAGATTGCCGTCCAGAAATTCTTTCCGGCCCTGATTATCGTTGTCGGCTTTATCATTCTCATCTTTCCTGTCTGCTGAAGCCTCATCCTCATCAACGAAGACCTCCAGGTCCAGTTGCGACAGATAGACGTTTACAGTACCCCAGCCGGTGGAAAATTCAGATTTGACCGGAATGACAAAAGGCAGGTCCTTCCAGGGCACGACCCAGAGCTTGAACATCTGGGGCTCGGAGCTTTCCTTTTTATCTTCATATTCCCGCTTGCCGCGGATTTTTCCGGACAGAAGTTTCTCGGTAAACTCACAGACAATAGCGTCCCCCTCATAGAGGGATTTACGGTTTTTCGGCAGTTTTTCCACTGTCGGACAATTATAGCTGTATTCAACGGCCGCAGAACCGTCAAAGACCGGTTCGCTGACATATTTCTTGTCCTTACCCAGGGTCTGGATATTGGCCCGGTTTTCGGTGAACAGATTGAGCATATAGGTCATCGGGTCCACATAGTTCCAGAATTTCTCCGGTACCGGCTCCCGCACCCATTTTTTATCCTCGTTATAGATACCGATGGTCAGCGGTTCGCCGCTTCCCGGCTCGCGCTCCAGCACATGCTTGTAATGGGTGTCGCCCCAGTGTCCCTGTTTTTTATAGACCAGCGGCAGCAGGTAACCCTCTTTATCAATCAGTCCCTTGGCATAGGTGGTGCTTTCCGCCTTGCTGAAAAAGCTCAACAGGCCCCGGGTCTGATAGGAGACCATTACCTTGTAACTGTCCTTGGCCAGATAGACCTCCGACGTGATGGTGGAGACCACAAACCCGGCCCAATAGGCGTGATAGGTGGCCTGAAGTTTGAATTTTTCGAATGTCTCTCCTGCCCGAAGCGATGCAGGCGATAAAACACAGATAAGGAAAAGCAGGGACAGCAGCCTTTTCATGCCTTTTCCGCCTCCTCTTCCGGATCATCGTCTGTGGTCTCCAGGCTGAAGGGGGTGAAGTTTGTTTCCGTATCATAGACATCGACGCCCTCGGCTTTTTTAAGGGCCGCAACAATGCGGTAGGTGACTGGCGTCAACACGGCTTCCCAACCGACCTTGAGGAGGAAATTGCTGATCATCACCTGGATCACAAGATCGGTGCTCCAGATCCCCAGGAAAGCCACCGGATAGAAAATCAGGCTGTCCGCCGCCTGCCCGACAATGGTTGAACCGATAGTCCGGGTCCAGAGATGCCGCCCTTCGGTCCAGACCTTCATTTTCGCCATCACATAGGCATTGACGATTTCACCGACGAAAAAGGCGCTGAGCGAGGCAAAAACAATCCGCGGCACCTGGCCGAACACGGACGCATAAATTTCCTGCTGTCCCCAGCCCTCGGCCGGCGGCAGTTCAACCACGACAAAGCTCATGAAAGAGGCGAACGCCAGACCGGCAAAGCCCGCCCAGATCACCTTGCGGGCCCGGGCGTAACCGTAAACTTCCGTCAGGATATCACCGAACACATAGGACAGGGGAAAGAACAACACGCCGGCGCCGAAAACGAAGGGTGCGCCGAAGACTTCCAGCGACGCCACCTTGGCCGGACCGATCAGGTTGGAACAGACCAGCACGGTGACAAACGCCGCCATCACCAGGTCGTAATATTTAAATCTGTGAAGCCCCATTGTCTGGTTATATCACCCGGTTACTTAATTGCCTGAAACTCAGTATCTTGTCGTTTTCTTTGGAGACATTCTGCATAAAACTACAAGTCCTGTACAGTCAAACCAGATAAAACGCCCGGCAATTGAGACAAACCGTCGAAAACAGACTAACCATCACTTGACCTTGTTGATCCTCTTCCATTCTTCCACCATTCGTTCGGCGCGCTCGTAATTGTGCGGCTTCATCTTCTTGGCCAGTTTGTCAGCGGTTTCCCACAAACTGCTATAGCCACTAAACCTCGCCACACTAATCCAGTAATAGGCCATCACCAAATCTTGCTCGACACCACTCCCCTTTTCAAAGGCAAGGCCAAGCCTGTATTGCGCCATGTAGTGCTTGTTTTTTGCCGCCTTGGTTAACCATTCCACAGACTTCTCCAGGTCCTGTATCCCGGTCCCCTCCCGGCTATACAATACCCCGAGGTTATACTGGGCATTAGCGAAGTCTTCTGTATCGGCTTTAAGAAACCAGCCTTCAGCCTGTTTGTAATCAACACCTACACCCTGCCCGGCCAAATACATCATCCCGAGCATGTTCTGGGCAGTGGGGAGGCCCTGATCCGCTGCCTTCCTGTACCATTCGACTGCAAGACCGAGGTTCTGGGGAACAAGCTGTCCAAGTTGGTAAAAGCGAGCAACCACAAACTCACCGGGCGGATACCCCTGTTCTGCAGATTTCAGCAACCATTTAAATGCTTTCGTATCGTCCTGTTCTACGCCACGGCCAGTTTCGTAAAGTCCGCCAAGTTGTGCCATTCCTTCCGGCGAACCGTCTTTGGCAGCTTTTTCGAACCAGTATCGGGCCTTTTCGTAATCCTGTTGTACAAAATTGCCCTTAAGATAGATTTTTCCAAGCGCTATGCGGTACTTAACATCCTGTTCCGCGACCTGATTGCTGAGTAATAATCCCTTTTCGAGATCACGTTCTACACCCGAACCAGTCACATATATCATGCCAAGCGTAAATCGGGCCTCCAGATTGCCCTGCTCAGAGGCCTTTCCATAAAGTTCTGCAGCCTTAGCGAGATCCTTTTGCAGCCCCCTTTTCCCATGTCCATATAGCTTTGCCAGTTCTAACTGGGCCGCTACATCCCCGTTGTCCGAGCGTAGTATCAAGCTCTCTATCGACGCGCTACTGTTGTCTATATTCTTATCACCGTCTAGCGTGGCGGTCCCCGGGTTGTCCTGACCATTAGCCGCAACAGTAGTAGTGAACATCAGCAGCATGCAGCCCATCTGGAAATAGCGATATAATTTATTCAAGAGAGTTCCCCAATTCGTTATTCAATATCCATGCCCAGTTCCGGGTAAAGTTCCGACATCAGCACTGACTTGCCGTTATCCATACGCAGCCGGGCATGATCCCGGGTCAATTGCCGCGGACTGTCGACACCGCAACTGTGGGCGATGATCTTCACTTCCTTTTCCATGTTTTTGGCATAATGATAGACCCGGACCGCCTTGTCTGCCGGGTTGAGGCCGTACTGCAGTTTCTTGTCATGGGTGGTGATGCCGGTGGGACAGGTATTCTTGTTGCACTGGAGAGACTGGATGCAGCCGAGTGCAAACATATATCCCCGGGCTGAATTGACAAAGTCCGCGCCGGCACAATAGGCCCAGGCCACTTCCGACGGGGTGATCAGCTTGCCGCTGGCGCAGACCCTGATCCTCTGACGCAGGCCTGTGGCCTTGAGGATATCGACCAGAAGGGGCAGGCTTTCGCGGATCGGCACACCCATATTGTCAATCAGGCTCATAGGCGCCGCCCCGGTACCGCCATCGGCGCTGTCGACGGTGATAAAGTCCGGTGCGCTTTCTTCGCCGCGCATGGCAATTTCTTCACACAGGTCCCGGTAAAAACCCTCGTGGCCCATAACACTTTTGAATCCCACAGGCTTTCCGGTCACTTCCCGGACGTAATGAACCATATCCAGAAGATCACTGACACTTTTGATTTCCGGATGACGGTTCGGGCTGATGGCGTCCTTGCCCACCTCGATACCCCGGATTTCGGCAATTTCCGGGGTGACCTTGACACCCGGCAGGATACCGCCCTTGCCGGGCTTGGCGCCCTGGCTCAGCTTGATTTCAAACATCTTGACCTGCTCATGTGCGGCAACGGCCTTCAGTTTTTCCTCGTCAAATCCCCCTCCGGGCTTGCGTACGCCGAATTTGGCGGTGCCGATCTGGAAAACAATGTCACAGCCGCCTTCCAGATGATAGGGCGACAGTCCCCCTTCCCCGGTGTTCATCCAGACGCCTGCCTTTTTTGCTCCGAGGGACAGGGCGCGGATCGCCGGCACCGACAGGGCGCCATAACTCATGCCCGACACATTCAGCAGGCTGTCGGTCTCATAGGGACGGCGACAATGGGGGCCGATGGTGACCGGGCCCGGCTCCTGGATTTCCTCGTCCAGATGGGGAAAGGCGGTATTGACAAAATAGACCGTACCGACGGGGCGCAGATCCCGGGATGATCCGAAGGCAATGGTTGAGTCCACATCCTTGGCCGCCCGGTAACACCAGGAACGTTCGGCCCGGTTGAAGGGCATTTCCTCCCGATCCATGGCAAAGAAATACTGGCGGAAAAACTCCCCCAGATGTTCAAAGAAATAACGAAAGCGGGCGATGACCGGAAAGTTGCGCCTGAGCGTACTTTCGGTCTGGGTCTTGTCGACCACATAGAGGATGGCGACCCAGATGATTAGCGTGCCGACCACAAACAGGAACAGATAAGCCAGTATTTCGATAAAATTTATCGACAGCGCGGAGAAACTTCCCATGATACACACCCTTGTTTTTCAGAAGGTTACACGATTTCATACGCAAGTGTGAATAAAAAAAGCCCCGGCATTGAACCGGGGCCTCAAGTCGGACAGTAATGCCGTGACGGATCAGGTCACAGCAGCCTTTGCCTGGTATTCAGGCAAATTCCACAAGTTCTTCCGCATGATCTCTTCCAGACACTCCACCGTGTCCCAGATGTCGCTGTAACGGACATAAAGCGGGGCAAAGCCAAAGCGCAGGATGTCCGGTGCCCGGAAATCACCAATGATATTCTTTTCGATCAGGGCCTGGATGATGGCGAAACCACAGTCATGGGTCAGGGAGACCTGGCTGCCACGCTCGTCTGCCTCACGCGGGCTGACGATTTCGAAGCCGTATCCGTCCAGTTTTTCATCAATCAACTGGATGAACAGGTCGCCGAGCCGTTTGGATTTTTCGCGCATCAGCCCCATGTCAGCCCGGGCCATCATGTCGACGCCAACCTCAAGCAGGGCCATGGACAGGATCGGCTGGGTGCCGGTCATCATCTGCCAGATATCCTCCGCCGGTTCATAATCACGGGCGAATTCAAACGGCGCCTTGTGGCTCCACCAGCCGTCCAGCGGTTGCCGAAACCTGCCCTGGTGCCGTTTGGCCACATAGATAAAGGCCGGCGCACCCGGCCCGCCGTTCAGGTATTTATAGCCGCAACCGACAGCGAAATCCGCTTTCCAGTCTTCCAGGTCCACCGGCACCGCACCGGTTGAATGGCAAAGATCCCAAACCACAAGGGCGCCGACGGACCGGGCCTTTTCGGCAATGGCCTTCACATCCTGGATGCGTCCCGTCTTGTAATGAACATGCACCAAAGAAACCACGGCCACATCCTCGGTAATGGCGTCAAGAAGCTGTTCCCGTTCGGCAAATATCACCTCATGGCCGTATCCCAGATGTTTGGCCAGTCCCTGGGCCACATAGACATCGGTCGGAAAGTTGGACCCTTCCATCAGGATCTTGCGACGGTCGGCCTTCATATCAAGCGCCAGGCTCAGTACCTTGAACAGGTTAATGCTGGTATTGTCACAGACAATCACCTCGCCCGGCCCGGCCCCGACCAGGCCGGCGATTTTATTGCCAAGCCGCTCACACAGCTCGAACCAGCCGGCCTTGTTCCAGCTTTTGATCAGGTCCTGACCCCATTCCTGCTCGACCACTTCCCGGGCCCGTTCTTTGGCCTTTTTCGGCAGCGGTCCAAGAGAATTGCCGTCCAGATAGATGACGTCGTCAGGCAGTTCAAACTCATTCCGGAAAGAAGCCAGCGGATCGGAACGGTCCAGATCCTCACACTGTTCACGGGTCAGCATTCAGTTACACTCCTTATCGGAAATTTCGCTTGTTCGGAAATCCCGTTTACCATATCCGGGAATGATATTCCCGGCACTTGATTTAATCTGTTTTCGTACTGGAAAAGTTACCACTGTTTTCCCTGTCAGTAATTCTTTTCTGACCGGAAAAAACAGCAAAAACTGCGCCAGGAAACCATCTAAACAGACAAATATGTCAAAGAAGAGGATGCGGGCAAAGGATAGAGGGCAGAGGATAGAGGATAGAGGACAGAGGAATGGCAAATGACTTCTGGCGGAGCGGTGAAAGCGAAAAGCTGAAGCACCGGCGTTCCAGACAGATAACTGGTCCCGCCGATGCCCGCCCTATTGGCTCCTGTCAGCCTGCACTCAGGCTGCTTTTCCCTTTTTGGTCCGGGCGCGACCGGCAGCAATAATTTCCTCAGCCAGTTCGTCCGCAATGACATTGGTCGGGCGGTTCTCCTCGTCAGACCGGCGGTAAATGGTCAATAGCGTATTATAGACATTGGCTACTTTCTGCCGCACCCAATCCACGTCATATTCACCGCGGGCTTCGGCGGAAACATTGATGATGCCGCCTGCATTGATCACATAGTCCGGCGCATAAAGGATACCGCGATCCTTCAGCATCTGGCCATGTTCGTCCCGGGCCAACTGATTATTGGCAGCACCGGCGACAATGGTTGTTTTCAGGGCGGGGATTGTTTCGTCATTAAGGACCGCGCCCAGCGCACAGGGGCACAACACGTCGCATTCCACGGTCAAAATTTCAGCCGGAGAAACCACAGTGGCGCCGAATTCGGCAACAGTCCGGTCAAGGGACGGCTGGTGAATGTCGGAAACAACCAGTTTCGCACCCGCATTATGCAGGTGACGACAGAGGTAATAGCCAACATGACCAACACCCTGCACGGCAATTGTCAGTCCGTTCAGGTCTTCTGTTCCCAGCTTGTATTTTACTGCCGCGCGAATTCCCTCGAAAACACCATCGGCGGTAAAGGGCGACGGATCGCCGCTGGCGTGTTCGCCTTCATTCAGGCCGATAACATGTCTGGTTTCCCGGGCGACAATTTCCATGTCCTCCACGGAAATCCCCACATCCTCGGCAGCGATATATTTACCGCCCAGACTTTCCACCATACGACCGAATGCCAGGAACATTTCCTCGCTCTTGTCGCCATGCGGGTTGCCGATAATGACCGACTTGCCGCCGCCAAGTTTGAGACCGGCAACCGCATTCTTGTAGCTCATGCCGCGAGACAGACGCAGGGCATCCGCAATGGCATCCATTTCATTGTCATAGGGCCACATGCGGCACCCGCCGCCTGCCGGACCCAATGTCGTGTCATGGATGGCGATAATTGCCTTCATGCCGGTTTCCTTGTCATGCAGATAGACAAGTTGCTCGTGACCCCTAAACTGGTTTGCTTCGATCATTGTTCTGACTTTCTTCCTCGTTATTCCGTGTTACTTTTATTCAGTCTCTTCCCTGCCCGCTCAGGCCGGATTTTTTTCTTCAGCTTTTCCGGCATCGTCGGCGGAGGCAACTCCTGACTCCATATCTCCGAGCATAGCCGTCAGTTTTTCCCGCTGCTCTTTCAGGTTACGTTCCTTCACATGGCCGTATCCGCGTATAGCGTCCGGGAAAGAAGCAATTTTTACACAAAGCCGGTAATTGTCTTCAGACAGCTTTGCCAGTATTTTCTCAATCACTTCCTCATAGTCGCGGACAAGCTGACGCTCCTGACGACGCTCTTCTGTATACCCGAAAATGTCTAGCGTAGTACCCCGCAAAAACTTTCCTTTTGCCAGAATGCCGAAAGACTTTAGCATCCAGGGGCCGAATTCCCGCTTTTTGGGCAGGCCCGTGACTTTGTCCTTTTTCTCAAGGATCGGCGGCGCCAGATGGAAGCGCAACTTGTAATCGCCTTCAAACTGGACCTCCAGTTTTTTGAGAAAAGCACCATTGCTGTAGAGCCGGGCCACCTCATATTCGTCTTTGTAAGCCATCAGCTTGAAATAATAGCGGGCAACCGCTTCACTCAGTTCGCCGGTTGTTCCGAACAGTTCGGTTTCCCGGTCCTCAACATGCCTTACCAGTTTCATATATTTACGGGCGTAGGCCGCATTCTGATAGCCGGTGAGATATTTCTCGCGTTTTTCAACAATCTCCTCAGGCGTGTCAGCAATATGCTCGTGACTTGACGGATCAAGCAACGGCCGGACGATTTCTTCCACCTTTTCCGGTGCATGGGCGGCAAGACGTCCGCAGGCAAAGGTCTTCAGGTTCTGTTGCACAGCCACGCCATTGAGCTCGATGGCTTTTTTCAGGGAGGCAAAAGACAGCGGCACCAGCCCCTGTTGCCAGGCATACCCCAGCATAAAAATGTTGGTGGCAATGGAATCACCGAGCAGGTGCGTGGCAATTTCCGTCGCCTCGATGAAATAACGGCCGTCATCCCGGGTATGCTCGGTAATGGATTTTTTCAGCGCCTCTTCCTGGAAATCTATGTTGTTATGCTCCACAAAGGAAGACACCGGGATCCGGTGTGAATTGATCACCGCACGGGTTCTGTTTTTCTGGATCGCCTCAACGGCCTGCGGACTTGCCGCCACCACCAGATCACAAGCGAGCAGCAGATGGGAGCCGCCGGTCAGAATATGCGGTGTCCGTAATTCATTCATGTCCGGACCAAGCCGCACATGAGACAATACCGCACCACCTTTCTGGGCCAGACCGGCCATATCCAGGATGGAACTTGCCTTGCCCTCTACATGGGCCGCCATGCCAAGCAGGGCGCCAATGGTCAGTACACCTGTGCCGCCGACACCGGACACCAGGATATTATAGGCATGATCCAGCTCCGGTACTGACGGTTCAGGAATATGTTCAAGAAGTTCCTCGAATCCGGTCGCTTTTGTTTTGCGCAGCTTGCCGCCAAGAACACTGACGAAAGACGGACAGAAGCCCTTCACACAGCTGTAATCCTTGTTACAGCTGGACTGGTTGATGGTCCGTTTACGGCCATATTCGGTTTCCAGCGGTTCAACGGACACACAGTTTGACTGAACGGAACAGTCACCACAGCCTTCACAGACCGCATCATTGATGAAGATGCGTTTATCCGGGTCCGGAAAAAGACCACGCTTGCGGCGACGGCGTTTTTCCGCCGCACAGGTCTGATCATAGATGATAACCGTGCAGCCTTCGGTGTTGCGGGCCTCTTCCTGGATGGCCGGCAATTCATCCCGGTGCAGAACAGGAACGTGGGACGGAATACCGCTGCGATTTTCGTAACGGGACAGATCCTCGGTCAGGATCCAGATTTTCTTTGCCCCCTCGCCCGCCATCTGGGCGGCGATACCCGGTACGGTCAGTTGTCCGTCATGGGGCTGGCCGCCGGTCATGGCGACGGCATCATTATAGAGAATTTTATAGGTAATATTCACCCCGGCAGCGATCGACTGGCGAACCGCCAGCAGGCCGGAATGAAAATAGGTCCCGTCCCCCAGGTTGGCAAAAATATGTTTTTCATCTGTGAAAGGTGATTGGCCGACCCACGGCACACCCTCGCCGCCCATCTGGGTAAAGGTGGAGGTGTTACGGTCCATCCACAGGGCCATGATATGACAGCCGATACCGGCTGCGGCACGACTGCCTTCCGGAACTTTGGTGGAGGTATTGTGGGGACAGCCTGAACAGAAATAGGGCGTTCGCGCCAGCGGCGTGGCATAGTTTTTCTGCATTTCTTCCCGACAATTGAAAAAATCCAGCCGTTCGTCAATGCGTTCACTGTGATAGAAGCGGGAAATACGGTCGGCAATCACATGAGTAATAAGGCCGACACTGAGACCGTTATCAGGCGGCAACAGCCATTTGCCCTTTTCATCATATTTACCCACCACCCGGGGACGAATATCCGCAGGCATGTTGAACAGCTGCTGCTTGAGCTGGTTTTCAATCAACTCGCGTTTTTCCTCAACAATGAGGATTTCATCGAGTCCGGTACAAAAGGCGCGCACTCCTTCCGGCTCCAGCGGCCAGGGCATACCGACCTTATAAACACGCAGACCGATCTGCTCGGCGACGTCTTGATCGATCCCCAGTTCAAACAGGGCCTGACGCACATCGCCATAGCTTTTGCCGCTGGTGATAATACCGAAACGCGGCTTGGTACTGTCCATGACAATCTGGTCGACCTTGTTTTTCTTTACAAAGGCCAGCGCGGCAAACAGTTTGTAGCGCTGCAGGCGATAGTCCTGTTCTTTCCAGTTGTCGTTGGGGCGGATATGAACCCCGCCCGGCGGCATTTCAAATTCCGTTTCATCCGGGAACAGGATTTCGCGGTTTTCCCGGCTTAAGTCCACGGTCGCGGTGGTTTCCGCGGTTTCACTGGTCACCTTGAAGGCCGTCCAGCAGCCGGAATAACGGGACATGGCGATACCCAGCAGGCCGTACTCCACGAATTCCTGGATATCGGCCGGATAAAGCATCGGCAGCATGGTGGCATAGAAACTGTGATCGGACTGATGCGGCAATGTGGAGGATTTGGCCGAATGATCATCCCCGGCAATGGCCAGAACCCCGCCGTAACGGCTTGTGCCGGCAGCATTGGCATGGCGGAAGGTATCGCCGGTCCGGTCAACGCCCGGGCCCTTGCCGTACCAGATACCGAACACACCATCATAATTGGCGCCCTTGAACATATTAACCTGCTGGGTGCCCCAGACCGCCGTTGCTGCCAATTCCTCGTTCAGGCCCGGCTGAAAGTGAATATCACTGCTGTCGAGTATTTTTTTGGCTTTCATAACCGCCTGATCGTACCCGCCAAGCGGAGATCCCCGGTAGCCGGAAATAAAACCGGCCGTGTTCAGCCCGGCTGCCTGATCGCGCCAGTGCTGAACAATCGGAATACGCACCAATGCTTGTGTACCGGACATGAAGGCACTGCCTTCTTCAAGCATATATTTATCATCGAGGGAAATAAGGTCTTTTTTCAATGCCCTGCTCCATTTTCCATACCAGCCCTATAATGAATTATTTTTGCATATTTTTTGCGAAATTAAGTTTCTTTTTTGATTTCAATACCGTATTTTTGGCTATATTTTGATTGTTTTTTAGCAATAAGAGAAATAAACATGCTAGATAAGTTAAACGACATAGACCGGAAGATCCTTGATACTCTTCAGCAGGATGCCAGCCTGACCAATACGGAGCTCGCCGACAAGGTGGGCCTGTCGACTGCACCCTGCTGGCGCCGGGTAAAACGCCTGGAAGAACTCGGCATTATTGACAGGCGTGTCGCCATTCTCAATCCGGAGAAACTAGGCCTGCATATTGTGACCTTTGCCAATGTTAAGCTGTCGCATCACAAGGACAACGCCCTGGAAGAGTTCGAGAAACTGATTGAGGTCTATCCGGAAGTGACCGAATGTTACACCATCAGCGGATCGATGGACTATGTCTTGAAAATCGTGACCACGGATATGAACGCTTATGAAAACTTCCTCCGGCAGAAGCTTCTTAAAATGGAAATGGTCAACGAAGTTCATTCGCGCTTTGCCGTTACCAAAGTCAAATACACGACGGCCCTGCCGTTGAAAATTTCGCGGTGAAGCGGCCACCTCAAACGACCGTTTGATTTTTATATTGCCCGTCTGTGCTATCTGATTTAGACTCCCGTCATTCAATCTTTATATCCGGGAGATCATCATGAGAGACGCTGTCGTTGTATCCACAGCCCGCACACCTATCGGGCGCGCCTTCAAGGGCGCTTTCAACAATACCAAATCCCCCACCATGGGCGGACATGTGGTCCGTGAAGCGGTCAGACGTTCCGGCCTCGAGGGGGCGGAAATTGAAGACGTCATCATGGGCTCGGCCCTGCCCTGCGGCACCACCGGCTGGAATATCGGCCGGGTCAGTGCGATTACCGCGGGCCTTCCGGTCACCGTAGCCGGCATGACCATCGACCGGCAGTGTTCGTCCGGCCTGATGTCAATCGCCACGGCGGCCAAACAGGTGATGTATGACGGCATGAATGCAATTGTTGCCGGTGGTCTTGATAACATCTCCCTGGTTCAGAACCAGGCTTTTAAATGGATGATGGAAACTGCCGATCCGAATGTGCTGAAGGCCAATGAACATGCCTATATGCCTATGCTGCAGACAGCAGAGGTTGTCGCCAGAAAATACAAGGTAAGCCGTGACGCCCAGGATGAATATGCGCTTCTCAGCCAGCAGCGCACCGCCATCGCCCAGCACGAGGGCAAATTCGATGACGAAATTGTTCCCCTGCCCAGCGTCATGATGGTCAAGGACAGGGAAACCGGCGAAGTCTCGGAAGTTCCTGTAACCCTCGAAAAAGATGAAGGCAACCGTCCCTCCACCTCGCTGGAAAGCCTGCAGAGCCTGAACCCGGTCATTGAGGGTGGCACAGTGACGGCCGGCAATGCCAGCCAGTTGTCCGACGGCGCATCCGCCTGCGTGGTGATGGAAGGCAAGCTGGCCGAACAGAAAGGCCTCACTCCTCTCGGCATTTACCGGGGCATGACCGTGGCCGGTTGTCCACCTGAAGAAATGGGCATCGGCCCGATCTATGCCATTCCCAAGCTGCTGAGCCAGGCAGGCCTTTCCATCAATGACATCGGCCTGTGGGAACTCAATGAAGCCTTTGCCGTGCAGGCGCTTTACTGCCGCGACCATCTGGGCATCGATCCGGAAATCTTCAACGTCAACGGCGGCGCCATCTCCATCGGCCATCCTTATGGCATGAGCGGATCGCGTATGGTTGGTCACGCCCTGATTGAAGGCAAGCGTCGCGGCGTCAAATATGTGGTCGTGACCATGTGCGTCGGCGGCGGCATGGGCGCAGCCGGCCTGTTCGAGGTAGTCTGACCGTAAAAATAGAACAGGAGCCGAAATGGAACGGACAATCTATCGGGCCTGCCCGCTGTGTGAGGCTATCTGCGGGCTGGAAATCAAAACGAAAGAGCGGGAGATTGTCTCCATACGCGGCGACAGGGACGACCCGTTCAGCCGCGGTCATATCTGCCCCAAGGGTGTGGCCCTGAAAGATATCCAGGAGGATCCGGACCGTCTCCGAACTCCCCTGAAAAAAGTGAATGGCGACTGGCAGGAAATCAGCTGGGACGAAGCCCTCAATGAAGTGACGGACCGGCTGTTCAGCACGCGAGAGACCTTTGGCCCGGATGCCATCGGCGTCTATCTGGGCAATCCCAATGTCCATAACCTGGGGTCCATGACCCATGCGCCGATATTCTATAAAATGCTGCGCACAAAAAACCGCTACTCCGCCACCACTGTGGATCAGCTGCCGCATCAGCTGGTCAGCCATCTGATGTACGGCCATCAGTTCCTGCTGCCGGTGCCGGATATCGACCATGCAGACTATATGCTGATCCTCGGCGGCAATCCTCTGGTCTCCAACGGCAGCATGATGACCTCTCCGGATATCAAAAACCGCCTGAAAGCCATACAGGACCGGGGCGGAAAAATTGCCGTGATCGACCCCCGGCGGACGGAAACCGCCCACATGGCGGATCGGCACCATTTTATCCGCCCCGGCGGTGATACGGCCCTGCTGCTGGCGCTATTTAAAATTCTGCTGGACATAGTCGAGCCGGAGAAACGAGCTCATCTCTCCAATCACTTGGACAAGCTGGACCAGGTTGCAGATATGCTTGACGAGGTTTCTCTGCAGGACTGCGCAAAACAATGCGGCATTTCAGAAGCCGATATCCACAGCATTGCCGCTGAATTCGCGACCGCCGAAAAGGCCGTCTGCTATGGCCGGCTCGGCGTCAGCGTCACGGAAAACGGCACCCTAAATCACTGGCTGATCCAGATGATCAATATGGTCACCGGAAATCTGGACCGTGTCGGCGGCACCCTGATCACTGACCCGGCCATCGACCTGGTTGGTATGAATATGATCGGTCCCGGCGGCTATAATCGCTGGTGCAGCCGGGTTAACGACCTGCCCGAGGCCTGCAGCGACCTTCCGGCGACGGAAATGGCCATGGAAATCCTCACCCCCGGCGACGGACAGATCAAAGCCATGATCGTGGCCGCCGGCAATCCGGTGCTCAGCACCCCCAACGGCAAACAGCTGGACCGGGCGCTGGAACAGCTCGACTTCATGGTGGCCGTTGATTTCTACCTCAACGAGACCACCCGCCATGCGGATATCATCCTGCCGCCGACCGCACCGCTGGAGCATGATCATTATGACCTGACCTTCCTGATGCTGGCCGTGCGCAATGTCACCCGCTACAGCGAAGCGGTTTTTGATCCGCCTGCAGGCGCGCTGCATGACTGGCAGATCTATGACGAACTGACCCGGCGCATGGCCATAAAAATGGGCGCGTCTGTAACGGCCAAAAGCCGCGCCCCTGAACGCCTGGTTAATCTGGGCCTTGCTTACGGCCCTTACGGCAAGCGAAGAGGAAAAGCCCCTGGCCTTTCCCTGAAAAAACTGAAGGATAATCCCCACGGCATCGATCTGGGAGCGCTCAAGCCCGGGTTGCTTAAAAAACTGCGGACAAAAAACCGGAAAATTGACTGTCTCCCCGACCTCATTCGGGACGGCCTTTCTCCGCTTCTGGAAAAACTCAACTCATATTCCGCAGATGCGGGCCTGAAACTCATCGGCCGGCGCCATCTGCGCTCCAACAACAGCTGGATGCATAACTACGACCGGCTGGTCAAGGGCAAGGACCGCTGCACCCTTCTTGTTCATCCCGATGACCTGAAAAAATACAATCTGGGCGATGGCACCTATGCCCTTCTCAAATCCCGGGTGGCGGAGCAAAAGGTCCTGGTGGAAAGTTGCGAAGACATGATGCCGGGCACCGTCAGCCTGCCCCACGGCTGGGGCCATGACCGGGAGGGAACCCGTCTTGATGTCGCCAGTGCCCATGCCGGCGTCAGCGTCAATGACTTCACCGATGATTTATTACGGGACCCGATCGCCGGCACCGCCGCTGTGAATGGTGTCCCCGTGAGTTTGCATGCTTTGAAAAGCGACGTTAAAGTATAGTAAAAGGCACTTGTTGAGGGATTTACTTTAATGCGTCAAACAACTCTGGTTATATTATTTTCTTTTATACTAACTGCATCATATACTCAGAAGACGTTCTCGTCTCCTACTGAAGAAGTAGAAGCACCGAAAATAACTTCTCAACTAAAAGACAGCGTAGAAAAATTAGGACTTAAATGGGGGAGTCCTGTTTTCATTCAAATTATCAAACAAGAAAAAAAACTCTATTTATGGATAGAAGATCCAAACGGTAGATATCTTCTTTTCAAAAGTTACGGTATCTGCGCTTTTACCCATACCCTAGGACCGAAGATCACGTCGACACACACAGAAGCTCCTGAAGGTTTTTATGCTGTCAGCCCAGTACAAATGCACAGAAAATCAGAATATCATCGTTCTTTCGATCTTGGCTTTCCTAACGCTTATGATATAGAGCACGGTCACCCTGGCGGTAACTTGGAAGTTCATGGAGATTGTAAAAACACGGGAGGTTATGCTGTAAATTATGAGTTCAAATTAGGCCACACCCCTATTACAACTTTTTGGGCTTTGAATAATCGCCCAATCGAAGAGCTATTTTCTCTCATGAGTGCTGCCTTCACGGCTGGACAAACGGAAATACAGGTGCATATCTTTCCTTTTGCATTAGACAAACAAACCCTTGCGGCTTGGGTCGATGATGGGTGGCATGAGTTCTGGACCGAACTTGCACCAGCGTGGCAAATTTTCGAGAAAACGAAACGACCACCCCGGATCAAATTCCATGACGGCAAATATGTTATTCAGCCGGCAAGTGCCAACCCCGAATAAAAAAGGCCGGGGAAAACCCGGCCTTTTCGTTTGAACTCAGATAGTCTTATTCATAGGATGGCGGCACATCCACATCGCCGCGCTGTTTCTGCAAACGCAGGCGCAGGGCGTTGAGCTTGATAAAGCCTTCCGCATCGCGTTGATTGTAAACCTGGTCTTCCTCGAAAGTCACATGCTCCATGCTGTAAAGCGACTTGGGCGACTTGCGGCCGACCAGCGTCACACTGCCCTTGTAGAGCTTCAGACGCACTGTGCCTTCCACATGCTGCTGCGACTTGTCGATCAGGGCCTGAAGCATCTCGCGCTCCGGCGAGAACCAGAAACCGTTATAAATCAGTTCCGCATAGCGCGGCATCAGTTCATCTTTCAAATGCATGGCGCCCCGGTCCAGGGTGATGCTTTCCATGCCCCGGTGTGCCGTCAGCAGGATGGTGCCACCAGGTGTTTCATAAATACCGCGGCTTTTCATACCGACAAAACGGTTTTCCAGCAGGTCGAGGCGACCGATGCCGTTGGCACCGCCCAGTTCGTTCAGTCTGGTCAGCAGGGTCGCCGGAGACATTTTCTCGCCGTCAACGGCCACCGCATCACCGTTTTTAAACTCGATCTCGATATAGGTCGGCGTGTCAGGTGCTTCTTCCGGGGACACAATGCGGTTATAGACATACTCGGGCGCCTCTTCCCACGGATCCTCCAGGGCCTTGCCCTCGCTTGAGGTATGCAGCAGGTTGGCATCAACAGAGAACGGCGCTTCACCGCGCTTGTCCTTGGAGATGGGAATCTGGTGCTTTTCCGCATAATCGATCAGCTTGGTCCGGCTGTTGAGATCCCATTCCCGCCAGGGGGCGATGACCTTGATGTCCGGGTTCAGGGCATAATAACCAAGCTCAAACCGGACCTGGTCATTGCCTTTACCGGTGGCGCCGTGACAGACCGCCTCGGCCCCCACGGCTTTGGCAATTTCAATCTGGCGCTTGGCAATCAGCGGCCGGGCGATGGAGGTGCCCAGCAGGTATACCCCTTCATAAAGCGCATTGGCCCGGAACATGGGGAATACATAGTCACGGACAAATTCTTCACGCAGGTCCTCGATATAGATTTCCTTGCAGCCGAACATTTCCGCTTTCTTGCGGGCAGGTTCGAGCTCTTCTCCCTGGCCAAGGTCGGCCGTGAAGGTCACCACTTCGCAATTGTAGGTATCCTGCAGCCATTTCAGGATAATGGAGGTATCCAGGCCGCCGGAATAGGCAAGAACCACTTTGTTGATTTTATCAGTCATCAGGAGGCATCCTTTTACTCAGATTTCTGCCTTGTCAATACTCTGACACCCGTTGCAGGTCAACTGAAAAGCCGAGGAATACAGCGAGAAAAAAAGGCTGCCGTCTGAGGAGACGGCAGCCAGCCCTTCTACGGAGGATAGCTATTAATGTGTGGTCTAATAACTATCATAGGGTTTGATTAGATCCATGCACTACAGACAGCGTACTTTTGGATCATACAAAAGATATGACCCGCCAGTGGAAATAATCCGCCAGTATATTTTGAAAATTATTATCAGGACCGCAAATTTGCGGCCAAATCCTAGAAGCGGGCTTCCACCCCGAAATAGAAATAGGGCCCGAGAACATCATAAAAATTGGGGAAAGTATTGGCCTGTTGCTGGCTTGTCCCCACATGTCTGGGTACATTATTGAAGACATTATCCACACCGGCCCGCAGCGTAATCTCGTCAGTCATATAATATTTCAGATAGAGATCGAAATAACTTTCCGCCGGGATCGACGGCACCGCCAGATCCTCCGGATTGGCACCGCTCAGCACCGCACCTTCCTTAACCTTGCTCAAGAACCGCCATCTCAATGCTAGGCTCAGAGGTCCGCTGGTCCAGGTGGTCATCTGGGTGAAACGAAACCGCGGATGAGGGTCCCCACAGTGGGCCCCAAAATAACCGGCACAATCATACCCTTCAATACCGTCTGCAGGATATAGCTTGTATGTAAAAACATAAGACCCCTGAAAATATATATCCAGCATATCAGCGCCACTGAATAGTCCGCCGTTTAGTTCCTTAAAATGAAACAGTTGTATATCTACGCCTGATGTCCATGCTTCCCCCTCATTGAACATAAGTGCATTGATGTAATCCAGATGACCGCCTTCAAGCCTGTGAATAGACTGACAATAGCTACTGTTAATATCGCCATTCCGGTAACAAAGGTTCAGAATATTCTCTGTTCCCCCGGCCAAGACATCAATCATGTCATGTATTTTTATGTCGTAATAATCCACGGTTAACTGTGTGTTCTCCAAAAAAGCGGGCTCAAACACAAAACCAACGGAAATGGTATCAGAATATTCTTCTTTGAGATTCTCATTCCCCCCGTAAATGCTGCGAATTTGTACACTGATCTGCTCAAATTTCCCGGTTTGTCCCAGCGGGACACCGGTTGCTTCACACAGGCCGGCAATGTCAGGATAGGATTCGGCATGACCGGCGGCACAGGGGTCGGCCGCATCTTCAAAAACCTCAAACCGGCCAGCAAAAAGTTCAGTTATGTTGGGTGTTCTGACAGCACGCTGATATTGTCCACGGATCGCGAGGCTCTCCATCGGAGACCAGAAAATCCCCGCTGCATAGGAATCCGCCCTGCCCGATGTCGAAAAATCCGATAATCGGAACGCCCCGGATACTTCCAGGTCGTGACCATGGGTTTCACGCCTCAAAACAGGGATATTTATTTCCCCAAAGATTCCGGTGACGCTGTATTTGCCGCTCAATGCCTCTACCAGATTAAATCCAAGGGGTTCGTTGCTGGCCAGAGCCTCATCAACGCTCAGACTGCTGCTCTCCTCGCGCCAGTCCACCCCCAGTAGAAAGCTGATTGCATCAGGCAGCAGACTGTCCAGTTCCCCGTTCAACTGGACCGAGGCGATCTTGCGCGTATATTCGGTGCGATTTGTTGTATCTACGCTGATATAGTCGCCAGCTTCCTGAGATATATTTCCTTCCCCAAACACATTTGCCGGCACGCAGCCTTCGTCTCTCGCCTTTTCACTGGCACAAACATATTCCCCATCCAGCTCTATGATGTTCAATGCGTTTCTGAGGCGCACGCCGGAAATGTCATTCAGACGCAACTCATCATGTGTATAGTTGCTGTGATTGTAACTGGCCGACAGGACAAGTTGGTCGGACAGCTCAATATCCGTTCCCAACACAATATTGAATGTGTTTCGCTTGTTTTCGATACGACGTGGGCCGGTTTCCGTAAACCGCCGGGCAAGTAAGGGGATACTGGCAAGGCCATCACCTTCAAACAGAAGATGTCCAGAGCTCCCGGCTTCCGGAATGCCGACTGCCGCTACCGGCGTGCCATCAGAGTTCCATAAAGGATTTGCAGATATCAGTATTCCCTGGTCATTGTATATGAGGTCTAGCGCCTGACGCGCCTGTATCGCGCTGCCCTGGGCATCAAATAGTAATTCCCCCCCGCTGCTACGAGCCTGCATGATGTGTCCGGTTCCGTACCAGTCGAGGCCCTGCAATCCCAACCTTCCCTCTTCATTCAGAAAGGGATTGTTCACTGGAATCACGACATCTGACATAAATCCCGGTGTTGGAGCGATCTCCGTACCCACTGTGTTGTGGACAAACAATGTCTGTAGAAAGAAATCCACTCCGTCAGCAAGTTTGTAGTTGGCGCCTGATGTCATCATCCATCGGTCCTGCGGAACCTGGAGATAATTATCCGGCGCAAAATTATAAGAATCTGTAATACCGTCGTAGGGAATACTTTCGCCATCGGGCGTAAAAGTCTGTAATCCGGGGTAGAAACCGTTTGCCGGGGCACCAAAAACCAATGCCCCCGGGATTGCCGAACTTCCCTGCCTGATCAACCCGGGCACACCGCCAAGTGTGGAAGCAAGCGGTGTCCCGTAACCAAATCTGTCGTCCTCGCTTCCGTCCACAATAAAATAGTCAGAAAGTGCATATTTTGAAAAGTCACGATCCTCCTGCAGCAGGGAACTCCGGTTAAGGTAACCAAGGTGAAAATAAATATTTCCCTCGCCAGCTTTGAGGCTCTGGCCATAGACTATGTCCCAGTTCCATTTATCCGCATCGCCCTGACCGGAAACCTTGTACTGACTGTCGACAAGAAGTCCTTCAAAATCATCTTTCAGGATAAAATTGACAACACCGGATATTGCCCCGGACCCATATACCGCAGAAGTTCCGCCCGTTACAATCTCTACCTGATCAAGCAGAATAGTGGGAATGGCATTCAGATCGACCACCCCCTCCTGGTCGCTGGGCGCAAATCGGCGACCGTTAACCAGGACAAGCGTTCTGGTCGGCCCCAGGCCACGCAAGTCAACCGTAACCGTGCCATTGCCGGGATTATTGGAATGGGCGGTCAGGCCCGGCACAACCTGCGAAAATCTATTTATAGCATTTTCCACATTAACCGTACCTGTTGTGGAAATCATCTCTGAATCCACAATCGAAAGCGGATTTGCTGTTGTCACTTCCTGACGCGCCAGCTGTGACCCTGTTATGACCAGTTCCTCCAGCAATTTTTTCTCGATAGCTTCTTCTTGCTCACCCAGGGAGCTAATCATATCATCGAGCGCAATATTTCTCGCTTCCTGATGTTTTTCCTTCTCAAGCTGCAGATCCTTTAACCGCAATTCCCGGTCCCTTGCCACATCAAAGCGGATGATAATGGTCCCGTCAGGATTTCGATATGTCCGCAGGGGTGTCTCCTGCAACAGTAACGTCAGAGCCTCAGTTGCATTGAGTTTTCCCCGAAGCGGCGTTGCCGTATATTTGTTTGCAATATCATAGGGAAAAATGATTTGTTCACCGGTGACACGGGCGAAAGTCAGCAGGGCCTCGGCCAAGCTTTGGCGGTCGATGGAAAAATCGATTTGCTGCCCGGAGGGTTCAGCGGGAAATGCAGAAGGCGCATGAAAGAGCAAGCCCACTGACAATATCGTCAATGTTCTCAAAAGCCGTCCGGCACATGCATAAAATTCGTTGCCCAACAACAAGCACCTTTCCCTGAATATCACAGACTCAACTGGACACTTAACCGGCTTCCAGTTACCGCGTCAGGCTTCCGTAATAAAGGTTACAAATGGCGTAACCCTTATTACCTTGACGGGAAAAGCATCTTCAACCGCATTTATAAAGGCATCAAAATCGTCAATATCGAAGGCACCTCCCATCTTCATCTGTTTTATGGTCGCATCCGTTATGATTATTTTTTTGTTCGTATAGCGTGCCATTTCCCGAACGATTTCCGACAGCGGCTGCCCCCTGAAGATGATCTTGCCCTGTTGTGAAAAATACAATCGGTCCAGATCCAGTTCAGTTGCCTGGCTTACGGCACCAACCCGCCCATCATAGGCAAAAACCTTCTGGCCGGCAGTGACAAGAACCTTCTCCTGATCCTGCTTATCAGTCGTATGCATCAGTTCCCTCAGGTCTTCATTGTGATGCATCGCAACCGTTCCCTCAATGACTACAACCTCGACCTTGTCACGACGCTCATAGACGCTGAATGATGTCCCTACCGCCCGGGCTGCCCCATGGTTTGTTTCCACGACAAAGGGACGGGACGGGTCTTTTTCCACGTCAAAGATGGCCTCACCCCTGAGCAGTACGACCTTCCTCAGGTTTTCAGAATATTCCTCTCGCACCAGACTGTCTGTATTCATAAAAATACTGGAACCGTCAGCAAGCTCAAACCGCGCCTGTTCGCCCACATCTGTGCGGTAGGTGCCCTCCGGAAGATACCTGCTGTAACCATAGAAAATCACCGACAGACTGACAAGGACAGCAATCGCAGCGGCAAGCCGGGCAAAATTCCCAGACAGAAAGTTTTTATTTTGCGTCCGGCCGGACCTGTGAAAATCGATATTGGCCACTTTGTCGCCGGCCTCCCGTATCGCCGTAATATCGGTTACATGAACCTCTGCCGTCCCGGCAGAATCCCAGGATCTATCGAACTCAACAAGATCATTTTCTATATCCGCATGCTGCATATCGCTATCAATAATTTCGTCGATATCCAGCCAGAAAGACGCCACCTCTTCATATATTTCCCGGTGACGCTCGTCTTTTTCATACCAGGCCAGGAAAGCGTCACGGAGGTCATCGTTGCCGGCGTCCTCCTGCAGGCGCTGATACCACCGCCGCGCCTGATCTTCCAGGTCCAAATCCATATCCATATCTTCCACAATACTCACCGTATCATTCTTATTTTAGCTGCATTATCCCCGTTCATATTCTCGCCGTCTCTTTTTTCCGTCCGGACGGCACCTGGCCTCTGGTGCAGCTTGATATAATGCTGACAATCCCTCATCCCTTTCAGAACATGCTTTTCAGCAGTACTGACTGAAATTTCCAGCTTTGCTGCAATTTCCTTATAGGAATGTTTATTGATTACGCGAAGTGTAAATGCCTGGCGGCACTTGGGCGGCAGTTGAGCTACCGCCTTGCAGAACAGCCGGTATTCCTGTTTGGAATTCAGGGCCTGGTCTGCCAGGGGCTCCGCACATTTCACCTCCATAAGTTCGTTATCGAGGGTATTCTCGAACTTTATAATTTTACGCCGCCGCAATGCCTTCATCGCCAGATTATGGGCAATCCGGTACAGGAAGGCCTTCGGTGACTTTATATCCTCGGGGTTTTTTGCATTATGGAACCTGAGGAACGCTTCCTGTGCGAGTTCCTCAGCCTCGTTTTCCGAGCGCAGAAATCTGTAGACATAACCTTTCAGACTTTGGTTATGTTCCTTGTACAGATCCTCCAGAATAGAGTTTCGGTTATTTTCCATAACCACTTACCATATCCTGGTGGATGACCTGTGTCGGATTGTTGTCCGTTTCTGTCACCAGCTTCCTCCGCAAGAGCTACTTTTCTGTTATATTGTGGAACTTCAACTATAATCCCATCAGGACAATCCACACCCCCTATGAGACAAAGGCCAATAATATTAAGATAAAATGCTTTTCTGAGTGGCCCGGAAGATCAAAATTCCATCAGGAATCCTAGGAACAAAAAAAATAAAAGTCTACTGGCGGGTTTTGATTCACAAAGGGTCCTAGTATCTTATACCCCCATAACTAAAATCGGAAAATTCGCAAAACTTTATATCCGGACGATAGATTTCGAAAGCAGAAAATTTTGAATTTGTCCCTGCTGCACCTGGCGGGCCGACAACACGAAATTTTCCCCGGCCGGATATTTTTCGACTCAGACGGGCAGAGTAAAAAAAGGCTGCAGCATTTAAGCTGCAGCCAGTTCTCCTACGGAGGATAGCTATTTCTGTGTGGGGAAATAGCTATCTAGGAACTTGATGTGGTAATTACCCCGTCTAGCGCTATACCGTGTACAAACTTTTATTTATTCATATATTACAAAATAATATTCGGTTTAATCACTGTATTTACGGATATCACAACCTGTAACATATTGCCACTATAATATAACAAATATAAGTCACAAAGCCCGGCGTACAAGGGTTCATCGCATATTTGTGTCTGTTCGTCGTAAAATGGGCTATTAATTTTGTAATGGCTTGAAAATCCGTCACGGATAAATTTTACAAAATGCAAAAATATCGGAATTTTTTGATAAAAAAAGGCATCGTCGCAAAGATTCTCATCTCCCTGATCAGTACCATCCTGTTCCCGCCAATCGCCCTTGCGGAAGATGTCTCAGGCCTTTGGGATACTGCCATGGAGTCATATAACCGCCAGAAATATCTCCAGTTTGAAGAATTCATGATCAAATTGTCAGTGGCACGCCCCTATAACCTGGCGGTGCAAAAAAACCTGCTTCGTGCTTACCTCCTTAACACTCATGTGGATCAGGCAGGGGCTTTACTCGAAAATATACTTGCGCAGAAAGTCTACATCGACATTGTCACAGACGAGGATTTCAGAAACATTGCCACTGACGAAGTTCTCGCCAGTCTCTCTGCTGCCGATCCGGATCATGAGTATCGAACTGAAATAAAAAAACCCGGCAGAACCGGGCTTTTAAATTCTGTCGTAAAAAATAATCAAAGCGCCTTGTTGGCCTCCTTGTTGGCATCAACCGTTTGATAGATCTCGGCCCCGCTTTCACGGAATTTCTTCGACATCTCGATCATGCCTTCCTGGTTCTTCTGCGCCGCAAAGTCCCGCACTTCCTGCGAAATCTTCATGGAGCAGAACTTGGGTCCGCACATGGAACAGAAATGCGCCACCTTGTGGGCTTCCTTGGGCAGGGTCGCATCATGATATTCCCGCGCCTTTTCCGGATCGAGCGCCAGGTTGAACTGGTCTTCCCAGCGGAAGTCAAAGCGGGCCCGTGACAGAGCGTCGTCGCGGATCTGCGCCCCCGGATGACCCTTCGCCAGGTCAGCTGCATGGGCGGCGATCTTGTAGGTGATCACACCCACCTTCACATCATCCCGGTCCGGCAGCCCCAGATGTTCCTTCGGTGTCACATAACACAGCATGGCACAGCCGAACCAGCCGATCATGGCGGCGCCGATGCCGCTGGTGATATGATCATAGCCCGGCGCAATGTCGGTCGTCAGCGGGCCAAGCGTATAGAAGGGCGCCTCGTGGCATTCCTTGAGTTGTTTGTCCATGTTGACCTTGATCTTGTGCATGGGCACATGGCCCGGCCCCTCGATCATCACCTGAACGTCATGCTTCCAGGCGATTTTGGTTAGTTCACCGAGGGTTTCCAGTTCGCCGAACTGGGCTTCGTCATTGGCGTCTGCGATGGAACCCGGACGCAGGCCGTCACCAAGCGAGAAGCTCACGTCATAGGCCTTCATGATTTCGCAGATGTCCTCGAAATGGGTATAGAGGAAATTCTCCTTATGGTGGGCCAGGCACCATTTCGCCATGATGGAGCCGCCGCGGCTGACAATACCGGTCACGCGCTTGGCGGTCATGGGCACATAACGCAGCAACACGCCGGCATGGATGGTGAAATAATCCACCCCCTGCTCGGCCTGTTCAATAAGCGTATCCCGGAAGACCTCCCAGGTCAGGTCTTCGGCCACGCCGTTGACTTTTTCCAGCGCCTGGTAGATCGGCACGGTGCCGATCGGCACCGGTGAGTTGCGGATAATCCATTCGCGGGTGTTGTGGATGTTACGGCCGGTGCTGAGGTCCATCACCGTGTCGGCGCCCCAGCGGGTCGACCAGACCATCTTTTCCACTTCCTCGGCGATAGACGACGCCACGGCGCTGTTGCCGATATTGGCGTTGATCTTGACCAGGAAGTTGCGGCCGATGATCATCGGCTCCAGTTCCGGGTGGTTGATATTGCAGGGAATGATGGCGCGGCCGCGGGCGATCTCGTCACGCACAAACTCCGCCGTGATCTGTTCCGGGATGCTGGCGCCGAAGCTTTCCGCATATTCATCGGGGGTGTAATTTTCCGCCAGTTCGGCCCGGGCCATATTCTCGCGAATGGCAATATATTCCATTTCCGGTGTTATAATGCCGCGCCGCGCGTAAGCCATCTGGGTTACCGCGTGGCCGTCTTTTGCCTTCAGCGGCTTGTGTCTGACCGGAAATTCCTGGGCCAGATATTTGCCGGAGGCATTGCCGTTATCTTCCGGTTTGATGTCCCGGCCTTCATATTCCTCGACATCGCCGCGGGAAATGACCCACTCCTGGCGAGTCCGGCTCAGGCCTTTATAAATGTCAATCTCGACCGCGGGATCGGTGTAGGGACCGGAGGTATCATAGACAGGCACCGGTTTTTCATTGGCTGACGGATGCAGGTCGATTTCCCGCATGGGCACCCGGATCGTATCCGCCACCGTTCCCGGCATATAGACCTTGCGTGAGGCCGGCAGCGGCCCGGTCGTGACTTCCATTTTTTCCGGTTTTGTAGCGATATTCATCAGGGTCTCCCGTCAGTTAAATCTGGGATCCGGTCGATAAGCGGTACTGAAGGGACTGTTTTTGCTTCTCAGCTCTGACAATTCCTTCCCTCCGCCGGTATCACCCGGATCAGGTTCTAAGGGTCAACGATCAGTTTCGTTTCTCAGCCACATCGGCACCCCTAGGAATTTTCTGGCCCATTAGATATGGAAAGCATCGGGGAATTCAAGAAAATATTGAAAATATCCGCAAACAGTCTATCTAGGGCCCATGATAACAGACATCAGAGATCTCAAAGAGAAGCTTAAAACCGGGCAGCGCCTGCTCGGCCTGGACCTGGGCAGCAAGACC
The DNA here is from genome assembly GCF_963675455.1 of Emcibacter sp. Taxonomy (GTDB): domain Bacteria; phylum Pseudomonadota; class Alphaproteobacteria; order Sphingomonadales; family Emcibacteraceae; genus Emcibacter. Next base: position 2,525,989 of record NZ_OY776217.1, on the reverse strand, counting down.
ATCGGCCTTGCCCTGTCGGATATCATGCTAAGCATTGCCAGTCCGATGGAAACCATAAAGCGCAAGAAATTCACCACAGACTCGGAACGGCTGCTGCAGATCATTCGCGAGCAGAATGTCGGTGGTCTGGTGCTTGGCCTGCCTATGAACATGGACGGTTCGGAAGGCCCCCGTTGCCAGTCGACACGGCAGTTCGCCACCAACATACAGGGAAAAATCGATATCCCCATCGTCCTCTGGGATGAACGGATGTCAACCATGGCGGTGACCCGGACGCTGCTGGAGGCAGATGCCAGCCGGAAACGGCGCAGTGAGCTGGTCGACAAGATGGCTGCCGCCTATATTCTGCAGGGCGCCCTGGATCATCTGTCCCGCCTCTAAATCAGATATTGCCCTCCGGGGAAACTCTTCTTGCCTGCACTGATAAAAGCCCATATAAAATAGCTCTTCAGTGAGAATGATAACATACAAGGACTGAAGCATGTCAAAGGCCGCCTTATCCTCCTCCCCGGCGACGACCGAGCTTTTCCCACACAAACACCTATTGGGAATAGAAGGACTCAAGGAAAAGGAAATCACCCAGATCCTCAATGTGGCGGACCTCTATGCGGAACAGAACCGCCAGACCAACAAGAAAAAAAGCATACTGCGCGGCCTGACCCAGATAAATCTGTTTTTTGAGAACTCGACCCGGACACGCATGTCCTTTGAACTGGCCGGTAAACGGCTGGGCGCGGATGTGATCAATATGTCGACGTCAACCTCGTCCCTGAAAAAGGGTGAAACCCTGCTCGATACCGCCCTGACCCTCAACGCCATGCAGCCTGACCTTCTGGTGGTGCGCCACGACCAGTCCGGTGCTGTCAATCTGCTCAGCCAGAAAGTTGACTGCGCGGTGCTCAATGCCGGAGACGGCCGACACGAACATCCGACCCAGGCCCTGCTGGATGCCATGACCATCCGCCGCCGCAAGGGACGCCTTGCCCGCCTGACCGTTGCTATCTGCGGCGATATTGCCCACAGCCGGGTCGCCCGCTCCAACATCCACCTGCTGACCACGATGGGCGCACGGGTGCGATTGATCGGCCCGCCGACGCTGATCCCGGCGAAGGCTGAACGACTGGGCGTGGAGGTCTTCCATGATATGAAAGAAGGGCTCAAGGACTGCGACATTGTCATGATGCTTCGGGTACAGACTGAACGAATGAAGGGTGGCTACTTCCCCTCCATCAGCGAATATTTCACCCTCTATGGCCTCGACTACGACAAACTGAGTGTGGCAAAAGGGGATGCGTTGATCATGCATCCCGGCCCCATGAACCGGGGCGTGGAAATTGATGCCGCCGTGGCTGACGATCTGACCCGCAGCGCGATCCAGGAACAGGTGGAAATGGGTGTTGCCGTGCGCATGGCCTGCCTCGACCTGCTGACCCGTGAAAAACGCGCCAAAGAGCAGGAGATGGAACAATGACACGCCATATTCTGTATGATAACGCCCGCCTGCTTGACCCGGCCACCGGACTGGACATCAACGGCCAGCTTTTGACCTCCAAAGGCAAAATCAAAGCCCTTGGTGAAAAAATCAACCTTCCCGAAGGCAACATCGAAACGATTGATTGTGGCGGTCACTGCCTGGCCCCCGGCCTGATCGACATGCGGGTCTTTGTCGGCATTCCCGGCGCCGACTATCGCGACACCATTCATAACACCGGTGAAGCCGCCGCTGCGGGCGGGGTGACCACTGTCTGCGTCCAGCCTGTGACCTCCCCCATCATTGATGACCTGGCCCGGGTGGAATATCTGATGAGCCGGGCCCGGGATGCGGCGGTAAATTTCATCCCCCTGCCCGCCGCTACCAAACAGCTTGCTGGCGAGGAAATGACCGAAATCGGACTGATGAGCCGGGCCGGCATTCATGCCTTCACCGACGGCAATATCAGTATTGGCGACGCTTCACTGATGGTGCGTATCCTCAAATATATGAAATATTTCGACGCCCTTCTGATCCAGCATCTGGCCGAACCCAGCCTGACCGGTAGCGGCTGCATGAATTCAGGTGAGCTTGCGACACGGCTGGGCCTGCCTGGTATTCCGACAGAGGCCGAAACCATCATGCTGGAACGGGATCTGCGCCTGCTGCGCAAAATAGAAACCCGCTACCATGCTGCCCAGATCACCTGCCGGGACAGCATTGACGTGATGAAGGCAGCCAAAGACAGCGGCTTGAAGGTCACGGCCGGTGTCTCCGTCGCCCATCTTGCATTGAACGAGTTCGCCATCGAGGATTATCGGACCTTCGCCAAGGTTTCCCCGCCCCTGCGTGCCGAAGAAGACCGGGTGGCCGTGGTCGAGGCGCTGAAAGACGGCATCATTGACGTGATTGTCAGCAGCCATGACCCCGAAGATCCCGAAAGCAAACGGGTGCCGTTCGAACAGGCGGAAGCCGGCGTCGTCGGGCTGGAAACCATGTTGCCGGTGACCCTGGAAATGTATCACAACGGCCAGATGGGTCTTTTGTCGATCCTTGAAAAAATGACTGTCAATCCGGCCCGCATTCTGGGCCTCGACAGTGGTGTCCTGAAAGAAGGCGCCCCGGCTGACCTGTGCCTGTTTGACCTGAATATCCCCTATCGCATCGATGCGGACAAACTGGTCAGCGTCACCAAAAATACGCCTTTCGATACCAAACCGGTCCAGGGGCGCGTGCTACGCACCGTTGTCGACGGCAAAACCGTCTTTGAATATAAGGGATAGGATATCGATATGGATCTTTCTCCCAACGCCCTGGCCGCTGCCCTCGCAGGCGGCTATCTGCTTGGCAGTATGCCGTTCGGTATGATTCTGACGCGGTTGGCCGGACAGGGAGACATCCGCAACATCGGATCGGGTAATATCGGTGCAACCAACGTCTTGCGTACCGGCAACAAGTGGCTCGCCTTACTGACCCTGATCCTGGACGGCGGCAAGGGAGCGGGTGCCGCCCTGCTGGCTGAATATCTCGCGCCGGGCGCCGGCCTTTTCGCCGGGGGCGCAGCTTTTATCGGCCATATTTATCCGGTGTGGCTGAAATTCAGGGGCGGCAAGGGTGTGGCCACTTTTCTAGGCACTCTGCTGGCGCTGAGCTGGCCCGTGGGCATTGCCTGCTGCCTGACCTGGTTTGTCACCGCCCTGGTCTTCCGCATATCTTCCCTGTCGGCGCTGGTCGCCGCCCTGCTATCCCCAATTTACGCTTATTATGTATCGGGGACTGGACTTGCTACTTTAAGTTGCGTATTGTGTTTGCTGATCTTCCTTCGACACAAGGACAATATCAAACGCCTGCTTCAGGGCACCGAGCCGAGGATCGGTAAAAAGTCCTGAACCTAACCCGGGACTTTATGTGACTTCAGAAGCAGCACCTCTTTCAGACCAGGAAAAACTCAACCGTCTGCGTCTTTGCCGCACCGAACGGGTCGGGCCGGTTACCTTCCGGGAATTGCTGGTCATATATGGCACTGCAGGAGACGCCCTTGAGGCGTTGCCGGAACTGTCCCGTCGCGGCGGCCGCCGGAAACCCCTGCTTCCTCCCTCTGTTGCGTCTCTACAGAAAGAGCTTGAGACCCTGGAGGCCCTCGGCGGCACTCTGATTGTTTTTGGCGACCGGCTTTATCCTCAGCCCCTCGCCGTCACGGACAGTGCACCGCCCATCCTGATGGCACTCGGGAAAACGGCGCTTTTCCATACTCCCTGCTTCGGTATTGTCGGGGCGCGCAATGCCTCGGCCGCCGGCATGCGATTGGCGCAACAGTTTGCTCTCGAGCTCGGACAACAGGATATGACCATTGTGTCCGGCATGGCCCGGGGCATTGACACAGCCGTCCATCAGGGATCTCTCACCACCGGCACCATCGCCGTGCTGGCCGGCGGAATAGATGAACCCTATCCCCGGGAAAATATCCCGCTTTATGAGGAAATTATCGAAAAAGGACTGGTCGTTTCGGAAATGCCGTTGGGCATCCAGCCCCAGGCCCGGCACTTTCCCCGGCGCAACCGCATCATCTCGGGCCTGTCATGCGGCGTGCTGGTGGTCGAAGCCACCCTGCGCTCAGGATCCCTGATCACTGCACGTCAGGCGGCGGAACAGGGACGCGAGGTTTTTGCCGTCCCGGGCCACCCGCTGGACCCCCGCGCCAAGGGCCCGAATTCCCTGATTCGCGACGGTGCCGTACTCACAGAGACGACTGAGGATATTCTCGATGTGCTGATGCAACAGCAGCGCCGGATCATCCCGCAGGCGGAAATTTTTCCCTCTATTCCTGCCACACACCAAAACCTTCCCTCCTCATCTTTTGAAACGGCAAGGCTTGCAATTCGTGAAAAATTAAGCCATACCGCTGTACCCATAGACGATTTAATCCGATTGTCAGATGTGGAACCGGCGGAGTTGCAAACGGTCCTTTTGGAGCTTGAACTTGCCGGCGAAATTGTCCGACATCCGGGAAACAGGGTAGCTTTTGTTAAGTAAACTGTGTTAAACCCCTGACAAATTACGTAAATATCCGGCGACGGAGACAGGCAGGAAAGTCATATAACCTCCCGTTCTTTGTCCAGGAACATCCAGACAAAGCCCGAATGCATGAAAACTGTAGTTGTAGAATCCCCGGCCAAGGCCAAAACCATTAATAAATATCTTGGTAAAGACTATGAAGTCCTTGCCAGTTTCGGTCATGTGCGCGACCTGCCGTCCAAGGACGGTTCCGTCAAACCAGACGAAGATTTCGCCATGGAATGGGAAGTCGACAGCGACAGTAAAAAGCGCATCAAGGATATCGCCGACGCGACCAAGAAATCCGATGAACTGATCCTCGCCACCGACCCGGACCGCGAAGGGGAAGCCATCAGCTGGCACGTTCTGGAATTACTGAAGAGCAAGCGCGGCGTCCTCAAGGACCAGAAGATCAAACGCGTGGTGTTCAACGAAATCACCAAAAGCGCCATTCTCAAGGCCATGGAAAACCCACGCGATGTGGACAGCCAGCTTGTGGATGCCTACCTTGCCCGCCGGGCACTGGATTATCTTGTGGGTTTCACCTTGTCGCCCGTGCTGTGGCGCAAACTGCCCGGCTCCCGGTCAGCCGGACGTGTACAGTCTGTAGCCCTGCGTCTGATCTGCGAGCGGGAGCTGGAAATCGAAGGTTTCCGCGCCGAAGAATACTGGAGCATCCTGGCCAGCCTCAAAAGTGCCGGGGACATGCCCTTTGAAGCGCGGCTCAGCCTGCTGGATGGTGAAAAGGTCCAGAAATTCACCCTGACCAACGAAAAAGATGCGCATGCGGCCAAGGCCAAAATCGAAGCGGCACAATTCACTGTACAGTCTGTGGAAAGCAAACCGGCCAAACGTTACCCGGCGCCGCCCTTTACCACGTCCACCCTGCAGCAGGAAGCGGCCCGCAAGCTCGGCTTCAATGCCACCCGGACCATGCGCACGGCCCAGAAGCTTTATGAAGGCGCCAACCTTGGCGGTGAAACCGTCGGTCTGATCACCTATATGCGTACAGACGGCGTGACCCTGGCCAATGAAGCCATTCAGGGCGCCCGGGCCCTCATAGGCCGTGATTTCGGCGACAAATATTTGCCGAAAAGCCCGCGGATGTATAAATCCAAGGCGAAAAACGCCCAGGAAGCCCATGAAGCCATTCGTCCGACCGACCTCACCCGCCTGCCGAAAGACATGGCCCGTTATCTTGATGACGACCAGGCCCGGCTTTACGAACTGATCTGGAAGCGGACAATTGCCTGCCAGATGGCAGAAACCCAGATGGAGCGCACCACCGTGGACCTGCTGTCCGAAGACAAAAAACAGGGCCTGCGCGCTACCGGTACCGTCCAGATCTTTGACGGCTTTCTGACACTCTATCAGGAAGGCAAGGATGACGAAGAGGACGAGGAAAACGGCAAGCGCCTGCCCAAGCTGGCAAACGGCGAGTCCGTCAACCAGGAAAAAGTGGAAGCGAGCCAGCATTTCACCGAGCCGCCGCCGCGCTATTCAGAAGCCAGTCTGGTGAAGAAAATGGAAGAGCTCGGCATCGGCCGTCCTTCAACCTATGCCTCAATCCTGTCTGTGCTGCGCGAACGCAATTATGTGGTCATGGACAAGAACCGCTTTATTCCGGAAGACAAGGGCCGCGTGGTCGTCGCCTTCCTGGAAAATTTCTTTGGCAAATATGTCCAGTATGACTTCACCGCCGACATGGAGGAACTGCTCGACAAGGTTTCCGCCGGCGAGATCCCCTGGAAAAAGGTTCTGGCCGATTTCTGGCTGGAATTCAGCAAGGCCGTGGAAGGCACCAAGGACCTGCGTGTGTCCGAGGTTCTGGAAACCCTGAATAATGTTCTGGGACCCTATATCTTCCCCGAGCGCGAAGACGGATCCGATCCCCGCAGCTGTCCGAAATGCAAGGAAGGCCAGCTCAGCCTGAAAACCGGCAAGTTCGGCGCCTTCATCGGCTGTTCCAACTATCCGGAATGTAATTACACCCGCCATATGAAAACCGGAAACGGTGAAAATGGCGAGGACGCGGCCGAGGACGGTCCGAAAGTTCTGGGCGTTGATCCGGAAAGCGGCATGGAAGTCACCGTGCGCACCGGCCGATTCGGTCCCTATATCCAGCTCGGTGAGCCGGCGGATAAAAAAGAAAAACCGAAACGTTCCACCATTCCCAAAGGCATGTCCCCGGACAGTATCGACCTGGAACGTGCGCTCAAGCTTCTGGCCCTGCCGCGGGAAATTGGCAAGCACCCGGAAGACGGTGAGCCGATCACAACATCCATCGGCCGTTACGGGCCCTATGTGGCCCATAACCGGGTATTTGTAAGCCTTAAGGACCCGGAAGAGGTGTTCACGCTGGGCATCAACCGGGCCGTCGAACTGATTGCCGAAGGGGCCAAGAAAAAGAAAGCTCCCGAGGCCCTGAAAGAGTTGGGGCCCCATCCGGAAGACAAGGAACCGGTAATGGTCATGGACGGCCGTTACGGACCTTATGTGAAGCATAAACGTACAAATGCCACAATTCCGAAGGATAAAGATCCTAAAGATATAACAATGGAAGAAGCTGTAGAGCTTCTGAAGGCGCGTGCCGCCAAGGGCAAGAAAAAAAGCACGCGCAAGAAAAGCGCCTGACAGGCGCAGGAAAATATGAACGATAATAAACACATCCCCTTCCCGTCAAAGGAAGAGGTACTTGAATTTCTGGAAAAAAACCCGGACAGACAAACCAAACGCGAAATCGCCCGGGCCTTCCATATTCGCGGCGACGACCGCATCCTCCTGAAAGCCATGCTTCAGGAAATGAAAGAAGACAACCTTCTCAAAAAAGGCCACAAGAAACAGATCCACCCGGACGACGGCTTGCCGCCGGTCAGTGTGATTGAAATCACCGGCCTCGACAAAATGGGTGACCTGAAGGCCAAACCCGTGAACTGGGAAGAAGAAGGCCCGCCGCCGACCATCCTGATTCCAGCCCATGAAAGCAAGGGCAATGTGGGCGTCGGCGACCGGATTCTGGCCCGGCTCAGCCGCAACCGTGACGACAAAAGCGGCTATGTGGCCCGTGTCATCCGCAAGCTGGAAACCGCCGGCGGCCTGATCATGGGATTTTTCCGCCAGCAGGACGACAATGTCGCGCTGGTCTATCCCACCGACAAGAAAAACCGCGACATATACGTCATCGGCCGCAAGGACTGGCAGGGCGCCAAAGAAGGCGAACTTGTCCTGATCGAGGCCGGCAAGGCCCGTCGCGGCGGGCGCGGTGAACCGAAACCGGCCCGGGTGAAAGAATGCCTCGGCGCCATGGACGAACCCCGCTCCATCAGCCTGATTGCCGTGCATGCCCACGGCATTCCCATGGATTTCAGTGACGAAGCCGTGGCCGAAGCCGAAAAATCGGAAGTTCCGGTTCTGGAAGCCGGCCGGGCCGACCTCAGGGATATTCCCCTGATCACCATCGACCCCAGCGACGCCCGCGATCATGACGACGCCATCTGGGCCGAACCGGACACGGACCCCGAAAATGAAGGCGGCTGGCATGTGATTGTCGCCATCGCCGATGTGGCCCGCTATGTACGGCCCGGCTCTGCCCTCGACAAGGACGCCCGCCTGCGCGGCAACAGCGTCTATTTCCCCGACCGGGTGGTGCCGATGCTGCCGGAACGTCTTTCCAACGGCCTGTGCTCGCTTAAAGAGAACGAAGACCGCTATTGCATGGCCGTACATATGTGGTTTGCCAAAAACGGCAAGAAACTACGCCATAAATTCGTCCGCGGCCTGATGAGAAGCGCCGCCGGACTGTCTTACGAAGAATATCAGCAGGCCATTGACGGCAAGGTTAGCAAAAAGGCCGCCCCGCTGATGGACACGGTGATCAAACCGCTGTGGGGCGCTTACGAGTGCCTTCAGAAGGGCCGCCGTTTCCGCGAGCCGCTGGAACTTGAGGTGCCGGAACGGAAAATCACCCTCGGTGAAGACGGCCATATCGAAAGCATTGTGCCGCGGCTTGTCCTGCCGGCCCACCAACTGGTCGAGGAATTCATGATCCAGGCCAATGTGTCCGCGGCCCAGCAGTTGCAGCACAAGGACTGGCCCTGCATGTACCGCATCCATGACCAGCCGACCCTGGAAAAGCTCGAGGCCCTCGGAGAATTCCTGCAAAGCCTGGATTACAGCTTTGCCAAAGGCCAGGTCATGAAACCGAAGGTCTTTAACAATATCCTGCGCAAGGTCAAGGACACGCCCCATGAAGGTGTTGTCAATACCGTGGTCTTGCGCAGCCAGTCCCAGGCAATCTATTCGCCGGACAATATCGGCCATTTCGGCCTGTCGCTGGGACAGTATGCCCATTTCACCTCCCCTATCCGCCGTTATTCCGATGTGATGGTGCACCGGGCCCTGGTCAGCGCCCTGAAACTGGGCGAAGACGGCCTGAGCAAGGACGACCGGGAGAATTTCGCCGAGACCGCCCAGCATATTTCCGATACGGAACGGCGCGCCATGCTGGCGGAACGGGAATCCACCGATCGTTATGTGGCCGCCTATATGTCCGACCATGTGGGCGATGTCTTTGACGGCACCATTTCCGGCGTCAGCCGGGCAGGACTGTTCGTCACCCTGGCCGGCAGCGGCGGCGACGGCATTGTGCCGGTATCCAGCCTTGTCGGCGACTATTTCATCTATGACAAGGACCTGCACCTGCTGGAAGGCGAATATACCAATATCGTCTATCAGCTTGGTGACAAGGTCACCGTGAAACTGCGGGAGGCGAATCCGGTGACCGGCGGCCTGACATTGCAGATGATCGACGAGAACCTGCTGCAGGCGGCAGGACGGCCCGGCGCCCCCGGCAAGGCCAAAGGCCGCCGCGGCAAAGGCAGACCGGGGGCAAAACCCGGAGGAAAACCAGGCGCAAGGGGCGCCAAACCGGCAAATAAGGGACGGCGGCAGAGGTCGTGAAGTATTTCACCGCCGGGCTGCGGATTTTTTTAGGGAAATCCGCACTCGGCTCTTGACTTCGCCCGCAATCACTGTATTTTCCGCTCAATCAATTTCTTAGATTAAGGATCGGGACCAGAAAAATGGCGAAACCCGCAAGTGTAAAAATCAAACTCGTCAGCACGGCTGGCACAGGCTTCTATTATGTAGCCAAAAAGAATCCGCGCAACATCACGGAAAAAATGGTCATGCGCAAATATGACCCCGTTGTGCGCAAGCATGTGGAATTCAAGGAACATAAAATAAAATAAGATTTTTGGTTCCTGCCAAAGTTTGTCGAACCGGCCGGTGGAATTTTCCCCGGCCGGTTTTCGTTTGTGAACAGCACCACAATTCAATGCAGAACACCCTGTGAGGTCTTCAAGGCCGAAATGCCGTCCAGAAAATCAACAAATTCAGGAAAGGGTGACAAAATGATCGAGGCGGCTTAAATTACGTCACACAAAAACGGAAACCGTCAGGCGGTTACTGTATCTGTGCAAAAAAACAAAAATAAGGGGATAATTCATGTCAGCCAAACCTCAGACATATAAAAATATATTCATATTCATTACGTTATCAGTTCTCTTTTATCTTGTTGGTTATTGGTTGATTTTCAGGCTTCAAAAGGCGACCCCCTTGATGATGTCCGTCGGCTTTGCCGCGATCGTGACCTGCTGGATATGTAATATTAAAATCTCTGATCTGGGGTGGAAATGGTTTCGCCATAAAGAACAGATTCTCAGTTATTTGATCCCCCTGGGGGTCATATCCGTGGCCTACGGCTTAATCTGGATCTTGGGCTTCGGAGGTTTTTATAATGAAGGCTATGCAGGCGACCTGAGAGAGAATTATAGTTTAGCAAATTGGCCGGACACAGCCTTGTTGGGTTTTCATTTCCTTATAACGGCAACCATCACATTTGCATTGACATTACCTTCAGTCCTAGGGGAGGAATTCGCCTGGCGAGGGTTTCTGGTGCAACAACTCTCGGAAATAGCTTCTCCGCAAATGACAGCGTTGATTTCCGGCGCCTTATGGACAGCTTTTCACTTTCCATTGATTTTTTTGGGGCTTTATGGCGTTGAGGGCTCTCCCCTTTTATATCAGTTGTTTTGTTTCAGCCTGTATATCATGTCCGCTTCAGTCATTATGACCTATCTGCGATTAAAGACGGGAAGTTTATGGACTGCGGTGATTTTTCATATGAGCAGCAATGTCTTTATTCAAAAGTTTTACGCAAAAGTGACGCTTGAGAATGACTACACAGTATGGATGGGGGATGAGTTTGGCCTGATCCCGGGACTTGTTATGCTGATCGTAGCCGCAGGTTTTTATCGAAAATTGGGCATGATCACCAGGTGATTTTGGTTTCCTGCCCAAATTTTTCGATCCGGCCGGTGGAGTTTTCCCCGGCCGGTTTTCGTTTTTGAGACATCCAGAGTAAAAACCACGTACACCTACTTTTTTACAAGAGGACGAAACCACCGTAAGTCAATATCAGCAATCGCGTAGCGAATTTCACTTCTAAGTTTTGGATTATTTCCAAACCTTGTGAAAAGCGTTTTAAAAATACTCAGCACTCTATCTAAAGAAACTTCTTTCGCATCGATGATACGTAGGGCTTTCAAATATTCTCTTGCATCGTCAATACCCTCAACAACAACAGGGCTATCCCCATAAATTTTTAGGACTGTCTGCTCTAGTCCGTTAACTTTTGGCAAGATAGGTGCCACCCTACCTGCACTTATTCTTTCTATCTGCTTTTTTACGCGCTGAGGATAATTGGTTTCCACGCTATTTAAAAAACTAACGGCTTCTTCCAACGGAAGCTTAGCCAAATAAATGTAATAGTAGACTGGAAGAAACAGCGGCTGAATGTGACATAACTGTTCAATATATGCCGTAGGATTTTCAACATCCAATTGGTTATAAAAATCCTCAATAATGTCACGTTCAGAAATATTTTCCTTAAGCTTTATACTTTTTACGATCGTTTCACCGGTTAGCGTTTGAAGTTCTCCAAGAATCCTGAGTGCAGGAGCACCATCCTTTTCATCAAATGTGCCTTCTTTTATGAAGTTGATCTGGGATAAAAGTTTTTCATCGATGAAGAATTTCCCATTCTTGCCCTCCACCAAACCAGTAACCAGATTAAGTAGAGCAGTATTATCGACACCTATCTCTTGCGCCTTGTGGGCAAACTCGAGAAGCCTACTTCCTTTATTTTTATCCCTCTCCTGCAACAGTGTTTCCAATTCTGGTGCCTGTATTGTTCTCGTCTCACCTGGATATCGGAAGTATATAGCCCCTGATGAAAACAACCCGTCATCAACCTTACAAATTATGGGTTTAGATTCAGAAGGATGAGCATACATTACACCAATGGATTTCCCATCTTTCGTGAATGATCCAATTTCAACTCGTAGAGATTGACTAAATATTCTTGAAAGGTATTGATTGGCCTTTCGAACATCAAAGTGTTCCATGCGATCTTCTTTAATACCCAAAACTTCAAAAGACCCATCTTCTACTCCAAAGAGGATATATCCCCCTCTATTGTTTGCGAATCCAGCAAGTGTTTTTGAGTATTTCTCCCTCGATCCCCAGTTGAAGCTCTTCTTACCTTCCACCGTGTCTGTCTCTGAAACAGCTAATTTCGTAGCCATCCCATTTTCTGCATTTCTAAGCGTAAAAAGGCGATTCAATGTATCCGGATGCACCGGACCTAAATCTATATCGATGGGATTGCTCGGAAATCTTATTTTATTCCAGTCGGTTAGAAAGGCATCTAACTCTTCTTCAGAGGCAGCAACAATCCCATTATATCTTTCATTGCCGGCTTCAATCTCGCTAACTCTTGCTTGGTTGATTGATCTATCTGGCCTTGAAAAATAGGCTAATATCTCTTGCTTGGAGTAACCACCTTTTGCAAGCATAGCTCTGATTATTGATACTTCCCAATCTTCAAGTTGCTTCTTTTTTGTCTTCATCCAGCACTTCCGCCAACACACTAATGGTTTATAATTACAGATTATCCACTACTATTAATCGTGTCGACATATAAGATAAAAAACGTAATCCCTACTCTCCCCCTCTTCCCATCTTTCGCATCTTTTCGATCCAGCCTTTGCGCTTATCGTCACTGGCCGCCTCGACCATGCCGAACAGCGTGTCTTTGACCGGACTGAAGCCGCAGAATTTCAGGATATTGCGTTTCAGGTTTTTCAGGCTGTGGGCACAGAAAAACCAGCGGTAGGCCAAGGCGGGCATGCCCATGGTGACCACGATCCGCGCACTCTTGTCCTTCAGCTTCTTGCCCGGCCAGCCGCCCTGCTTCTCTTCGTAAGCAAAACCGGGACGTAAAGTCTGCTCCAGAAAGCCCTTGAACAGCGCCGGCAGGCCACCGAGCCACAAAGGGAAGATGATCACCATATGATCCGCCCAGGTGATATCCGCCTGCGCGGCATGGATGGAGGGACAGGGCTCGCCCTTGTAATAGTCCTCCATGGACTGCAGCATGGGAAAATCGAGCATCGCCACTTTGATATGGCGGGTTTCATGGCCGCCGGCTTTCGCGCCCTCCGCGTAAGCCGCCGCCAGCGCATGACACAAATGCTCCGCCGGGTCCGGATGGCCGTCAATAATCAGGATTTTCTTAGTCATGCCCCTGCTCCTCTGTTTGCCGTTTCAGCAACAAGTTTACGCCGTTCAGGGCAACAGGACAATGACACCGGTCAATCAGGCAAGAAACCGGGCCACCAGGTCCCAGACAAGCCAGAGATACAGGACCGAATACAACACGCCGATCAGCGCGCTTATGAGCACCACCAGTCCGTCCTTCTGCATCATGCCGAAAGCCATGAACAGCAGGGCAACGGAGGGAATGAAATTGCTGAGGGGGATCGGCAGAATAACGATCAGTGACAGAAACACCACCACCAGCCCCATGATGCGAATGGCAACCTGGGTGTTCATAATGATCCAGCGAGGCCGGATCCGGTGCTCGAAAAGCTGCAGCCGCGGCAGGATGACCGCCATTGCCTTCACTAAATTTGCCTTTGGAATGGTAAAACGACCTATAAAGGCGGGAAGCCAGGGATGCTCTATACCCAGCACCATCTGCATCGAAAAAATGGCCATCAGGGCCCCGCTTACCAGCGACAGGCCCGGAATAAAATTGGGAAGTGTCAGCAACACCATAAAGGCGCCGTAGGCACGCGTTCCCATCTGGTCGGAAACTTGCTGGAGAGAAACCATCTCTCCCTGCAGGCCATCCATTAGTTCCGTCAGAACAACCGACAGCGGGCGTGGCGGCGGGTAATGACTGCTCATTTATCCGCCTTTTCATCGGCCTTCTGCCGTTTCCGACGGGCCAGCAGGTTCAGGCTTTCGACCATCAACGAGAACAGCATACCGAAATAGATATAGCCCTTGGGGACATGGAAGCCGAGCCCCTCCGCCACCAGAAACACGCCGATCATCATGATAAAGGAAAAAGCCAGCATCTTGAGCGTGGGAAAGCGCATGATAAAGTCGGATATCACCCGGGAGGAGACCAGCATGGCCAGCATGGCAATCACCATGGCCACCACGATGACCCAGACATTGCTGGTCAGGCCCACGGCAGTCAGGACGGAATCAAACGAGAAAACAAAGTCGATCACCACGATCTGCAGCACCGACAGCAGGAACCCACTTGTATAGTGACTGTAGTTTTCCTGGCGTTCTCCGGTGACTTCGTCATGAATGCTGGAAGTTCCCTTGGCAAGCAGGAACAACCCGCCGCCAAGCATCAACAGATCACGTGCGGAAAAAGAGTACTCAAACACATTGAACAGCGGTGCATTCAGGCCGATCAGCCAGACAATTCCCAGCAAAAGACCAATCCGCATCAACAAGGCCAACATCAGTCCTATCTGCCGAGCCTGGTGCCGCTGTCGTTCAGGAAGGTGATTGACCAGCAAGGCAATGAAGACCACATTGTCGATGCCCAGAATGATTTCGAGAGCCGTCAGCGACAGCAGACTTGCCCAGATATGATAGTCAAAAATCCAGTCAATCAAGATATTTACATCCAGTCATTAGATTTTTTTCATGAGAAATTCATTTACGTCGAAAACTTACAGGATCAGTTTATCCTGAAGACGGGAGATAAGCAAAAGGGGAATGTTGAGTGACGGCAGAAGGGGCACGCCCCGGTCTATTCCTCGATGGTGCAGACCTGGTTACGGCCTGAGTTTTTCGCCCGGTACAGGGCTTCATCGGCGGCGACTAAAAGCTTGGTGCTGGATTGCCGGCTATCGCCTGTGCGGGCAATACCGATACTGACCGTTACGCTGATCGGCTCCTCGGAACCGGAAATCTCAAACGGCACCTCTGCCACACTGCGGCGCAGGCGCTCGGCGACGAAATAAGCGAACTCCAGATCGGTTTCGGACATGACGACGACAAATTCCTCACCGCCGAAACGGGCGGCCAGATCGATGCCGCGAATGTTGTTGCTGATCCGCTTGGCAAATTCATGCAGAACCTCATCTCCCGACGCATGGCCATAGGTGTCATTGACATCCTTGAAATGGTCCAGGTCCATCATCAAGAGCGATACATTGGAACGTTTCTCGTTGTCCGGCGACATCAGATTGTCAAGGTGAGACGACAGGAAATGGCGGTTATAGAGGCCGGTGACCGCATCGGTCATGGCCATTTCCATGCTTTTCTTCATGTTGCGGCGCAGCCGGGCGGCATATCTTTTCTGGCGAAGCTGGGATTTTGTCCGCGCCACCAGCTCATTACTGTCAATGGGCCGGGTGATATAGTCGGTCACACCGATATCCATGGCCCGGACCATCTGTTTGTCGTCCCCTTCGTCAACCAGAACCAGGATAGGCGTATGGCGGGTTTTCTCCGTCGACCGGAGGTGGGAGCAAAGCCGGAGCCCGTCCACATTCTTCAGGCTCAGGCTGATGATAAACAGGTCATATTTATCCAGATCCGGCGTGGAAATCTCGCCGCTTTCCACATCATCCACATCAACATGCACCAGATCGCCAAGATAACGACCAATCCGCTCGGCCACCCGTCCGTAATCCTCAATCAGAAGCGCCTTGGCATTGGAGATGCTGACCGGTCCACTTTCATTGGACAGGTTGACGCCGAAATTTTCACCGGTGGATTCACGCATGCGCAGCTCATCCATCAGCATTTTCAGGCGCACAAGGGAGCGGACCCGGGCAAACAACGGTGTATCCTGTACCGGTTTGGTCAGGAAATCATCGGCCCCTGCCTCAAGCCCCGCGACACGGTCCTTGGGCTGGTCCAGCGCGGTGACCATAACCACCGGAATATGGGCTGATTTGGGATTTTCGCGGATATGCCGACAGACTTCAAAGCCGTCCATGCCAGGCATCATCACATCTAGCAGAACGATGTCGGGCTGCTCTTTCTCGATGACCTCCAGCGCCTCTTCCCCGTTCATTGCCGTCAGGACGTCAAAATACTCGCTGGATAATTTAGCTTCCAGGAGTTTTACATTCTGAATGACGTCGTCAACAACAAGTACTCGGGCGGTCATACCGGGGAGCTATCCTGCAAATTTTTTTACGGTTTCGATGAACTGGCTGACGGAGATCGGTTTGGCGATATAGGCCTCACACCCGCCGTCGCGAATTTTTTCCTCGTCCCCCTTCATGGCAAAAGCCGTTACGGCGATTACCGGGATTGACCTCAGGTCATCATCTTCCTTGATCCATTTGGTCACTTCAAGGCCTGACACTTCCGGAAGCTGAATATCCATCAGTATAAGGTCAGGGCTTTCAGTACGTGCAAGCTCAAGCGCCTTCATGCCTTCCTGGGTCTGAATAGTCTCATAACCATGAGCTTCCAGAAGGTCACAGAAGAGTTTCATGTTGAGTTCGTTGTCTTCCACTACTAAAATCTTTTTAGGCATAATTTGTCCCGTTAATCTTTTTTAGCTGGGCATATTTAAATGAACTGCCAAAATACCTATTAATCATTGCCTTGATGTATAACAACATCTTATGAAAAAGCTGTTAACAAGATATAGTCTTTCAACAAGAATTACTTATATTCCTCAAACTTCACAGGGACAAGCCTCATGATGCAGGAACAGGCAGAGTTACTTGCCCTAGATGCATTGACTTTCATCGCAGAAGATACCGAGTCCTTTGTGGCATTTTTACGCCTTTCCGGTCTTGAAAAGGAAACCCTGACCCGGCATGCCGGGGATCCTGCCATTCTGGGCAGTGTTCTGGATTTCCTGCTTCAGGACGAAAAAAGGCTGCTTGCCTTCTGCGAAAGCCGTGAATTGAACCCTGATCGTCCGGCCCGCGCCCGTATGTGCCTGCCCGGAGCCGAATACCTTCAAAATCTTTAGTCCTTTTGAGTTATATTGCCATGCAACATGCCATAGCACAAATTAAAAGTCTCACCCTTGATTCGTCAAAACCCGTTCTGGTGACCGATGCAGACGAGGTGTTGCTTGATTTTGCCGACATATTCAGCAGATACCTGACCTCCAGGGATCTTTATATGTCTTATGAAAGCTATGCCCTGTCCGGCAATATCCGACAGAAGAAGACCGATATTCCCCTGCCCCGCGAGGAGATTTCCCCGCTCCTGGATGATTTTTTCGACTATTCCGTCGACCAGCAGGAGCTTGTCCCCGGCGTAAAAGCAAATCTCGATGCCCTGTCCGATCATTGCCAGATTGTCATCCTGACCAACCTGCCGCATAACTTTGCCGACCGCCGGCGCGCCCTGTTTCAACGTCACGACATTCATCACCCGCTGGTGACCAACAGCGGCCCCAAGGGCCCCGCGGTCCGGGAGATCTCCGCCACCATGAACCAACCCCTTGTTTTTGTTGATGATATATCCCATCACATCACCTCGGTTGCGGAAAATGTACCGGAGTCTTTCCGGCTGCAGTATGTGGCCCATGAAACCCTGGACAGAATCACCGAACAGGCTGCCGACAGCCATCATCGTTGCGACGACTGGGACCATATCCGGGAACTGGTCATGAGGCATATCGGGGACCTGAAGTAAAATGCGGATCGGTATCGACCTCGGCGGCACCAAAACGGAAATCATCGCCCTCGATGAAGACGGCGATATCCTGCACCGGGAACGTATTGCCACAAAACGGGATGATTACCGGGGCACGCTGGACGGCATCGGCCATCTGGTCAGGTCAGCCGAACAGATTTTGGGTCGCACAGGTACTGTCGGAGTCGGCATCCCGGGGGCCATTTCCACCCGGACGGGACTGGTAAAAAACGCCAATTCCACCTGGCTTAACAGCCAGCCCTTGAGACAGGACCTGCAAAAACTGCTCCAGCGGGAGGTTCGCATTGCCAACGACGCCAACTGCCTGGCCGTTTCCGAAGCTGTCGACGGCGTTGCCGCCGGCGCCAACAGTGTTTTTGCAGCTATCCTCGGCACCGGGGTCGGCGCCGGACTTTACCTGAACGGCCAGCCGCAGGTTGGCCGCAACGCCATTGCCGGGGAATGGGGCCATAATCCCCTGCCCTGGCCGGACCTCACAGCCGGCGACTGGCCGGGACCGAACTGTTATTGCGGCCGCACAGGCTGTATCGAGACCTTCCTGTCCGGCCCCGGCCTGCAAAGCCAGCATCCGGATCAGCTTGCACCGGAGAACATCGTCACCCGGGCACTGGAGGGCGGCAGCCTGTGCCAGGAACTCGTTACCCGATATGAGTATCGCCTGGCCCGGGCGCTCGCCCATGTGATCAATATCCTTGATCCGGAGGTGATCGTGCTGGCCGGCGGCCTGTCGGAAATCGACAGCCTGTATGACACTGTCCCTGCCCTGTGGCAGGAGTATGTTTTTTCCGACCATTGCGATACACCGCTCCAAAAAGCGCTACATGGCACCTCCAGCGGCGTACGCGGCGCGGCCTGGCTGTGGCCGCTTGAGCAGGAGGACTGATCATGCAGACGGTCTGCCGGGACTGTTTCCATGAGTATGAGCGGGCAGAGGATGGCCCCTGCCCGCGCTGCGACAGTCCGCGCCAGATCCGGCATGAGGAACTGTTCACCCTGACCATCGCCCACATCGACTGTGACGCCTTTTACGCCAGCATCGAAAAGCGCGACAATCCGGATCTCTTGTCGAAACCGCTGATCATCGGCGGCGGCCACCGGGGCGTGGTCTCCACGGCCTGTTATCTTGCCCGCGGTTATGGCGTCCATTCCGCCATGCCCATGTTCAAGGCCCTGAAGGCCTGCCCGAACGCTGTGGTCCTGCGCCCGGATATGAAGAAATATGCTGCCGCCAGTGCCGAAATCCGCGAAATTTTTGATCACATGACGCCGCTGGTGGAACCGATCAGCATCGACGAAGCCTTTCTCGATCTGGGCGGCACCGAAAAACTGCATCACGCCACGGCAGCAGCGACCCTGTGCCGGGCGGCCAAAGAGATTGAGGAAAAGGTCGGCATCACGGTTTCCGTCGGCCTGAGCTATAACAAGTTCCTCGCCAAAATGGCCTCGGACATGAATAAGCCGCGCGGTTTTTCTGTGGTCGGGCGGACCGAGGCCCCGACCTTCCTTGCCCGTCAGCCCATCTCCAGAATGTGGGGCGTGGGCAAAGTGACCCAGGCCAAAATGAAACGCAACGGCATTACCATGATCGGCCAGCTTCAGGGCATGGACAAACACGCGCTGATGAAGACCTTCGGCATTCTCGGCGAACGGCTTTATCATTTCAGCCGCGGCGAGGATATCCGTATTGTCAACACCGCCAGCAAGGTCAAAAGCATTTCCAACGAGATCACCCTGGATGTGGATATTGCCGATTATGACACCCTGCGCAAACTGCTCTGGCCGCTGTGTGAAAAGGTCTCAAGCCGGCTCAAGGCCAAACATCTGGCCGGGCGCACGGTAACGCTCAAGCTCAAGACAGCAGGCTTCCGCCAGGTCAGCCGGTCCCTGTCACTGGACAGCCCGACCCGCATGGCCGATACCATCTTCGAGACCGGCGTGCATCTGTTGAAACCGGAATGCCAGGGCCTGGAGTATCGCCTGATCGGCATCGGCGTCGGCAATCTGGTGGGCGAAGACGGCGCCGACCAGCCCGATCTGGTCGATACCGGCAAGGCACGGAGGCTAGAGGCGGAAAAAGCCATGGACAGGATCCGCGGCCGCTTTGGCACAGACAAAATCAAAAAAGGCCGCAACCTCTGAAATTAACCATGTTTCGGGACTTTTTGCCTCCTTGAGGGCGGCAGGTTTTTCCTTCTCTACCAGTTAATCATTCACTCCTTTTATTTTTTTCCCTTTGTTTTCAATAAGATAATTTTTGGCACAGCTCTTGCTCTGTAGTGAAACGGAGAAAAGTATTAGTTAGAGCGAGGACGTGACCATGCCCCATATTTCCCTGTCTTCCCCGGAGTCCACAAACCTTCGGAACGGTGCGGAATATAATGACGCCATGACCCGTATGGCCGGGGAGTTGATCGAGAAGTTCCGGGTCGCCCCCGGTGGCCTGACCAACGGCAGCTGGTCCCTGCTCACGGAGATCCTTGATTTTGCCGTCGAGGCGGAACAGACCATTGCCGAGCAGAAACAACGTATCCAGGAGCTTGAATCCCTGGCCATTACCGATCCGCTGACCGGACTTCTCAACCGGCGGGGTCTGGAAATGGAACTGGATCACGCCATAGCCCGTAACCAGCGTCATGACGAACCAGGCCTGTTTGTCTATGTCGATCTGGACGAGTTCAAGGAAGTCAATGATCGTTATGGTCATGCCGCCGGCGACGCCCTGATCCGCCATGTGGCCCGCATCCTCAAGGGGTCCATCCGGCAGACCGATTATGCCGGCAGGCTTGGCGGCGATGAGTTCGGCCTGTTGCTCAGCCATTGCGACAGTCGCCAGTTTTCCGCCGCTCATCTGATTTATATCCGCCGCCGACTGGAAAAAAATCCGCTGCAGTTCGAGGGCCGCACCCTCAGGGCCGGCGCCAGCTTCGGCATTGCCCGCATCACCGGCAACAGCAGCCGGGAAACGATCATGACCCATGCCGACGAGCAGATGTATTTTGACAAAAAAGCGCGGCGCCGGGCGCGTTGCGAAATGAAACAGATCATGGCAGTTGGCGGCCTGGCAGAATAATCCGTCAAATCTGCCTGTCCGGTCTTTTCAAGTCGTTCCGCAAGCGGTAATGTCATTCGGAAAGAATAACCTTACCGGAAGACCATCATGACCAATATCTATGAACAGCGCCTCGCCGATCTCGGCATTACCCTGCCCACCCCTGCCAAGCCTGTGGCCAACTATGTGCCTTTCGTGGCCAGCGGCACCCTGGTGTCCATTTCGGGCCAGATCCCGCTTGGCGCCGACGGCAAGCTGGCCTATGTCGGCAAGGTCGGGCATGACGTCGATGAGGAGACAGCCGTTCAGGCCGCCCGCCTCTGCGCCATCAATATTATTGCCCAGGCCAAGGCCGCCTGTGACGGCAACCTGAGCCGGGTACGCCGGATTATCAAGCTCGGCGCCTTTGTCAACTGCGTGGACGGATTCGGCGGTCAGCCGGCCATCGTCAACGGCGCTTCCGACCTGATGGTTGAAGTCTTTGGCGAGGAAGGAAAACACAGCCGTTCAGCGGTTGGAACAAATGCACTCCCCATGAATGTACCTGTGGAAATTGATGCACTTATAGAAATTTCCTAAAGTTATATCTTAACTTGGAACAGACGAGTTTACATGGCCAAAGTCCGCATCATAGACAGTCTTTCCGAAATCGACGCCAAGAGCTGGAACGCCTGCGCCCTGCAGGCGGCCAGCGGGCATAATCCTTTTGTTTCCCACGAATTTCTTTATGCCCTGGAGGCCAGCGGCTGCGCCACGGCGGAGACCGGGTGGCTCGGCCAGCATCTGCTGCTTGAGGACGACAAGGAACGGGTTATCGGCATCCTCCCCCTCTATCTGAAAAGTCACAGCTACGGCGAATATGTTTTTGATCACAGCTGGGCCAATGCCTTCGAGCAGGCCGGCGGCAACTATTATCCCAAACTGCAGAGCTCGGTCCCCTTCAGTCCGGTCACCAGTCCCCGGCTGATGGTTCATCCCGACGCGGACACAGGGGCCGCCGGGCGGACCCTGACTGAGGCCGCCATTCGGCGTTGTGAGGATCTTGGCCTGTCTTCCCTGCATGTGACTTTTGCACCGGAAGACGACTGGCAGTTGATGGCCGACTGCGGCATGTTGCAACGGCAGGACCAGCAGTTTCACTGGCTCAATGATGGTTACAGGAGTTTTGACGACTTCCTCGCCGCCCTGTCATCACGCAAACGCAAGAACATCCGCAAGGAACGGCGCGAGGCCGTCGCCAACGATATCGTGATTGAACGGCTGACCGGCCGGGACATCACCGAGGATCACTGGGATCATTATTTCGGTTTCTATATGGATACGGCCAACCGCAAATGGGGGCGGCCTTATTTGAACCGCAAATTCTTCAGCCGGTTGGGCGAGTCCCTGTCTGACAGAATCCTGCTGGTTATGTGCAAAAGGGATGGCCGCTATATTGCCGGGGCATTGAACCTGATGGGAGACGACACCCTGTATGGCCGCTACTGGGGGGCACTGGAAGATCATCGCTTCCTGCATTTCGAGGTCTGTTATTACCAGGCCATCGACTTCGCCATCGAACGGAAAATTTCACGGGTGGAGGCCGGCGCCCAGGGCGAACACAAGCTCGCCCGGGGGTATGTGCCGTCAAAAACCTATAGCGCCCACTGGATCAGCAACGAAAGCTTCCGGGACGCCGTAGCCCGCTTCCTGCGTCAGGAGCGCCGGCAGGTGGAGGGGGACATGGACTATCTGGAAAACCTCACCCCGTTTAAAAAAGGGTGAACAAAACCGATCAGGACAGTCTTATTCCTGCCCTTTTTCGCCGTCGTCCGTTTCTTTTTCGATTTTCTTCACTTCCTCGAAATCACCAAGGCCGCAGCTTGGCCCCGGGATACCGCTATTGTCAAACACGGTGATGATGTCCACATTACAAAGCTGATTGATGCTGACCTTGTAGGCAAAGGATTTCTCGAACCCCAGACGTGGACAACGGCGCGGCAGCTTGTTAAGAAAAACCTTTTTACCTTTCATATGAAAGAGGATATGCTGATCGTCCAGAACCTGGGTGTGGTCAATGAAGCTGATACCGACACAATGCCGTACTTTTCCGGTTCGTTCGTATTTGGCAAGTTCTTCAGGTTCTTCCACGGCGGGCTTTTCCGCCCCGTCTTCGGCGTAACTGGCAACACTGGTCAAACCTCCCAATGTCATCATTAGGCCAATTATGAAAGATTTCTTCATCATGCGGTTTCTCCTCTGACAACCCGAAAAAAGGATATAGTTAATTCATACTCCGGTCAAACTGAACCTCCGGTGAACCCGCATGGCGGATATAAAAGTCCGTTTTCCCTCACCGGGCGCTGATCCGCCTGATGTCACTCCATCTTGTGGTATAGCGCGGTGAAAGCAGTTTCTGGTTCATGGCCCAGCTCCGGCGGATACCGGAAGAGGCAAAGCCTACCGTATTTCCGCCCCAAGTCCCGTTCAGACTGTCTATCGCCGCCATCAGGGCCCGGTTTCTCATGCGGCTTTTTTCTTCCTCCGGCCCGGACAAAAAAAGATCCCGCTGGATATGTCCTTCCTTTTCCAGGCCGAACAGCTGCACCCCCACCTTCTGATAAATATACCCCGGCCTGTAAATCCGGGCCAGGCAGTGAAAGGCCGCCCGGATCATCCGGATCGTATCGCAATGGGCTTCCGGGAAGCAGATACTGTGGTTGCTGGAATAGAAATTTTCCTTATCAAAAGGACTGGTCCGGATGAACACATTGAGCCCGGACGCCACAAGCTGTTGCTCACGCAGTTTTTCCCCGCCCCGGGTGACATAGGTGGAAACGGCTTCCTTCATCTCCTCATGGGCATAAACCCTGCGGCTGAAACTGCGCGACACCATCACCTGCTTCCGGTCCGGCAGCGCCATCTCCAGCGCCATGCAGGGTATATTGTTCAGTTCATGGACGATTCTCTCGGCCACTACATTCATGCGGGAGCGGACCATTTTCGGATTCGCTCGCTTCAGGTCGAGTGCCGTGGAAATGCCGAGCTCCGCCAGCTGCCGGCCGAACCCCTTGGAAATGCCCCAGATTTTCGTCACCGGCAGGTCCGCCAGAATATCGTCATTCTCATCCGGGATCAGCATGACCCCGTCGCTTTCAGGATTTTCCCGTAACCTTTGCTTGGCCAGCCGGTTGGCGATCTTGGCCAGGGTTTTGGTCCGGCCGATACCGACACAGACCGGCAGACCGGTCCACTGCAGCACCCGATCCCTGATCCTGCGACCATGAGCGACCAGATCGTTAAATCCCGTCATATCGAGAAAGCTCTCGTCGATGGAATAAACCTCCAGAAAAGGCGTGAAGTCATGAAGGACGGAGATCACACGCCCGGACATGTCGCCGTACAGCGGATAGTTGGAGGAAAAAACCACAACCCGGTTCTTCTCCAGAAGACCGCGGACCTCATGAAAGGCCGCCCCCATGCCTACCCCCATCTCCTTGGCTTCCTCTGAGCGGGAAATAATACAGCCGTCATTGTTGGACAGCACGACCATCGGCCGCGTCTGCAGATCGGGACGGAACAGGCGTTCGCAGGAGACATAGAAGTTGTTTACATCCACCAGCGCCACATAGCCGCCCGCTAAAGTCCCGCCCTTAGTCGAAGGAATGGATCGCATGACGCACCACCCCCCAGATCTGGAAATCCATGCCGTCCCGAATTTCCAGCGGCCGGAACTGTGGGTTCTCCGGCATCAGGCGCAGCACGCCGCCTTTCCGGTACAGACGCTTGACTGTCAGTTCCCCGTCCAGCACGGCAATGACGATGCTGCCGTGCTTCGCGTCAAGGGAGCGGTCTACCACCAGAATGTCATTTGGAAAAATCCCTGCTCCGGTCATGGACTCCCCCGAAACAGTCAGGAAGAAGGTCGCCGCCGGCCGCCGGATCAGATGCTCGTTCAGGTCCAGCGTTCCCTCCAGATAATCCCCTGCCGGCGAGGGATACCCGGCCTCCACCCTGCAGCCGTACAGCGGCAGAGGACAGCAGATGTCCGTATCGGCGCGGAGGATTTTATATTCACACATACTCATATGGACAGAATGCGCCGAACGGCTTTACCTGTCAATGTTCTTGTTATGTTCTTTTTAAGCTTCAACCACCAAAAGAAAAAGGGACGCGATCATCAGGTTGCATCCCTTCCCATTCGATATTTTTTTCGCAGTTTACTTCACCAGCTCTTCCGTCTTGTCAGTCCCACCGGTGGGCTTGGGCAGCAGATTGCCCGGCACAATATCAAAGACCAGCTCCCCGTCCCTGACCCGGAAGGTGACATCACCGCCACCGACCAGCTTGCCGAACAACAGTTCGTTGGCCAGAGGTTTCTTGATGTGCTCCTGGATCACCCGCTTCAGAGGCCGGGCGCCGTAGTGACGGTCATACCCCTTGTCGGCGAGCCAGTTGCGGGCAGCCGGTGTCAGGTCGATATGGACATTGCGATCCTCCAGCTGCATTTCCAGCTCGAGAATGAATTTGTCAACGACCCGGTTGATAACCTCCGGCGGCAGGCTGGAGAAGGGCACAACCGCATCCAGACGGTTACGGAATTCAGGCGTAAACAGCCGCTTGATAGCCTCTTCATCGTCTCCCGTACGCTCACTGGAGCCAAAACCAATGGCTTCCTTGCTCATCTCCGTCGCCCCGGCATTGGTGGTCATCACCAGCACCACATTGCGGAAATCGATCTTCTTGCCGTTGCTGTCGGTCAGCGTACCGTGGTCCATGACCTGCAGCAGGATGTTGAACAGGTCCGGATGGGCCTTTTCGATTTCATCCAGCAACAGCACGCAATGGGGTGTCTGGTCGACCGCATCAGTCAGCAGACCGCCCTGATCATAGCCCACATAGCCCGGCGGTGCGCCGATCAGACGGGATACGCTGTGACGTTCCATATATTCGGACATGTCAAACCGGTGCAGGTCCACGCCGAGCAGGCCGGCCAGTTGTTTGGTGACCTCGGTCTTGCCGACGCCGGTGGGACCGCTGAACAGGTAACAGCCGATCGGCTTGTCGCCTTCGCGCAGGCCCGCGCGGCTCAGCTTGATGGCATCGGCCAATACTTCAATAGCTTTGTCCTGGCCAAACACCACGCGCTTGAGATCCACCTCAAGGCTCTTGAGAATGGCCATGTCATCCTTGGAGATGGATTTCGGGGGAATGCGGGCCATTTTGGAGACCACATTCTCCACATCCTCGACCGTGATGATCCTTTTGCGTTTGGCGGACGGCAGTAGCTTCTGCGACGCGCCGACCTCGTCAATGACGTCAATGGCCTTGTCTGGCATCTTGCGTTCATTGATGTATCGGGCAGACAGTTCCACAGCCGCATCAATGACATCATCGGAATATTTCACATCATGATGTTCTTCGAAATATTTCTTCAGGCCCCGCAGGATATCCTTGGTTTCCTGGATGGTGGGTTCCGTCACATCAATTTTCTGGAACCGGCGCAACAGGGCCCGGTCCTTTTCAAAATAGGAACGGAATTCCTTGTAGGTGGTGGAGCCGATACAGCGCAGGGCGCCGCTCGCCAGAGCAGGTTTCAGCAGGTTGGAGGCATCCATGGCCCCGCCGCTGGTTGCCCCTGCCCCGATAATGGTGTGAATTTCGTCGATGAACAGGATCGCCCCGTCATGCTCTTCCACTTCCCGGATTACAGTCTTGAGGCGTTCCTCAAAGTCACCGCGGTAGCGGGTCCCGGCCAGAAGTGCGCCCATATCCAGGCTGTAGATGACGGCATTTTCCAGCACATCCGGCACGTCCTTTTCAACGATCCGGCGGGCCAGTCCCTCGGCGATGGCGGTTTTACCCACACCCGGGTCGCCCACATAAAGCGGATTATTCTTGGACCGTCGGCACAGCACCTGGATGGTCCGGCTGATTTCATTGTCCCGGCCGATCAGCGGATCGATTTTGCCGTCCCTCGCCTTCTGGTTCAGGTCAACGCAATATTTGTCGAGCGCCGTATCGCCCATGGCCTCTTCGACCATTTCCTCATCCTCACCGGCGCCGGTTGGCGGCCGGGGATCACCGAGCTGGGCGGATTTGGCCAGCCCGTGGGAAATATAGCTGACCGCGTCAAGACGTGTCATGTCATGCTGCTGCAGGAAATAGACCGCATGGCTTTCCCGCTCGGAAAACAAGCCGACCAGGACATTGGCGCCGGTCACTTCCTCGCGCCCGGAACTCTGCACATGCAGAATGGCACGCTGGATCACCCGCTGGAAACCGGCCGTCGGTGAAGCATCGTCATCGCTGTCAGTAATAATATTTTTGAGTTCCACATCGAGGTAGGCCTTTATCTCGGCCCGGAGCTGCGGAATATTTACGTCGCAGGCCCGAAGCACCGACACAGCATCCTGGTCATCAAGAAGGCCGAGCAGAAGATGCTCCAGCGTGGCAAACTCATGTTTGCGGCTGTTAGCCTCACTGATGGCGCGATGTAAAGTCCGTTCCAGATTCGGTGAAAATGTCGGCACGATTATTTCCTATCTCAATTTAGTCCAGGGATATTCTGTTATTCCTTTTCCAGCGTACACTGCAGCGGATGCTGATGACGCCGTGCATAATCCACGACTTTGTTCACCTTCGTTTCCGCGACTTCGAAACTGTAGACACCACATATTCCCACCCCCTTCTGGTGGACCTGCAACATGATCTGCACCGCTTCGGTTTCATTCTTGCCAAAAATCGTCTCCAGAACATGAACGACAAAATCCATGGGGGTATAGTCATCATTCAGCATCAAGACCTTGTACAAAGAAGGTTTCTTGGTCTTCGGCTGGGTTCTGGTCAGAATACCTGTTTCGATATTCTCCTGTCCGTCCTTATCTTCGTCGCTCATGGGTCAATCGCATTTAATACTGAAGTTACCATATTCTAGTTAGAACGATGAAACGGGTTTTAAAGATACCGGAAGATAAAAATCTTACTTATGTACCTTGTAATATTACGATTTATAGCATTAACTTTTGGTAAATGAAAACATCTATTCGTTGCAGGATAAGGGCTCAACAAGGGCGAAATAAAGGCAGGACATAAAAAAAGGCCCGGAAAAACCGGGCCTTAATTCCTCGAAAAAAAACTTGATTATCCGGCCAGGGGCAGGTTCAGTTTTTCAGCAACGGCTTCATAACGTGCTTTCAGAGGTTCAATCACTTCACCTGTTGCTTTGGTTGCAACTTCATTCAGGCGTGTGCTCTCTGCAACCAGGTCGTCATAGCGGCTTTTCATCAGGCTGGCCTGGATTTCAAAGAAATCAGCCGGAGATTTTGCAGACATCAGAGACTTCATGGCTTCAACGTTTTCTTCAACAGCCTTTTTCGCAGCGGAGATTACTTCGCTGTTCACGGCTTCGGCAGCTTTTACAGCGGCGTTGCCTGAAGCCATCACGGCTTCAAAGTTGTCTTTGCTGAACGCCAGGGCATCGTCATAGGACTTTGTGGCGTCTTCCATCTGTTTTTTGGACAGCTCAACAGTTTTTTCAATGTTCTTCTGGACTGTCTCGGTGCTGGCTTTTACAGCCTTCTCGATATTTTCCTTGCTGGTTTCGACGGCTTTCTGAACAGTTTCCTGTGCAGCTTTAATGCCTTCGGCAGCGACGTCTTCAGGTTTTTTAGAAGATGTGGTTTTCTTTGCAGTGGTCATGTCAATCGTTCCTTAACCAATAAAATGTGTCTTACCCATATTTGTTCACGCATCACACCCGGAGACCGAACTTTGCCGGGATGTTACAACATATTACTGTTTTGTGCGCTGCAACATAAGTTACAATATATAATTTTTCGGGAATTTGTCAAGGTTAATTTGTGCGTTGCAATATTTTTTTCACGCAAACGCAATATTAGCAAAAATACCGCCCCATTTCAAGGACTCTACACCAGCAACAATAAGCTTGATTTACATAGCGGGTGGTTCGATACCGCTGGCCCGAAGCTGATCCGCCAACGCCCGTTTCAGACGCTCCAGAGCAGCTTCATCCCGGCCTTCGCAGCGGGCCACCAGAACATCCTGGGTATTGGAGGGACGCAAAAGCCACCAGCCGTCCGCCGTATTGACCCGAACACCGTCCGTATCATTGACGTCGGCGCCTGCCGTCTTCAATCGCTGATGCACCTCGGGCACGATCTGGAACTTGCGCTCCTCACTACAAGGAAAACGCAGCTCGGGCGTATTAATGACCTGGGGCAGGCTGTCCTTCAGGGCCTTCAGTCCGCCCTTGGTCCGGGCGACCTCGTTCAGCAGGCGCAAAGCTACGTAAATGGCGTCATCAAAACCGTAAAACTTGTGCTTGAAGAAGATATGGCCGCTCATTTCACCGGCCAGCGGCGCCCCGGTCTCATACATTTTGCTTTTGATCAGGCTGTGCCCGGTTTTCCACATCAGCGGCTTGCCACCACTGGCGGCGATATGGTCAAAAAGAACCTGGCTTGCCTTGACATCCGCAATAATCGTGGCACCTGGATGGTCCTGCAGAACCTCCCGCGACAGGATGGCCAGAAGCTGATCGCCCCAGACCACACGCCCGGCACTGTCCACGGCGCCGATCCGGTCGCCGTCACCGTCAAAGGCCAGCCCCAAATCGCATTGCTCTTCGGCAACGCAGTCCTGCAGCTGCACCAGGTTTTCCTCAACCGTCGGGTCCGGATGATGGGCCGGAAAGGTACCGTCAATATCGCCGTTGATCAGGATATGTTCGCCGGGCAGACGGTTGATCACCGCCTCCACCACTTCACCGGCCGCGCCGTTCCCGGTATCCCAAGCCACCGTCAGGTCGGCCCTGGCGAGGCTTTCCATATCCACATCTTTCAGAATACGCTCGACATAGCGGTCAAAAATATCCTCGTCCGAGGCGGCGCCCGCCCCTGTTTCGAGGTCACCGGTCGCACTCAGCCGTCCAATTTCCTGAATACGTTCACCAAAACAGGATTCTTTGCCGATCATCATCTTGAAACCGTTATAGTCGGGCGGATTATGGGATCCGGTAATCATTATACCGCCGTCCGTATCAAGTTCGAACACGGAATAATAAAGCATCGGTGTCGGCCCCCTGCCCACCCGTACAACATCCAGGCCGGTGGAGAGCAGTCCCTGGACCAGTGATTTTTCAAGGTCAGGTGAACTTAAGCGGCCATCATAACCGACACAGACCTTTTTTCCGCCGTTCCGGATCACCAGAGTGCCGAATGCACGGCCCAGCGCCGTCGCATCTGCTGCCGTCAAGGTATCCCCCACAATACCGCGGATATCATATTCCCGTAAAACCGTAGGATTGAATGAATGCGCCATCGGTTATCATTTCCCCGTTAATTAATATCGTTCAGAAGAACATCCCTGGCATCGTTGATTTTCATGGCCAGATAATCGGAACCACCCTGGTCAGGATGAATCTTCCGGATCAGTTTATGATGCGCTTCTTTAATTTCCGTTACAGTGGGATGGCCGCTGAGGCCGAGCACGTCAAGCGCCTCTTCCCGATCCATTGTCGGACGCCCGGCAGCACTGCGCCCTCCGGACGCGGTGTCCTGAGTATGTCCGGATTTTTTGCCGGCTCGACCGGCAAGATAGTTCCACAATGTCCCCTGCCAGGCCAGAACTGCACCGGTCGCAAGTACCAGGGCGATATAGATGTTTCCCCGCAGAAGAATAAAAAGCCCAAGTCCCGCCAGGACCGCAGCAACCAGATATCTGGAGAGATTTGCCAGCTTTCCGGGGTCAGCCCGCTTGAAATAATTTACGGCGACATAGACCAGGATGATCAGGCCAAGAATCAGAAGCAGTTGTGGCATTCGCCGTCCTATTCCGCTGCGGCAGCAGCACTTTCGCTCCAGCCGGGCAATTTCAGATCATCCATGAGACGCCGGATTTCCTGACGGGCCGCCACATGCGACATGGTCATCTTGTCACCGTCAGCATCCCGGAAATCCACAAGTGTGAGGCCCTTGGGGAACATTTCCCGGTATATCACACGTTCACCAAGACCAGCCACATAGCGGAAGTTCACACGTTTTTCCAGTTCCTTCAGGGCCTTGTGTACCCGGCGTTTGTTCTTGGCATCCAGGGCCGAGGTCCGGTTTCGCATAACAATCCAGTCAATATTTCCTCGGTCCGCAAGCGCCCGGCGTTTTTTGGAGTCCCAGACCATTTCACTGTAAAGGCTGAGTTTCTCAACTTTGAAATTGTCCGGATTGACCTGCGCCAGAAGATCAAGGTCAACAAAACTGTCGTTGATCGGTGTGATCAGGGTATCCGCCACGGCATGTGCAAGGCGGGAAAGATGAGAATCACTGCCGGGACAATCAATCAGGATAAAATCCGCCCTGCTCCTGATGTCCGCCAGTGTGGTTTCAAAGCGTTCTTTTTCATCCGCTTCCATTTCCTCAACGGAGCTCATGGTGGATTTCGCCAGCACCAAAACTTCCGGCATAGTCAGTTTCAGGTTATGCTGATCCGCATAGTTCTGCCGGTTTTCAAGATATCTGGCGAGGGATTTCTGGCGCGCATCAAGGTCAAGAACAGCCACGCTAAATCCTTTTTTCAACAAGCTGACAACCACATGCATTGCCGTCGTCGATTTTCCTGATCCGCCTTTTTCGTTGCCGACCACAATTACATGGGTGCCGGAGGACCTGCCCGCTGGATTATCCTGTGCCATATATTCCCCTTTTCAGGTTTTCGAAATTTTCAAGGGCCACGAAAACCTTTATCAAGTTACAAAATCCCGTCCCAAACCATATCTATTTCCGATATTTATATTCAAGGTCTGGCATTCACGATTAGTTAGAACTATATATTATATAAAAGCATATGGTTAGACCAATCGTGACGGGCCCCGACAAATGCCAGTGAGTTCTACGAAACGTTCCCGCAGCTTTATGAGAAACACTATTCTGACAGTCATTGCAATAGTGTTTTTTGTCATATTTCCCATGATGCTGGCGAGCCATCAGGTCAGCCAAAGCAGAAACCATTTGGCGCCAGTCACTTTAGTCAAAAATTTAAAGCTCCCCGAAAACACGAGCGCAATCAAATATTTTGCGGCCTACGGCTATGACCTCGGTTTGATACGGCGCGGTACCACCGATGTTCCCCGCCTTTATCTTTCCAGCCTGCCTGAAGAACTGGCTCTGATGTCCAATATCAGGGAACGTAAAAGGCTTTTTATTTCCACATTGTTACCCCTGATTCTCAAAGTGAATGAGGTGATTTTGCGTGACCGCCAGAGGTTGGAAAGAATCATCCGCAAAATTGAAGTGGGAACCGTACCAAGCGCCTCCGAACTGCACTGGACACAGCGCAAACAGCTTCAGTATAAAATGAAAACCGAGGACTTGTATGCCCTGAGGAAAAGAATCAATGTCGTGCCGCCATCCCTTGCCCTGACCCAGGCTGCCATTGAAAGCGGCTGGGGCACGTCGCGTTTCGCCCAGCAGGGCAACGCTCTCTATGGACAGTGGACCTGGGGCAAGAACGGACTTGTGCCCGAAGACAGGGATGATGGGAAAAAACACAAAATAAAAAGCTTTCCAAATACCATCGAGGCCGTTTTCGGATATGTTCACAATCTGAACACTCACAGAGCCTATCGAAGATTCCGGGAGGAACGTTCCCGACAGACCAGAAAAGGCCAGCTTGACATTCAGAATCTTCTGGAAACCCTTGATAAATATTCGGAACTTGGTATGGACTATGTACAAACCCTGAAAGATATTATACGTGTCAACCGGTTACGTGACTTTGACAGGGCCAGACTGCAGGCCCGCCAAAGCTGAAAAACGGTTTGACACATCAGAGTGGAATTGTGAGGGAACAATGTCATCTGCCCCCCTTAAAATTGTAAGAACGATCAATGATCTGCGCGAACAGGTCAGCAACTGGAAGAAGGAAGGCCTGGTCATCGGCCTGGTCCCGACCATGGGCGCCCTTCATCATGGCCATGTGTCGATTATCCGGCAGTTGCAACAGGAATGCGACCGGATCGTCGTCAGTATTTTCGTCAATCCCATGCAATTCGGCCCCAGCGAGGATCTGGACAAATATCCCCGGCAGGAAAAACAGGACGCTGAAAAACTTGAGGAAGCCGGCGTCGAACTGCTCTATGCCCCCAATATCGAGGAAATCTACCCTCCCGGATTTGTCACCACTGTGTCGGTTGCCAACCTGACTGAATATCTTTGCGGGGCCGATCGTCCGGGCCATTTTGACGGGGTTACAACTGTCGTCACCAAACTTTTGCTGCAATGCCTGCCTGATGTCGTCATCTTCGGCGAAAAGGATTTCCAGCAACTGACCGTTCTTGAGCGTCTGGTCACGGATCTGGATATACCGGTGAAAGTGGTCGCCGGAAAGCTGGTGCGGGATAATGACGGCCTGGCGACCTCGTCGCGGAATGTCTATCTTTCCCCGGAAGAGCGCACCATAGCCCTGCAACTGAATAAAACCCTGGCCAAGATTGCAGATGATCTGGAACATCGCCGCACGTCCATTGCCGCTGCGGTAAAACAGGGAACGAATCATCTTCTGGCCGCAGGTTTTGATGAAGTCCAGTATCTGGAAGTCCGGGACGTGGACAGCCTCGAACTGGTCCAGCATGTCGGCCGGCCGGCACGTGTTCTGGTGGCCGCCAAAATCGGAAAAACCCGGTTGATTGACAACATGCCCCTGAACCCGCCGAAAGTATAATGCGCTGAAGGAAAAACAAATGAGCAATCTCCCCCTCGCCACGGCCAACAAAATCCTTGAAGCTTCCCTGGCTAAAGCACAGAATATGGACCTGAACCCGCTGGCGATCTCGGTCGTTGATGCCGCCGGACAGATTATCTGCCTGCAGCGCCAGGACGGGGCCAGCGACCTGCTGGTCAAATTGTCACAAGCCAAAGCTCACGGCTGCACCCAGCTGGGCATTTCCTCCCGGCAGATCGGGGAGATAAAGACAAATATCCCCGAAATTATTAATTCGGCCATGACTCTGGCGAAGGGAAATCTGGTCGCGGCCCCAGGTGGCGTGGTTATCAGGGATGCAGAGGGTACCTTGCTCGGCGCCATTGGCATATCCGGTGATACCTCCGATAATGATGAAACCTGCGCCATCGCGGGTATCGAAGCCGCCGGACTGGTTGCCGGTTAGATCAATCCCAGCTCCTGCAGGTCCTGACGCAAATCCGTCGGCAGGTCTTCCACCTTCCCGCCGTCTGGAATATCCTTTGGCGCATCGGCCGGCTCCAGATATCGCCAGCCCTGATGCGGACGGCGCGGCTGGCTTTCGGTACGTATCAGTTCCGTATCCAGGATAATTTTGCATTTGGTGCCGTTATCGGTTTTGACCGGTTCGAAACCGATAATCCGTTGGCGCACCAGGATAAACCCCTTGATCACCCAGTAAAGCGATCCGCCGTCCAGCACATCCTCTGCCCGCTTCGGGGTAAAACGGGTGATATGGTAGTTATAGGGTGTCCCGTCAGGCAACGTCTGCTGCCGTCCCCGACGCACCTCAATGAGATGCTCCACCGAGTCAATGCCAACACATAATTTGAGCAGATGAACCGTCATAATATTCGTCAGACCAGAAACAGCGCGGCCAACCCGAGGAAAGCAAGGAAGCCGATCACATCGGTAATCGCCGTCACCAGCACCGTACTGGCCAGCGCCGGATCGATATTCATTTTCTCCAGTGTCAGCGGCACCATGATGCCGGCAAGTCCGGCGACAATCATGTTGACCACCATCGCCAGGGCAATAACCCCGCCCAAAGCCGGATTCTGGAACCACAATGCGGTCAGAACCCCGATGATGGTCGCCAGCGCACAGCCGTTCAGAAAACCGATAGACAACTCACGCGTGACCACCCTGAAGGCGTTCGAGGAGGTCAGCTCGCGGGTCGCAAGGGACCGCACCGCCACCGTCATGGCCTGATTTCCGGCGTTGCCGCCCAGCGAGGCGACAATGGGCATCAGAATGGCCAGCGCCACCATCTGCTGAATGGTCGCGTCAAACTGGGAAATAACCAGGGATGCCAGAATGGCTGTGCCCAGGTTGACCACAAGCCAGGTGATGCGGTTGCGGGACGCTTCCAGAACACCTTCCAGAATGTCTGTGTCCTGCACCCCGGCCATACGCAGGATATCCTCCTGCACCTCTTCGTCCATCACATCGACCACGTCATCAACGGTGATCATACCGATCAGTCGGCCACTCTGGTCCACAACCCCCATAGAGGTCAGGTCATATTGCCGGAACAGGAAGGCCACTTCTTCCTGGTCCATGTCCACCGGCACAACCTTGGGATCCGCATCCATGATTTCACTGACCAGAACGTCGCGGCTCGCCCGTAAAAGATGACTGAGCCGCAAGGTTCCGATGGGATGATGCAGCGGATCGACCACAAAAATCTCGTAAAAATCCTCCGGCAGACCGTCTTCTTCCCGCAGGAAATCAATCACCTTGCCGACCGGCCACAGGCTCGGCACGGCAATAAGCTTCTTCTGCAGCAGTCGCCCGGCGCTTTCCTCGGGGTACGACAGGCCTTCCTCGACGGCGATCCGGTCGTCCTCCGGCAGGGCATCAAGAATCCGTCGCTGATCCACTTCATCAAGGTCTTCGATCAGATGAATAGCGTCGTCGGTTTCCATCTCCGTAATGGCCTTGACCACATGCCGGTCATCCATCTCTGTAATCACATGATCACGGGCGACTTCATCCAGTTCGGTCAGCACATCCGGATCAAGGTCACCACCGATGTGGGTCACCAGGGCAGCACGATCTTCCGTCGTCAGCTGTTCGAAAAGGTCGGCAAGGTCAGCGGAATGAAGGGCATCGACCACATCGTCGATACGCTCGTGATCATCTTCTTCAAGGGCGCGGACAACTTCCTGGACAAGCTCGGGGCTGTTCTGAAGCACTTCCTGCTTCAGTTTCTTCTTTTTTCTCTTTTTCTTTTTTTTCTTCTTTTTCTTGAGCTCGTCCTCAAGGAAATCAGGTTCTGTCATCTGCTTCACCCTTTGCTGTTCGACAGGTATCCGATGATTCACGCCCGAGGTCAAGACGTAAGAAACGGCCGGTAAAAAAAGACCTTGAAGCTTTTATTTTAACGCCCCTCTTTTGTTTTTGAAAGACGGAAGGCATAATCTCTTCAAATATCAAAGCCACGAGATTTTTCTATGACAAAATTTACGCCGCCTAAACGAACCCTGATGGGACCCGGGCCTTCAGATGTGCCGCAACGTATTCTGGATGCCATGGCCCAGCCGACCATTGGCCACCTTGATCCCGCTTTCCAGACCCTGATGGAAGATATCAAGGGCCTGTTGAAATATGCCTTTCAGACCGAAAACGCCCTGACCTTTCCCCTGTCCGCCCCCGGTTCGGCCGGCATGGAATGCGCCTTCGTCAATCTGCTGGAGCCCGGCGACAAGGCCATCATCTGCCGCAACGGCGTGTTTGGCGGCCGCATGATCGAGAATGTGGAACGCTGCGGCGCCATTGCCGTAGTGGTGGAAAACGACTGGGGCGAGCCGGTCGATCCGGAAATGGTGGAAGACGCCCTGAAGGACCATCCGGACGCCAAGATTCTGGCCTTCGTCCATGCGGAAACCTCGACCGGGGTGCTGTCCGATGCAGAAACCTTATGTCGCCTCGCCCGGGAACACGACTGCCTGACCATCGTTGACGCCGTGACGTCGCTGGGCGGCAATCCGCTCTGTGTGGACGACTGGGGCATTGATGCCATCTATAGCGGCAGCCAGAAATGTCTCAGCTGCCCGCCGGGCCTCAGCCCGGTCAGCTTTTCCGAACACGCCCTCGAGGCCATCCGCAACCGCAGCCACAAAGTACAGAGCTGGTTCCTCGACCTGAGCCTGGTGATGGACTACTGGGACGGCGAAGGCGGCCGCACCTATCACCATACGGCCCCGGTCAACGCCATGTACGGTCTGCATGAAAGCCTGTGTATCCTGAAGGAGGAAGGGCTGGAGAACGCCTGGGCCCGCCATACGGCCATGCATGAGAAACTGCGCGACGGGCTTGAGGATATGGGTCTTGAATATCTGGTTGCGCCGGAATACCGCCTGCCCCAGCTCAACACGGTGAAAATCCCCGTCCATGTGACCGACGAGGCGGCGCTGCGCAAGCGCCTTCTGGAGGAATTCAACCTGGAAATCGGCGCGGGCCTCGGCGCCCTCGCCGGCAAGGTCTGGCGCATCGGCCTGATGGGCTACAGCGCCAAACAGGAAAATGTTGATCTGTGCCTGAACGCACTGAGACGAATTTTAAATTAGGGGAAATCACATGAGCAGACTAAACGGAAAAATCGCCCTGGTCACCGGCGGCAGCCGCAGCCTCGGCCGGGAGGTCGTCGAACGACTGGCCCAGGACGGCGCCGATATCATCCTGACCTACCGCAAGGAAAAGGAACAGGCGGAAGAGGTCAAAAAACTCGTCGAAGGCCTTGGCCGCAAGGCGGAAATTCTTCAGGTGGATCTGAACGGCACCGCCGAACTCGACCGGCTGGTGGGCGACGTGGACGGCCTTTTGAAAAAGGTCTGGGGACGCGACAAGCTGGATTTCCTGATCAACAACGCGGGCATGATCGAGCCGCAAATGATCGAGGACATTAGCGAGGAAGCCTATGACCGTCAGATGAACACCAACCTGAAAAGCGTGCTGTTCCTGACCCAGAAAATGCTGCCCCGGCTTAATGACGGCGGACGCATCCTGGTGGTCGGCTCCGGCCTGACCCGCTTTACCTTCCCGGTCATGATGGCCTATTCCATGGGCAAGGCGGCGCTGGAAACCTTTGCCCGATATCTCGCCAAACATGTGGGGGAAAGAAAAATCACCGTCAATGCAGTCGCCCCCGGCGCCCTTTATACGGATTTTAACCGGGCTGGCTTTGATGCGGCCCCGGACCATGTGGCCGGCATTGCCGCCGGAACGGCTCTGGGCCGGGTCGGTGAAGCGGAGGATGTGGGCGGTGTGGTTGCCTTCCTCTGTTCCGAGGACGGCCGCTGGATCACCGGCCAGCGCCTTGAAGTGTCCGGAGGGATGCTGATTTAGCGATTGCCCTCCCCGCTTTACCGATTCTTCAGCAAATCAGGTTAAAACGATTGAAAGTTAATCGTGGAGGAAGTTTTTTGAGTAACATCACCTGTGACGTGGCCATTATCGGTGGCGGGCCGGCCGGCAGCACCGCCGCCAGCCTGTTGAAGAAATATAATCCCGGCCTCAATGTCCTGGTGCTGGAGCGCGAAACCTTCCCCCGGGAACATGTGGGCGAAAGCCAGTTGCCGCCGATCAGTAGAATCCTCGATGAAATGGGCTGCTGGGACAAGGTCGAAGCCGCCGATTTCCCGATCAAGATCGGCGCCACCTATCGCTGGGGCAACAGCCCGGACCTGTGGGACTTTGAATTCCTGCCCATCGACCAGTTCACCGATGAAGCCCGCCCCGCAAAATATCAGGGCCAGCGCCTGCAGACCGCCTTTCAGGTGGACCGCGCCGTCTATGACAAGATCCTGCTCGACCATGCCGCCGAACTGGGCGCCGAAGTGCGCCAGAATACAAAGGTCTCGAAAATTTTGTACGAGGGCGACCGTGTCACCGGCCTCGAACTGGGCAACGGGGATATTGTCGAGGCGAAATATTATCTGGACGGCTCCGGCAACAGCGGCATCCTGCGCCGGGCGCTCGGCGTCACCACCCATGCCCCGACCAAACTGCGCAATGTGGCCTTCTGGGACTACTGGGACAATGCGGACTGGGCGGTGTCCATCGGCGTCGGCGGCACCCGGGTGCAGGTCTTAAGCATCGATGTGGGCTGGATCTGGTTTATTCCGCTTGGCCCCACCCGCACCAGCATCGGCTTTATTTGTCCGGCAGACTATGTCAAAACATCAAGCAAGAACACCGAGGCGCTTTATCTGGAAGCGCTGGCCAAGGAACCGCTGATTGCCGAACTGACCAAAAATGCCAAACGGGACGGCGATGTGAAGGCGACCAAAGACTGGTCCTTCCTGTCTGACCGCATGGCCGGGGAAAACTGGTTCCTGATCGGCGAATGCTGCGGATTTGCCGACCCGATCCTGGCGGCCGGTCTGACCCTCGCCCATTCAGGCGCCCGGGAAGCGGCCTACAGCATCCTTGCCACGGAAGCGGGCTATGACGATCCGGACTTCCTGAAGGAATTTTACGAGGACACCCAGAAAACCCGCATCAACCAGCATATCCGCTTTGCCGATTTCTGGTACAGCGCCAACGGCCAGTTCACCGACCTGCAGGACTATACCAGCGAAATCGCCAAAGACGCCGGTCTGAAGCTGGATGCCCGGCAGGCCTTCCAGTGGCTCGGCACCGGCGGCTTTACCGGCGATGTGCAGGGCCAGGCCGGTCTCGGCGGGCTGGATCTGGCGGGTGTAAAACAGATTACCGGCATGTTTACGGGCCAGGAACTGGACTGGCAGGTCTCGAAATTCAACAAGTTCAAGCTTAACCTGACCCGGGCGAAGGAAGGCCGCAGCCTGGAGTATAAGGACGGCAGGGTGGAAACCCTCACCTGCTATCATCGCGGCAACAAGAAACTGGTGGTCACGGGACTGTACGCCCTGATGATCGAGGTTCTCAGACAGCACAGTGATATTGCCACCATCGCACAGGCGTTATTGCAGCATTATGCCAAGACCGGCACAGCGGCCACGCCGCAGTTGGGACTTCAACATGCCCTTCAGGCGCTGGAGGTGATGCTCAATGACGGCTGGGTAACCGCCAAGCTGGACAAAAAGAAACCGAAACTGAACCTCAGCTCGCCCACAGAGGGCCAGATCATCCACAAAAACCGGGATGAAGGCCGAAAATAAAAAGCCAACAGGCAAAAGAAAAACGGCCCCGGAAATTCCGGAGCCGTTTTTTTATCTGTGTGGTAAAATTCAGACTTTCCGGCGACGGGCCAGACCGACACCGGCCAGGCCAAAGCCCAGCAGAGCCAGACTGGCAGGCTCGGATACCTGAACCTGTTCCCAGTTGATGTTCAGGCTCCAGTAATCCAGACGTCCCTGGTCACCGCCCTGGCGGTCATTGACAAGCAGGGACCAGGTTCCGGTGATGGAACTGCCCAGCAGTGTTGCCAAGGCCTCATCAGGTGCAAAAGTGCCGCCACCGGCTGCATCTTCTGCTGCAACAACAGATGCATCATCAAAAATCAGCGGGTTTCCAGAAGCCAGATCAGCACTTGTACCACAGCAGGTATCATCAGCCAGACCTGGACGATCCATCAGGGTAATTTCAGTGCCGTCGGCAGCGACAAGCGTGATACGCAGGTCGCCGATCCAGGTGTGGTCGATTCCCGCTTCCACAGTAATGGAGCTCAACGTACCGGTCTCGGCCACGTTGATGTCGCTCTGAATGACTGAATTATCCGCAATGGAGAAATCTGTGTCGTTTGTATAAATCGTCGCCATGGCTGCAGACGGCAGGGCAAAACCGGCCATCAATGCCACAACTGCGGCAGTATTCTTAATAGACTTTTTCATTACTCTAACCCCTTACTGGTTCCGTAGACTAGTTTACAAAAATTTATTGTCGTTTGTTATTCCCGAACCAAATAAGCAATAATCGTGCCAACATTTTTTATGACAAAGAATCAATGAGTTACGAGCCACACCACCTATTGGTGTGGAGAAACTGTAAAAAATTCAGACACTTACAGGCAGGGCGTCCCATTATGGGACAGGCTTTTTGAACATATCCCGGAAGAAACTGAAGTTTAACCGATATTTCTCACTAAATTGTGAAAAATGCTCAAAAACCTATAGCCTCCTCAGGCAGCGGGATCCGGGGGCGTCGCCGCCATGAGCTGTTCATAGCGGTCCTTCATCTGAGGACGGAAATTGCCGTGGGTCACCACATAAAGCTGATCCTTCAATATCGCCTTCAGCACCATGTCCCCAACCTCGTTGGGGTCCATCCAGTCCTCCCCGGCCTGACGCTGGGACAGTTCCACCTCGGCTTCCGCAAAACCACTTTCCTTGCGGTATTTTTCGGGCCGGTTCTGGCCAGCCTGATGGATGTTGGAGCGAACAAAACCGGGACAGAGAACTGACACGCCGATATTGTCTTCGGCAAGATCCCCGCGAATGGCTTCTGAAAAGGCAATCACCGCCGCCTTGGTGGTGGCATAGATGGCGAAGCGGCCCGGCATCACAAGGGTGCCGGCCAGGGAAGCCGTATTGACGATATGTCCGCCCCGGCCCCGTTCAATCATACCAGGCAGGAAAAGCTGCACCCCGTTCACCGGTCCCCTGAGATTCACATCTATGCCGAAGTCCCAGTCGGCAAAGGTCGCCTGTTTGAACGGTCCCTCGACCCCGACACCAGCGTTGTTGACCAGAATATCGACACCGCCGAGACGCTCCGTCTCCGCCACTGCTGCGGCCATGGCTTCCCGATCTGTCACATCAAGATTAATCGAATGCACCCGGTCGCCATATCCTTCCTCCGACAAAGCATTGAGGGCATTTTCGATATGATCTGCGCGCAAGTCCGCAATCATAACCTTTGCACCGGCGCCCAGCAGGGCCCGGGCAATACCAAGGCCGATGCCGCTGGCGCCGCCGGTGATGAAGGCCAGTTTATCCTTTACCGAGTTCATTGCTTTTTCTCCAAATAACTACACAAGCGCGTAATAGCGAACCAGATTTCCGTCAGGTTTCCGTTCACCGATGCCGACAAAGACATGCTTGGTCAGCCAGTCGTGTTTGCCTATGCTTGTCTCGAATGTGGGCGTACATCGCAGGTAATAATCTTCATGCGGGACAGGCGGACCGTCATTAAACGCCCAGTCGCGCAGGCGTGTCATGGTGTCCGGCTGGCGTCCCCACAGGAATCCCTTGTTATTGATGAGGATGAGCGTGCCATCGTCTTCCTCCAGCATGTAGCGGGCATCAAACACCGCCACATCATCGGGCCGGAAATAGGCATAATCGCCGCCGGACCCGGGCACCGCCCTGCCTCTGAGGCGCGGCCCTTCAAAGGTGCCCTCATTGACATAAACCGCGGAACGGTTGCCGCCGTTCGGGGTATTGGCAATCATCTGCACCGTGGGAAATTTCAGTCGGACTTCCATCACGAACTCCAGGCGGGGGTTTTCCATCGTTGAATAAAGATCAGTCATTTTAAAGCTCCAGAGTTCCGCCATCTACATAAAGGTCCACACCGGTGATAAAGCTGGCGTCATCCGATCCGAGGAACAGGGCCGCCCGGGCAACTTCTTCCGGTTCCCCCATACGTTTCATCGGCACACCGGAAATCATCTGCTGCCTCAGACCATCGACCTCGGCCGGGTCCATGCCAACATTGCGGTTGATCAGGGGTGTCTCAATCGGGCCCGGGCTTACCACATTGACGCGGATTCCTTCCTGCACAAGCTCGACCGCCAGGATCCGTGCCATTGCCCGAAGACCTGCCTTGGCCGAGGAATAAATAACATTACCCGGCATGCCCAGCTTGCTGCCGATGGAGCCGGTAATGACAATCGACCCGCCCTTGCCCATCAATTGCAGGGCAGACTGGGTGGTAAAGAATGCGCCCCTGAGATTAACGTTATGAACCTGGTCCCATATTTCAGGCGTGACGTCCCGCACACCGATAAAAGTTCCAATGCCGGCATTGACAAACAGGCTATCAATGCGTCCCGTTTCTTCACGGATAACATCCAGTACCGGCTGCAGGCTCTTGATGTCCGCCATATCGGCCTGAAACGCGCGAAGGCCGGGGACTTCCTGTTCTGCTGCCGCCAGTGTTTCCGGGTTCCGGCCAGTGATATAGACTTTAGCGCCTTCCTCTGACAGCCCTCTTGCTGTAGAGAGGCCAATTCCACTGTTACCGCCGATAACCAGCGCCGTCTTGTCCTTAAATCGCATTTTCGCCTCCTTCAGCATACCGGATTGGGGTTTGGGCCGTCCGTTACAATATCCTGCAGCACGTCCCAATGTTCGACAATCATACCGTCCTCAACCCGGAAAATATCCACGACAACAAAGCCCACGTCCCCGGGGTCCGGCCGCACATGATAATGAAGGATCACATGATCCCCATCCACAAAGCAGCGCTTCATATCCTGTGTCGCATCGGGATGTTGCTTGCTGATCACCCTGAGATAGGATTTCAGGCTTTCCCGCCCCGGTTCGGCCAGGGCGCTGTGCTGGATATAATCGGGTGAAATATACTTATCGACGGCATCCGCATTTAACGGCCGCAGAACCGCTTCAAACATCTCCAGAACCAGGTCAAGATTCTGTTGCTCTTCCCTTGTTCGCATGTCCCGTCCCCTGTAGGTCTGTACCTCAATTTTTATTATAACATTTGTTATAAAAAAATAACTCGTGTGACGTTACACTGTCAAGCAACTATTGTTTGCCTTGCCAACAATATCACTGATTAATGAACTTTTAGAGGCGGGTATATTCCAGGAACCGGGACTGACCGTTTTCGTCTGTTGCTTCCAACGCGTCTATCAGGGTTTCCACATAGCGGTCAAAGGCCATAACCTCGTCCGGTTTTAGAGCCGCAAACAGATATTTCATCACCTTCTCGGTGGACGGCAGAAGCGCCTCATAGAGCTTCTGACCTTCTTCCGTCAGCGCCAGGGTTTTGCGCCGCCTGTTACTGGGGTCACTGTCTACAGTGATGCGACCCTGCTTTTTCAGCTCCGAAATGGCCCGGCTCACACTCATGGAGTTGACGCCGGTCATTTCCGCGAGTTCATGGCTCGCAGTTGTCCCAAGCCGCCCGATCAGCATCAGGAGCCTGAACTGGTTAATAGTGATGGAAAACTGCCGTTCCACATGAACCGAAAACGGGACAATCAGGCGATTGTGCAGCTTCAGAAGCCGGTGCAGCGTATGCTCGGGCCCTTGTTCGATGTCTTCTTTTTTCTTTTTTTGAATTTTGGACACTTTGCTAATATTTTCCATAATCACCACTTTTAGAAGTTTTACTCGGCCTGCCAATTC
Source organism: Emcibacter sp. (assembly GCF_963675455.1). GTDB lineage: Bacteria > Pseudomonadota > Alphaproteobacteria > Sphingomonadales > Emcibacteraceae > Emcibacter. Next base: position 2,482,317 of record NZ_OY776217.1, on the reverse strand, counting down.
CAGTCAAGCATACCCAGCATCTCACATTAAGCCATATCTGGCGGAATATATTCCGCACAGCGTAACAGCCTGAGCCTTCCTTCCGGATCAAGCTCGTAATGAATGAACATCTCATTTTCATAAACCGTCCCTTTTGGGATGGCCGGCATACGTATAATGCCGATCTTTTCCAGTCCCTCGGCAGTCAGGTCCTCGAAAGCTTCAAGGCGCATGGCCACATGAACCCACGCCCCGCCTTCTGTAGGATAGAATTTGATAAGATCAATATGTTCCCGTACGCAACTGTGGAAATAGGCATAAAAATCCCGGATTCCCTGCTGGCCCTTCAGCACATTGCCAAGGGTGACCAGTTCCACATCAGGCGCAAAAAACTCCCGGTGCAGGGTTTCATGGTCGGGCATGTTGAAATATTTCAGATACTCCCGGTAATGGGCTTCATCAAACATGTCCTTATTCCCCGGTTAACAGCAGTATGGTTTTGGTCTCCACATAGGGCGTGATGCCCTCGACACCGCCTTCCCGGCCGATCCCGGAACATTTGAAACCGCCGAATGGCAGGGTAAAGTCTGCATTCATGCCATTTTGCGCCATGTTGCCCGCCCGCAACCTGCGACCGATGGCATAGGCAGCCTTGGCATCATTGGTAAAGACAGAGGAATTGAGGCCGTACTCCGTATCATTGGCCAGTTCCACCGCATGATCAATGTCCTTGGCGGGGATCAGAGCCAGAACCGGTCCGAAGATTTCCTCCTGGGCGATTGTCATGCTGTTGTCTACATTGGTGAACAGGGTCGGCTCGAAATAACAGCCCTTCAGACCCCCCACCCTTTTCCCGCCATGGGCAAGGGTCGCCCCCTCCTTGATGCCTGTTTCAACATACTGCTCAATGCGTTCCAGTTGCCGCTTCATGGCCACCGGTCCCATCTCAGTGGCCGGATCAAGCGGCGAACCCACTTTGACATTTTTCATCTCTGCAACAATGGCCTCGGCGATTTCGTCATGACGGTGAGCCGGCACAATGGCCCGGCTCAGCATGGCGCAGACCTGGCCACTCAGGATCGTAATGGTGCGGGCCAGGATCTTTCCGGCCATCTCCGTCGGGAAATCATCCAGTATGATGGCCGGGGACTTGCCGCCCAGTTCCAGGGTCACCCGGGCCATGCGGGCACCGGCCACACTGGCGATATGGCGACCAGCAGCGGTTGAGCCGGTAAAGCTGATTTTATCGACGCCGGGATTTCGCACAAGCTGGTCCGCAGCCTCGCGGTGGGCGGCAACCAGATTGACAACGCCGGACGGCAGGCCAGCCTCTTCAGCGGCCTCTGCGATGATATAGGCTTCAAGCGGCGTTTCCGGTGACGGCTTCATAATCACCGGACAGCCGCTTATCAGTGCCGGGGCAATCTTCTGGGTCATGATGGCACAGGGCATATTCCAGGGCGCAATGGCGGCCACAACCCCCACCGGTTCACGGATGATGTGGGCCGTATGACCGGGCACAGTGACAGACGGCTGGCTGGTTTCCCAGGCATAGTTTTCACCAATGTCGGCATAGGCCGCCAGTGTCTCGATGGCGCCACCTGCCGCCATCGGGGCAAAGCTGGCAAGAGCCCCGATTTCTGCGGTAAAGGCAGCCGCCAGTTCCTCTGTCCGTCCGCGCAGGATATCCGCCATGCGGCGCAGTGCATTTGCCCGCTCACTCACGCTCATGGTCGGCCAGGGACCGTTGTCGAAGGCCTCCCGCGCCGCCGCGACCGCGGCATTCACGTCAGCCGGTCCAGCTTCTGCGACAACCGCGCAGACCTCTTCCGTATGCGGAGAGACAACTTCAATACTGCCGCCGCTTGTCGCTGACACCCATTCCCCGCCGATAAAGAGCTTGTCCGGATGCTTGATGTTTACATTCTCAGGTAAAACAATTGCCATCTTCATATTCCTTTTGTTCAAGTGTTCAGACCGGATTTCTCCGGGTACAGACAGACATCAGTAATTAGACATGATCACCAGGCCTTTGGAATCCAGAGGCTTGCCGGCTTCCTTCAGCGCTTTTTCCCGGGCATGTTGTTTGCCCTGCAGGTCGATCAGATAGGCGTGGATCGCTCCTACATCCTCTTCCGACAGCAGGTCGTCCCAGCGCGGCATTCCCAATCCGACCAGCAGCCCTTCCAGCAGTATGTCCCTGAACATCTCATGTTTTTCCGGCGTCAGGCGCCGCAGGTCGGGACTGATGGACCGGGCCATATTTGAGTGGCACAAGGCACAATTGGCAAAAAACAACTGGGCCCCTTTGCCGATCACTTCAGGAGTCACATTTGCAGCCTGCGCCGGCGGTTCCGGTGCTACTTCCAGCGGCGGCAATAATGCGGGCTTTTCCACCGGTCCGCCATCCAGTTTAAAAACCAGAATACGGTTGGTATTTTCATATCTGTAGGGGGCGCTGTAATCCGGCACGAACGACCAGCCGCCGCCGCCCCACCCGGCGGCCACGGCTACATACTGAACTCCATCCACCTTGTAGGTCGAGGCACCGGCCATAATCGCCGATCCTGTTTCGATCTCTTTCAGGACTTCACCACTGGCGGCATCACGAACGAAGAACTTTCCATCAATGGAACCATGGAACAACAGGCCTGATTTTGTCACAAGAGCACCGGCCCGGTCCTGCCAGCCTTCCCTGTCGATTGCCCATATGGTTTTCCCGGTCATCGGATCGATTGCCCGCATCTGGGAATAGCCGGGATTGTCCCGTACCCACTCCATCTGCGGCAATTTTTCAATCTGTTCCCTCAGATGCGGCGGCATGTTGGGAAGAAATGCCTCAAGACTGGTGGTGAAGATCAGGGAAGCCCCGGCGTTCAGCCCCCTTTCCCGGTGCGGCTGTTCGCCGGGGAGCATATACATCAGGTTTCCCATATCCAGCACGGAGGCGTAATAGATGCCTGTTTCCGGATCAAAGGCCGGCGGATACCAGTTCCTTGCCCCGGCCGACGACGGAAAGACAATCTTCGGTCCGGTGCTATAATCGGAAAATTCTGGCGTCAGTTTCGGCCGGCCGGTTTCCAGATCATAACCGTCTGCCCAGCTTGTTCTCACCAGTGCATTGGCGGCATGCAGTTTACCGGTCTCCCGATCGATCACATAAAGATAACCGTTTTTGGGCGAATGGATAATGACCGGACGCGCCTCCCCGCCGATTTCCATATCGGTCAGAACCATGGGCTGGGTCGCCGTAAAGTCCCAGCTGTCACGCGGTGTTTCCTGATAGTGCCATTTAAGCTTGCCGGTCTGCCGATCCAGGGCAACGATCGAAGAAAGATAGAGGTTGTCGCCTTCTCCTTCGGAACGGGCGGCATGGGAATAGGGCCCGCCGTTACCTGTACCTATATAAACGGTATCAAACCGGGAATCGTACACAATGGCGTCCCAAACGGTGCCGCCGCCACCAATATCCCAGCGGCTGTTCTCCCCCCAGGTCTCCAGGGCATGTTCGAGGTCTTCTGTTTCCTGCGGGCCCTCGCCGGGATCATGGGGTATGGTATAGAAGCGCCAGGCCAATGATCCGTCTGATATATGGTAAGCACTGACATACCCGCGCACATCAAACTCGGACCCGGCATTGCCGATCAGAACAAGATCGCCGGCCACTTCAGGCGCACCGGTGCTTGAATAGCCCCGCTCGCGATCGACAATGGTATCCACCCGCCAGACAATTTCACCGGTCTTTTGATCCAGTGCGTATAATATGCCATCCAGCGCACCGACAATTATTTTGCCATCCGCAAGGGCAACGCCCCGGTTTGCCTGATCACAGCAAACCACCCGGTTGACCTGCATATCCACTTCGGGTTCAAACAGCCAGAGTTCCTCGCCGGTGGTGGCATTGAGGGCGAAGACCCGGCCCAGGTTGCCGCTTGTATACATGATACCGTCAATAACAACCGGGGTTGCTTCCTGTACCCGGTTGCTGCCGAGTTCATAGGACCAGGCAAGCCCGAGACTGTTCACATTTTCCTTGTTGATATCTGTAAGACGGGAATAATGACTGTCACTTTCATCGCCACCCGGCAAAGGCCAGTTGTCACCAGCACCAATTGCCTGGATTGACTCGTCGCCGGTCTCGACACAGGCAACGCATGAAAGCCCCAGTACTGCTGACAGGAGCAGCTTTGCAAATTCATTCATTCGTCTCTACTTCCCTTTACACCGGCCACAAATGCCTGTGCGTCAGCATGACCTCACGCAAAGACTTGGGAGCTTTGCCGGAAATACGCTCTACATTGTCATTAATCTTGTTGAAATAGCCTTCCCTGATCGCCTGACCGAAAGTCACCATGTCGTCGCTTGACCAGGGGATCGGTCCGTCCGGCACAATATCACTGGCATGGCGCGGGGCACCAAGGGAGTCGAAATAGGCAAACATATCTTCGTCGCCGGCCGGGACCACTTCGATAGGCCTTCCGATAATTTCGCCGGCAATGGCCATGGCCTCAGGAATGGTCAATAACTCCGGCCCGGTCAGATCGTAGGCCTTGTTTCGATGTCCTTCCTGGGTCAGCACACCGACCGCAACCGCCACACAGTCATCACGTGACACAAAAGCCACCTTGCCTTCGCCGCAGTTATCAGGCAGCTTGCCCGCAATCAGCGCCCCCGGCACCATGGCGCCGGCGATGGCTTCCGCATACTGGCTGTCCCTGAGGAAGGTCCAGTCGGCGCCGGACTGCTCCATGATTTCCTCGGTCGCCCGGTGATCAAGCTTTACGATCGCCGGGTTGTCAGGTTCATCCGCACTGATGATGGAAGTGTAGGCAATATGATTGACACCGGCCGCAACAGCAGCCTCGATTGCATTGCGATGCTGTGAGACGCGGGTGCCGACCCGGGCCGTACTGATCAGCAGCATTTTGGTGCCGCCCTCAAAGGCAGAACCAAGTGACTCCGTGTCATCGAAGTCCGCATAACGCACATGAGCGCCCTGCTTTTTAAACTCTGCAAGTTTTTCAGGACTGCGCGACGTCAGGATAATCTGACCTGCGGGTACTTTTTGAAGAAGCAATTCGGCCGCAGCACGGCCAAACTGGCCAGAGGCCCCTGTAATAATAATCATGAAACAACTCCCTGATACCCGGTTACGGGTCAATTCTTGTTTACAACTGTAACATATGTTATTATTAATTCAAGACCTAACAAACGAATTAAAGGGAGGAACATGGTGAAACTGAAGATTGAAGACAGGCTGGCATTACAGGATCTGATCGCCGCCTACAGCTGGGCCCTGGACACAGGCGATGTAGAGGCGCTGGTCGCCTGCTTTACCCCGGACGCCCGTATGGTGGAAGAGGTATTCGAGGACCCGGATATCTGGGAAGGTCACGACGGCATCCGCGCTATCGCCGAACATTACCGTAACGCCCCCGGCTTTCCCGGCCGCCAGCACCATGTCACCCAGATCCAGTATTTTCCGCAGGACGACGGTTCTGTCAAAATGCGCGGCTTTGCCTTTGTCACCGAATGCGAAGGTGAACCCCCTTACCTGCTCCGCTTCACCGGCTATTATGACGATCTGGCGGTGAAATGCGATGACGGCAAATGGCGTTTCAAGCGTCGGACAATCCGTCTGTGGGACGGGGAAATCCTCAAGAATTTCCCGGGCCACGGTCAATGGGTGCCGCGCAAACGTCCCGACTCCCTCAAAATCAGGAAATAGCCCGCACTCTATTTTTTGTTCTGGCCGGACAGATAGCGGGCTATGGCCTGCATCTGTTCGTCCGAGACCTCGCCGCGCGGTATGGCCGGCATATTGCCGATGCCGCCGCGGGCGGCCTCCATCAGATACTCAGCCGTCAGGTCAGTTCGTTCCTCAAGAAGGGGCTGATCCACACGACGGGCCAATAAACCGGTCCCCATGCCCATCACCCGGTGGCACATGGCGCATTTTTCATGAAACAGAGCCTTGCCGTCAACCGCCCGATCTGCAGGTTCTTCGCCCCGTGCGCAGACAGTGAACACACCCGAAAGCATCACCAGAACAACCAGACGACGGGCTTTAATTCTCATAACAGTTCCCCTGCTCATTTTGTCCTCTCCCCGTCATATCTCTTCGGCCAGACACCGCTTTTGCCGGGGGCGATAATACCGCCCGGGTCAAGAGCATTCTTGACCTTCTCATTGAGCCTGAGCAGCGCATGGTCATTGAAGTCGTATGTCGCCGCCACCGTATCCATATAATCAAGATGAGTCCGGTATTCCCCGTACCCTTCTTCGCGGGCATCACTGATCAGGCTGCGCAGGAAGGGATCCACCCTGGTCATCATAGCCGGGTCGTCCTTGTTGATCAGCACCGCATTGACGTTGATGAGGTGGCGTTCACCGAAGGCAAAGCTGGCCTGATAATCCATCCCAAATTCCTTGTAGCGGGCATAGGTGCGCTGGAACTGGCGCATGGCCAGCTTGCCGGATTGAGGCAGCACCGGTGAGAAACCGATGTGCCCGCCCCGTCCGCCATGCCAGTTGGCATTCTGCATGGGGAATGTCAGGGGCACACCGACCCAGCCGCTTTTTTCCATCTGTTCCCCCTGGCGCCATGACGTCGGCCGGAGCTTCATCGGCTTCAGATCCGTCATCGCCTTTTCCAGAATGGCATAGGCCGCCTTGTTGACGCCTTCCCGGCCATAGAGCCTCAGGCTGACACCCCACCAGCCCATGCCGTATTTCTTCCGGATCGCCGCAATAACATCATCGGACAGGGCGCCCGGTTTGTCCGTCCATTCATCCCGTGTCGTCAGGATGGCGGCGGCCCGAAGCCAGTTGCCGATGGTCGGGGATTGCTGAAGGAGCCCCTCACGCCTTAGCGGTCCGATGGTATCGATCAGTGGGCCCAGATCTTCCGGGTTATCAAATTCAACATCCATTCCCATCACTGATTCCGGCTCCGGCATCAGCCACAGGCCCATTTTGGTGACAATGCCAAAATTTGACTGGACAAACATCTGGTCCCAGGCCGGGCCAAATCCGTATCGGTACAGCAGCCATGTCGGTGAGTCCGTCAACGCCCCCATGCCGGTACGCACAAGGTCCCCGTCCGGCAGCACCACCTCCATGCCGCAGATCTTTGAGGTGTGGTCCCCGTAAGGCGTATATCCCATGCCACGATCAAGCGCGTTACCGACAACCGAGCCCCAGCTGTTGCCGGGCACGGACATCCACAGTTTGATGTTATTTTCCTGCAGGTAATCATAAAGGTCATAAAAGCCGACACCGGGCTCAAGGAGCACCGTGCCGTTTTCTTCATCGACCTCGATCTTTTTCATCCGTGAAAGGTCAAGAACGACTGAACCTGACAAAAGCGGCGCGGAGCCGCCATAACCAAGGTTTTTACCGCGACTGATCGGCCACAGCGGCACTTTATGTTCCGCCGCGATTCTGACAATGACCTGTATTTCCTCGGCACTTGACGGCGCAATTGCCCCCAGGGCCCGATGAAATTCATCATTGACGGCAAATTTGTCGGCGTAACTGTCAATGTCTTCCTCTGCAAAAAACAGGTTGCTTTCGCCAACGACGGAAGCAAAGCCCCTGAGAGCCGCCCTCAATCCGCCTGGAGTAAGCCCGTCGGGCAGGTCAGTTTTCACCAAAATTAATCTCTCCTTTTTATTTCTTTGTCAGCCACACCCGGGGCCGTCGATCCGGCCATCCGTTTCGATGTCAGTATACAGGATAATACAAAGGCACTTCCCATTATCCCCGCAAGAGGCACCAGAGTTGTCTCGGGAAGCCAGGATATTGCAGCGCTGGCCCCTGCCGTACACATAAGCTGGATCGTACCAAGCACGCCGGTCGCAGCCCCCACATTCTGTTTAATGGTATCAAGAGCCGCCACAGCAGCCGGGGTCAGCATGAGCCCCGCAAACAGGAAGACAAACATGGAATAGATCATAAAAATCAACAGGTTTTCCTCACCCATCAAAATAATCACGCCGAGCACAAGAGTAGCAACAACTCCGGAAAGGCCCACCCGGCGCAGCAGCACTTTCGGTCCCCATATTCTCATAAGACCGGGGGAAAACTGTGTAGCCACAATGGAACAGAGTGCGTTGATGGCCAGAAGAAAGCTGAATTCCATGCTCGAAAGGCCAAACATGTCGGTGAAAATGAAGGGTGCCCCGGTGACATAAGTGTATGGAATGATGGTGGCGATACCCGCGACTAAGGCGCTCTCAAAAAATCTTCTGTTCGTCAGAATATCACTGTAATGGGACAGAATTGAAGTTTCCCTTTTGATCCGGGCCGAGGGCGGCAGCGATTCAGGAAGGTAAAAACGCACAAGAAAAACAGCCGATACGCCAATTAAGGCCAGGACCAGAAAAAGCCCCCTCCATGGCAGGACTGTCATCAGGAAACTGCCCGCCAGCGGCGCCAGGATCGGTGAAATGCCAATAATCAGAAAACTGTTTGCCATCAAACGCGCTGCATGATGGCCGGACGCCAGATCACGTATCATCGCCCGGGAGACTGCCGTCCCCGCGCAGATCCCGAACCCCTGCATGAACCGCAGTAAGATCAACTGTGTAATTCCTGTACTGGCAGCACAGGCGATGGAAGCGGCGACAAACAAGCCAAGGCCGATATACAGCGGCAGCTTTCGTCCAAATCGATCTCCGAACAGTCCAACCGGAATCTGTGCTACGGCAAGCGCAAAGAAGAACACCGACAGGGTCATTTGCACCTGGTCCGGTGACGCCTCAAACTCCCGGGCCATGGCCGGAAAAGCCGGCAGATAGAGATCAATTGAGATCGGCCCGATTGCCGACAGAAGGCCGAGGACAAGCCCGAGATGCAGCATCGAGGACCGGCTGATCGTCTGTGTTCCTGTCTCGGCCATACTTTCAGGTCCCATATATGATCGGCATTAAAACCATAACAAATGATATATTTATAATGCCTCCAGTGCACCTGCCTGCAAAGGTCTGGGACACTGGAGGAAATTTGATCTATTCCCGAAAGAAATTATTCTCCGTGTTTGGCCTGGGCAAGCTGTGCGGCCGACACCCACCAGCCGTGCACCTGCGCCTTCATCGGAAGCGGCAGCAGCACCCTGGCCACGGCCCCCGCTGACACATTGCCGGCATCAACAATCCAGAGCTCGGATTCAAAAACATTATCCTCAACCTGCCGGTCCACGACCATCATGAGCCAGCCTTCATGGGCCGGATCTTTGGCCGGTATATGCACCGGTTCATTCAGTCCCATACCGAAACCAAGCGGCATCATGTCGAGGCGACGGGTTTTAGGCTCGATCCGCAAAAGGGCATTGAAGGCCACGCCGACCGGTCCACCCGGTAGCGGTGGTCCGCCTTCCGGATTCATACTCAGATACCAGGCGGAATCATAGGGCCTGCCCTGGTCCCTGTCGCGCAGGCGCGGCATATCACCCGGCGGACCAAGCGGTGTCTCTACAATGTCGTCGCCATCCTTGGACATATCCACTGTCCAGCGAATCAGACCGCCGCCGATTTCGGACTGGTTACAGTGAATGCCCCCGGCTTCACGCATGAAAGGGAAGGCATTGGTGTCCGACAGGCACAGATCCATATGGATCAAATCACCCTCATCGAAGGCGTTGATCAGATGGAAACAGGAGACACCTTGCCGTCCCTTGAACCAGCGGATGTCTTCCACCTTGCCGTACCGGGGCATCACAGCCACCCAGCTTTCCAGGTCCTGCTGGTGGGCCCAGTGGGCCCCTCCTGCCTTCAGTCGGTCCAGATCGGCGGTGGTCGGGAAGAGCGGGAAGATGGCGTATTTCTCGGTAATGACAAAATCATGCATGGCGGAGACATAGGGCGCCTCAAACCATTGCTCGGAGACCAGATTACCTTCCTTGTCGGCGATACAATAAGAAATCTCCCGGCTGCACAATCCGCCTGCCTCATACCCGAAAAAGAACATCTCCCCGGTGTCGGGATCAATGCGGGCATGTGCCGTCATGGTCTGCGACTTGAGCGCCCCGTGATAATCCCATGACCCGAGGGTCTCCAGCGTATGGGGATTGATTTCATAGGCACGCCCGTCTTCCTTGGTCATAAACAGTCGTCCGGCATGCCAGATAGGTGTAGTGTTGGATACCGTACGGTCCACCCCTTTTACGGAAGGATCATCGGTGAAGGGATTACGATACTTCCCGAACAGAGCCTTGCGCGCTTTTTTCTCCGCCTGGTATCGCGCGGTTTCGACATACCGGATGTCGTAGTCCACGTTTCCATTTTCGAACATGAACTTCGCGACCATACCATCAGCGGAAAGGGCCACATCATCCTCAAACATGGGCGGATGAGCCGGATCCGGCACGGCACGAAAAAACGCGCCCTGGATGTCCGACGGAATTTCTCCCTCGACGATAAGATCCCTGACTGATGCCTCGGCGCGAACAGGCGTATTAAGCCCGGTAAAATGAATAGTCGATGGAAAAAGCTTCATCCCTTGTCCTCCTTGTCCCAAACCTCCGGCCATTTACATTTACAAATTATAATGGCGTGACTTAATAATAACAAATGTTACGATTATAGCAAGCAAATGATCTCAAAAAATCAGGCCCTTTCCCAACAGGATCACAGGACAGAAATTGACAAAAAAGGAAAAGGCTCCGGGAGTAACGCCCCGAAGCCTTCTGAACTCGACTATATTGTTTCCCGTTCAAAGCTACATATTAAATATAGAGCTCTTCATTGATTGGAATATTGTTCGCCTTGCAATAGCTTTCGTAATGATCCATGTACCACCAGACGTCGGCGGTCATCACAAATTTGCCATTCTCATCGTAAAATTCATTGGCGCCCTGCATCCAGCCAAACAGCTTTACGCCGTCCTCATGTTCGGTGACCAGAGTATGGGCCTCACCGGGAACTTCGTAAATGAAGGATCCTGGCGTTGCGACCCACGGATATTCCAGATACCGCACACTGCCTTCAAGACACATCATAACGACATAACCGCGATGCTTGTGGGTTCCGACCACGCCGGGCCCCTTCATCCACAGGATATTGGAATAAATATTCTGACGAACGTCAAATGCCAAATGTTTGATCGCCGCATTTTCACCGAAAGGCACCCACGGGCTGTCTTTCTCTTCGGCACCGACAAACCTGCCTTTGCTCCCTCGTGCATCAATGAGGTCACGGAAAAGCTCGGGAACCTCGACGATTTTCTTTGCCGTAGACGGCGGTGCAGTCATTTTCTGTTCTGACATCAAAATTTCCTTTCAGATTACCTGCCGAAAGATTGAGTAACCAATCTTTCAAAATTTACAAATGATGGATTGTTGTTTTATTGATGGCAGCAAAAGCGAGGGAAAGGATGACTTTCCCTCGCCAGATAGTTTTATCAGAAGTTCCGTTTCACGGTCAGCGCCCAGGTACGGGGCATTCCAGGTGCACCGGAAATGGTGTTCGCACCAGAAGTCGGGCCACCAGTCTGCTCATACAGAGAGGTGAAGTAATACTCGTCGAAGAGGTTTCTTACTTCGAGAGATACCTGCCAGTCCTCTTCAGCGTCCCTCCAGGTCAGGCGGGCATTTCCGAGGAAATAACCGTCGATCTTGTTGGTAGCATAAAGTGTGTCTATCTCACTGAGATCAGGTGAACGGGACGCTACAGCACGGTTATCGATATTGATGGCTTCAGTATAGATTTTGGACTGATAAGTTCCATCAAACCGGGCTGACAATGATCCACCAAGAACATCCTCGATATCATACTGGATACCGAAGCTGAACTGAATCTCCGGTGTATACGGCGTAATCATGTCCAGGGTCAGACCACCAAGAGCCGATTCGGAAGCATTCAGCTCGGTGTACTGGAAATCCAGATAGCTGAAAGACCCATCGATGCTCAGGGCTTCCGTCGGACGGATGATAGCTTCCAGTTCCACACCCTTTACTTCTGCCGCACCAACATTGTTCGGCTGCAGACAAGGTGTAACCGGACAAGCCGCCAGGGTCAGGATAATATCCTTATAGTCATTGTAGAAGACTGCACCGTTCAGGCGAACCGTACGATCAAACAGGTCTGCCTTGAACCCGGCTTCATAAACGACCATGGTTTCCGGTTCAAACTGCTTGATCTGGTTACAGGGTGCGATAACGCCTTCTACACATTCGCCTTGGGAACTTCCGAAGAACGGACGGGGGTTAAATCCACCCGCACGATAGCCGGTCGCCACCTGGGCATAGACCATAAAGTCTTCGTTCAGGCGATAATCAACAGCGATGCGCCAGTCTGTACGCTTTTTCTTGAAGGGAGGCGGTGTTTCTCCTTCCAGGCCAAGCAGCAGACAGTTCGGCGCGTTACCCACACCGGTCGGGCCATGAAGTGTCGGAGGCGGACCCTCTCCAGCCTGGAAAGCGGCTAACTGTGGAAAGAATGCACATACTTCAGAGGGAACGGTCAGGTCAGGATTACGGCGATGGAAGACATATTCCTTTTTGTCTTCTGAATAACGCAGACCACCGGTGACATTGAAATCATCAGTCACATGATAGATGAAGTTACCGAACACAGCCTTGTTGGACGCCGGGGTCGGATCAGGACCGTGAATGAAGTCGATGCCTGCATAGTTCAGGTCAACGCGGGCATTCAGGGAACCATCACGATCAAAGTAGAAACCGCCCACGGTCAATTCCAGGGCATCGTCCATGAGAGCCGCATTCAAACGCAGTTCCTGGCTCCACTGGCTGTTGTCCATACGCTGTTTCAGTTGCTGGTTGGCCAGCGGGCTGTTGTCCACGTCCTGGGACCAGTCGGAGACAAATTCACGCCATGCAGTGATGGAGGTGAGCTGCAGATTATCTGAAATATCATAGACGATATTGGCGACAACCCCATAGTTATCCATATTCGTGTGCGGATCGAAGGCAACAGGTTTATAAGGTGCCTGGCTTGTCGCCGGGGTCTGGTCGAGGAAGGTACCATAGCTGATATAACGGCCGTCATATGCGGTCTGTGTGTCGCAGGAATTTACGCCTGCAGGCACAAAGCTACAATCCAGCGGAATGACACCGCCATCAATTGTGCTGGGCAGCCAGGGCTGACCATCTGCATTGGTGCCGGGGTGGTTGCCGTAAATCAAGACAGATTCAATGGCTTCTGACCGTTCACGTGTATAGTCACCGGCAATGTTGATTTCCAAAGTCTCAGACGGAGTCCAGCGCAGGGCGATACGACCACCAGTATAGGACTTGCCGCCCAGAGTACCAACCACAGGGTTTGCACCGTTCGAGACAACAGGAACACCGGAACCCGGGTGCGATAGACCGTAGTCAACGCGCTTCACATGGCCGTCCTGGCCTTTGGATACACCGGAAACACGGGCAAACAGGTTGTCGGTAATGGCAAAATCGAACATGCCGCGCATTTCGATACGGTCATACGACCCGTAAGTCATCTGCATATAGCCGCTGTCGTCACCCTGGGGTTTGGCGGAGAACATCTTGATCGCACCACCGATGGCATTACGACCGGACAGTGTACCTTGAGGACCGCGCAGGATCTCGACACGGTCAAGGTCCATCAGGTCCATCAGAGAACCGGTCAGGGACGGCATGTAGACATCGTCCACATAAATCGCCACACCCGGTTCAAGGGCATAGTTAAAGTCGGTTTGCCCGACCCCGCGAATGAAGGCGATCATGCCTGAGCCGTTCTGCTGGCCCTGCGGGGTAAGAGTTACGTTAGGCGCCTGAGCGGCGACTTCATGGATGCTGGTCTGGCTGCGTGCCTCCATAATAGCGCTGTTAACAGCCGTAATCGCAAGCGGTGTATCCTGCAGATTCTGTTCACGGAACTGAGCCGTAACCACAATCTCCTCCAGCATCATCGTGCCCTCTTCCTGGGCCTCCTGTGCTAAGGATGGCGAAGCTGCCAGCGCAATGCCGGCCAAGCTCGTCCATCGTAATAATGCGGACGTAAATGATTTCATTGGTGTTTGTCCTCCCTAATGAAGTTGAGTACTAGCAATTTTACCAACACACAGCGTATATCTTTTCAACAAACCCCAAAGCCTCAAAGGCCGCACTGCTTGCGATGATATCCCTATTGTCTTGCCCGCGTTGGCAGGTCCTCCCGTTCGGCCGGAATTGCCCGGACCTTTTTGATCATAAAGAAATTTCTTATGTATTTCAAAAAATTTCTCTTATATGAATATTTCATTCATGCGAAAATAGCAATACGGGAATTCGTTTCTGTTGTAGTTACCGGTATTCAGGCTTCGGGCCGATGCTTCTTTACTCACTCTGCTCTAGCCCCTATGCACAGAAAAATTATGGAGTTTCACAATCCTGGCATTTTCGACAGGCGGCCAGAGTTGGATTAATGCCGTACCCAGAGACTATATTATATAGCAGATTGCAATTAAAGTCCTTCATGATAGTATTTTGCCGCAATCTGGACATTAACCAGACCTCAGTATCAGATAAAGCGAACTGTAAAAATAATGCAGAGTAACACACCAAAGAACAGGGCAAATGTTAAGTCGGCAACACGGACACTTGACATCATCGAATTCGTTGTCTCCCGGAAAAGCCCGTCGGTAGCACAGGAAATCTCAGATGCCCTGGCTATCCCGGTCAGCAGCCTGTCCTATCTGCTCAACACCCTGGTGGAACGCGGATACCTGGTGCGCGACGGACGGCGTTACAGTCCCGGACCGGGACTTGAACGGCTGCAGGCGCCGATGCCCAACTTTACCGTGGTGGACCGTGTCACTCCCCTCGTCCGCAGCCTGCGGATTGAACTTAACGAAACGACATCTTTTTTTGTACGGCGCGGATGGCAGATTGAATCATTGATCACAGAGGTAAGCGATCATGCCCTGCGGTACGCCGTGCCTGTCGGCCAGATTCTTCCGCTGCACAGTATATCGTCGGGAAAGGCATTACTGGCCAGTTTCCCGGACGAAGAGATAGATACATATTTCAGGGAGGCCCATCGTGATGCCATGACGAGAAACACTGTCGTCTCGGAACAAAAACTACGCGCCGAGATTGAGGATATTCGCCGCACCGGAATTGCCTATACCCGTGAGGAGCATACGCTTGGCATATGCGGCATGGGACGCGCCATTCGTATCGATGGAGAGGTCGGCGGAGCAATCAGTGTTGCCATTCCCCTGGTGCGCTATGACGACAGAATTGAGGAAAAGGTGGCAAGCCTGCTCAACAGAACAGCGGAACTGCTCAATATTAGCTAGAAAAAACTGCAGCCTAGTCTCATTATTAACTTTAAGAAATCTATATAATAAATTGAAAATAAAATATTTTATGTAATATACAATTATACAAACGCGCCGGTATATGCCGACAGGATTTGTGATATCAGCCTGATCTGGTCATGGGCCCCGGGCTCAGAATCCGACCTCAAATTCATGACGGAACATAATGCCCAGAATATGGTCATGAGCCGTTTCCTCATTGATTTTCAGTTTGCTGTATATGTAGCCAATATCGATTTGCAGGTCATTTTCAAAAACATACCCCAAGGACAGCTGTAACTGGTGAGTATCTATATCCTCAATATCCTGGTCGACAGGGGTGCTGGACACCCTGGAATAGGAAGCAGCCGTTTTCCAGTTCTCGTAAAAAACTGTGCCTCCCAGCGTAATAATATCCCGGTCCTGCGCCTCCCCTTCGGCAATTGAAAGACTCACATACTCTATAAAGGGACTAAACTGCATGGCGCCGGCAAGGTCCACACTGCCGAAAAGGGCAAGGGCAATTCCTGTTTCATCATCATCGCCTCCCTCGTCCACAGCATTTTTCATATAGCTTGTCGAATATTCAAGCTCAAGGCCCGGGACAGGCAGGCTTCCCTCCAGTGAAACCGCATAGGAAGAAAAATCCCCGGTGTTGGCCAGACCTCCATCACTTCTACTGAGACGTTCCCGGGAGGCAACAAGGGAACCTGACAGGAAGCTTGTGTCGGTAAAATAGCTCTGCAGGGTCAGGGTATGTTCCCCAGCGTCATCCGAGCCAAAACTGTAGCCCGCGCCAATCCCGACACGTTCGAGCTGTTCATAATAGTCCTCGGGCAGCTGGTGACCAAAGGGACCCGGGGCAAGTTCCCGCCCTACGCCGAAGATCGGATTGAACTTGCCGGCAAAAAAACGTGCGTTTCCCGTTTTATAGGCCAGGAAAACCTCTTCCATAAACAGCCCCATCTGCTGGAAATACTCGTTTTCTTCGAAAAATTCGCCTTCCTCCTCGTTCACCTCTTCAAAGCCCACACCCACCTGCAGCGTCAAGCCGGGGGCCAGAGGAAGAACCGCATCCAGTTCCAATTCACCGGTTATAAGAGAAGGCTTGGGTCCTTCCGAGGCAAAAAAGTTCACTTTCCACCTCTATCTCGAAAGAGGAGGAACCATCCGTTTCCTCTGCCTTTACCTCCCCAAATGCGGGAAGGAATAGACAGAGGTAAAAACAGGATATGGCGGGAGACCTTGTTAACACCGCCTCAGAATTTCACCTTCATACCGACATAGTAGGATCGGGGTTTCCCGGGGAAATACCTCTCATCGGTAAAGGTTGTATAGTCAGCGCGTTCGGCATATTTCACGTCGGTCAGGTTCATCACCCGAACAAACAAGGCATAGGTCTCTTTGACCTGAACATCTGCCCTGAGGTTCAGGTAATCATGGCCTTCGTATTTATGCAGGTTTTCCGGATCCAGGTAGTAGGATCCCATATGTACCCATTCCAGTTCCGTCGTAACCTTTTCCGTGGGCCGCCAGTTAAGTTGCATGCTGCCAAAATTACGGGGAGCTGCATCAATATCCTTGCCGTTCAGGTTGATCTCTTCGCTAAATAAATCAAATGTATAGCGGTGACGAGCGAAACTCACATTGCCCCGCACACTCAAACGGTCCGTCAGGTCAAGCTTGACCATGACATCGGCACCGATGTGGTCCGATTTGCCGCTGTCGACGTTAAAGAAGGACGAATCCCGGAAAATATAATTGTCCTTTTCCATGGCATATAAAGAAACTGTATAGCTCAGACGATTTCTTTTTCCCCGGACGCCAAGCTCGATGCTTTTGAGGCTGACCTTGCCCAGATCCGCGACTGTCTGCGCCCTCTGCAGGCGATACAGTTCCGTTGCCTGGGGGGCCCGGAAGCCGTGGCTCAGGTTCAGATAAACGTTATGGTTTTCGTCAAACTGGTACAAAAGCCCGATCTTGGGAGAAAATGCCGTATAATCATCTACCCGGCTTTCCGGCCGGGTATAGCGGCACCCTCCAAACCCGCATTCGTTCCCGTCTTCATCCACACGCCCGGATACCATGTTGTTGGTATAATCATAACGCATATATTCCAGACGGGCCCCCGCCAGGAGATGCAGCTTCTCGCTTATGGCCCAGTCTCCCTGCAGGAAAGCCGCAGCCATGATGCTGTCCACATCATAATCATATTGCTTGCCGGCCGGAATGGTCGCCTGCAGGAAAGCGGACCCTTCTGTCGGATTTTCCTGCGTCTGCTTCAGTGAACCACGGGTATATTCAAAATCTGCACCAGCGATGATCTCCAGATCGCTGTCTTCATTGATATAAAATCCGTTCTGAAGGCCAATGCTGGTCTGGCTGTTTTCCTCCAGAGGCGCCCCCGGCAGGAAGTGCATCAGGAATTCCATATCCAGAGCCCGAACATAAGGCGTAAACTGCCAGCGCACGTCATCACTGATCGCGGTGGAAAAGCGTGACCAATAACGCAAAGACTTCGCCTTGCGGAAAGCTTCCGGGTTGGGATTGGTTCTGGAAATGTCCCGGTCTTTGTAGACGTCAAGCCCGGTAATATATCCGGCTGTTTCCTGGTCAAGGTTAGTCAGTGAAAGGCTGGAAGAAATTGTCCATTCCTCCCCAGTATAATAATGGCGGAGATTGACTTTCTGCTGATCATATCCGGAATCATCGCGATATCCGCCATCATGGGTCACAGACACCATAGCCCTGAAACCGTGTTTTTCACCTGTAATACCCTTTGAGGCATTCAGGCGACCGAACTCGTTACTGCCCCCTTCCAGGCTCACCCGCCCTTCATCCGTATTCGCAGCCGGCGTTATAACGTTGATGATTCCGTGCAGGGCATTGGAGCCATACAGGGCGGATCCAGGTCCCCTGGTAATTTCTATCCGTTCTGCCTGCTCCGTAAAGGCTTCAAACAACTCGTTCACGTTACAAAAGCCTGCGGAACGCAGGGCAATACCGTCCTGAGCCATCAAAAAGGCCCCGCAGGCTCCTGCCCCGCTCAGCACAGGGGAGCGGATGGAGGCCAGATATTCCTGGCCATCATTTCGGGAGATATTCACCCCCGGCACCCGGACAGCCAGCTCGTTGATGTGAGTAGATCCGATAAATTCGACCTCCTCCCCCTTCACCAGGGCGAGATTTCCGCTTTGTTCGAATAAGGGTTTCTCGCTCCTGCTCTGGGTCGAAACCACTTCTTCAATTTCGGCTTCTTCCGCAGAAGCCAATGGCCCTGCAAGAATGCCCCCTAAAAGAAAAAGTGTGACTTGCAAAACAAGTGACTGGTTTTGAACTTCTTTTGATTTAAAATAATATTTCTTGATCATTTTATGACGACACCCCATGGGCGAATTCCTACCTCTATATTCTGAATATTTTTAAAAGTATTGGTATCAATGACAGATACACTGTTTGAGCGGCCATTGGCTACATAAAGCTTTCTCCCGGAAGGGGAAATTGCCATATTCCAGGGACGCTTGCCAACCGGAATAGTTGCTATAATTTCGTTGGTTTCCGTATCAATTGCGGAAACCGTAGCATCCCGTCCGTTGGAAATAAAAACACGTTTGCCTGTTCCCCGTCAGATCTAGTTGGACAAATCAAGGTTCTTGCCTAAGGTGATGTTTTCGGGTCTATCGAAGTGACGAAGGAACGAAAATGACACGAAAACATATACTCAAAAATCCTAAAGAAGGCAGCGCGGAAAAGACGGTGAAGGATATCCGGTCATTTCTGGAAAAATGTGCGAAAATCACCTCATGCCCGTCCGGAGAAGCACTTAAACCTTAAAACGGGCCACCATGGCAGCTGCGATCAGCAGGGGAACTGAAAACAGGAGAAAAAGTCCATGCATATCCCAGCCACTGGCGGTCAGCAGCCCTGCGATAATCGGGGCAACAATAGCGCCAACCCGGCCGAGGCCGGCTGCCCACCCTACCCCCGTCGCCCTGACCTTTGTCGGATAGATGTGAGCCGCAAGAGCGTATAGCGCGGTAAAAGCCCCCTGCAACAGGAACCCGATGATAAAGATCAGGGTGTTGAGAGCCAACAGAGCCTTCGGCTGGTCGAAATAGACATAGATGAGGAAAATGGCGGAGCCCAAAAAGAACAAAGCGATGGGTTTGGCAAGTTTTATCTTGGTGGCGATCAGCCCGATAGCGATAATCCCGACAACTGCGCCAAGGTTAAAATAGCTGAGCGCGTCAATACCGGCGGAGCGTTCGTAGCCACTGTCCACAAACAAGGTCGGTATCCAGGACAACAGGAAATAAAGAGTCATAAAACCCATAAAATAGGTGGTCCAGAGCGCCAGGGTCTGCCCCCTGAAGTCGTCATTGAGGATGCTTTTTACACTGGCGGCTTTAAGATGTGCCGCTTCGGCGTGCTCGGGAATCTCGTCAATGGGTTCACGTTTAAGGCGTTTCAGAATTTCATTGATCTTAACGAGATTGGCCTCCCTGTTTTCTTTCCTGGAGGCAAGATAATCAACAGATTCAGGCATGCTGAAATGAATAAACGCGCCCATAATGAGAGTGGCAATACCGCCGTAAATAAACAGCATTTCCCATCCCTGAGCCGGGATAATCATATTGGCCACCGGCCCCACGACCGTTGCACCGGAAGCATAGCCCATAATGGCCGTGGTGACCGCGATGTGCTTATAACGTGCCGGGGCAAATTCCGAGGCAATGGTCGCGGCATTGGCAAAAATAACCCCCACGCCCAGACCTGCAATAAAGCGTACAATCACCAGCAGAATGATGGACTTGGGCAGCAGCCCCGTCACAATCATGGATATACCGATGCTGATGGTGGCCAAAAGCAAAATCAGCCGTCTGCCATATTTATCCGCAAAGGGAGCCAGAAGAGCGGCGCCTACCGCCATACCAATCAACGCGGCAGAAAAAATCGGTCCCAGTTCAGCCCTGGAAACGCCCCATTCAACACTCAGGTAAGGCGCGGAAACCGACATTGCAATAACATCAAAACCATCTACCAGGCTGAGCAGGAATCCGATGGCCACAACAAGCAGCATAGTCGGTGTTACAGGACCGTTGTCTATGCGCTCTCTGATAATATTTGGATTACTCATTCTCGCTTTTACTCTCTGTTGCGGCACCGACAATACATCAAGTTCAGTATTTTGGGACAGTTTTTAAATAAACCAAATTCAGGCCGCCAGGACGAACCCGCCTGTTCTTGACAATAAATGTCCGCAATAAAGCCAAATAATATAACCACTCAATATAATATACTTTACTTATAATACTTAAAGCATATATTAATGCCAGAGGAGTAAAGAAACCCTATGACCGATCCTGACACAAGTATTGGCTTTCTGATGACCGACGTCTCCCGCCTGTTGCGGCGGAACTTCACACGTCGCGCCCAGAAACTGGGACTTTCGCAGGGCCAATGGATGACCTTGTTTAGAATCTTCCGGCAGGAAGGTGTGAAACAGGTCACTCTGGCGGAAAGCATGGAGATTCAACCCATCACCCTCGCCCGCCTGATCGACAGCCTGCAGAACGCCGGCCTTGTTGACCGGCGCCGGGACCCCGATGACCGGCGGGCCTTCAGGATTTATCTGACGGAAAAGGCTCAACCTCTTCTCAAAGAAGTGCAGCCCCTGTTGGCAGAAACCAAAGAAGTGGCGCTGGCAGGTTTTTCGGAAAAAGAAAAAACCGCGCTGCTACAGAAACTTAGCCACATTAAACAAAATCTACTGGATGCTGAATGCCTTTCCCCGGAACAGGCAACTGACAGGAAAATCAATAAAGATGACTAAAAACGGGTCCCCAAAAGATCAGAAAAAACAACGCAAGGCAAAGCTCCGCTTTATCCTGCTTGTCCTTGGCCCTGTGTTCACCATTTTCATCGGTGGCGCAATTTATCTGTCCGGCGGGCGTTATGTGGAAACCGAAAACGCCTACGTAAAATCCGACAAGCTGATGATCACCGCAGAAGTCTCGGGCCCTGTCACCGCCGTCCCGATACGTGAAAACCAGCAGGTCAAAAGAGGCGACATATTGTTTCGCATCGATGACCGTCCCTATCGCATTGCCGCCGAGGAACAGGAAGCCGGGCTCAAACGGGTGCGTGACGACATCGCCGGACTGAAAGCAATTTACCGGCAAAAGCAGGATGAGTTGGAACTGGCCGGGACAGATCTTGCCTATGCCAAAACAGTCCTGGACAGACAAAGAGAGCTTGTTGCATCCCGCAATATTTCCCAAAATAGCTATGACACCGCAAAGCACGCCTATGATGCGGCCGTGGTTAAAATAAAGGTCATTGAGAGCGAAAGAGCCGAGGTACTGGCAGACCTTGCCGGAGACCCGGACATCGCGCCGGAACAACACCCCCGCTTTCTTGCTGCCAAGGCAACTCTTGACCGGGCCCAGCTGGACCTGGACCGGACTGTTGTCCGTGCACCCTTTGACGGCATTGCCAGCAGCGCGCCGCAAGTGGGCCAGCAGGTAATCGGAAGCGGCGCCCTTAGCAGCCCGGTCATGACCCTGGTCAACAACCGGGACTTCTGGGTTGTGGCCAATTTCAAGGAAACCGACCTGACCAATGTGCGGCCCGGCCAGGATGTAAAAATCCATGTGGATACCTATCCAAACCTGGTCTGGCGCGGCAAAGTAGAAAGCCTGGCCCAGGCAACCGGTGCCGAATTCTCCATTATTCCGGCCCAGAATGCCACCGGCAACTGGGTCAAGGTGGTACAACGCATCCCCGTCCGCATTGCCCTGGAAACTGGCGACAGGGAAGCCGTCCTGCGGTCCGGCATGAGTACAACGGTGGAGATCGACACAGGTCGCAAGCGCAGTCTCGGACAAATTATCTCCGCCATGTTTCAGGGATCAGAGGAAACCACCTTTCAGACCGCAGAGGCAAAAAGCGGCTCATGAATGATGTCCAGTCAGATAGTTACACTCCCGTCCAGCGTGGCCTGGTCGTGGTCTCCATCATGCTGGCCACCATCATCCAGGCGCTGGATACGACTATCGCCAATGTAGCCCTGCCCCATATGCAGGGCAGTATGTCGGCAACACAGGACCAGATGTCCTGGGTCCTGACTTCCTATCTCGTCACCTCAGCCATTATGATTCCACCGACGGCAGCTATCGCCTCCCGTATCGGCTACAAGCGTTTATTCATCATTTCCGTCTGCGGCTTTACAATTGCCTCCATGCTGTGCGGACTGGCCACATCCCTGTCACAGATCATATTCTTCAGACTGTTACAGGGAGCCTTTGGCGCCGCCCTGATCCCTCTCAGTCAGACCATGATGCTGAATATGTATCCAAAGGAAAAACACGGCAGCGCGATGACAATATGGGGCATTGGTATTATGCTGGGCCCAATTCTCGGCCCGACCCTTGGCGGCTATCTCACGGAATATTACAACTGGCGATGGGTATTTTTTATAAACCTGCCCATCGGCCTTCTCGCACTGGCGGGAATGATTACTTTTATGCAGGAAAGCGAGAAGGAAAAACCAAGAAAGTTTGATTTCCTTGGATTTGCCCTGCTCAGTCTTTCCATTGGCGCCCTGCAGCTTATGCTGGACCGGGGAGAGTCCCAGAACTGGTTTTCATCGGCTGAGATAATCGTTGAAGCAACTCTGGCCCTTGTTTTTTTCTATATGTTCCTTGTCCAGATGTATACGGTTGACCATCCCTTCCTGGACCCCCGTCTCTTCAAGGACAGGAACTTTGTCGTCGGCCTGTTTATCCTGTTTTATGTCGGAATTCTTTTACTTGCGACCATGGCCCTGATGCCGCCGTTTCTGCAAAACCTGATGGGCTACCCCGTCCTGATGGTGGGATATCTGCTGGCGCCCCGGGGAGTGGGAACCATGATAGGTTTAATCCTGACGGGACGGCTTGTATCAAAACTGGATCTCCGGCTGTTACTTCTGATTGGCCAGTTCCTGATTATCCTTTCATTGTGGGAAATGAGCCGCTTTACAACGGAAGTCTCCAGTAACGCCATCATCTGGACCGGCATTATACAAGGTATTGGAATGGGGTTTATCATTGTTCCCCTGAATATGGCGGCTTTCGCCACACTGGATCCAAAATTACGGACCGAAGGCACATCAATTGCAAATCTGATCCGAAATATCGGCAGCAGTATCGGCATTTCTATCCTGGTCACCATGCTGGCCAGGGGCACTCAGGCAAACCATGCCATTCTTGCGGAGAATATTACCCCGTTTCGGGCGGCATTTTTCCAGCCTTCCCTGCCGTTGAACTGGGAATGGCATTTTGAAAGCGGCATCATCGCGCTGAATGCAGAAGTGACACGCCAAGCGGCGACCATTGCCTATCTTAACGACTTCTATCTTCTGATGATCGTGACAATATTGGCGTCCCCTCTCGTTTTGTTCCTGAAAAAAGCCGACCACCTGAGAACAGTTGACACCGCGGAAGCCGCTGAGATGATTGTCGACTGATCAAATTCAATCGACAGGCACTCGGGCACCCCTATACCAGAGAACAGGGCCGAACAAAAAGCCGGTCAAAACTAACCGGCGCCGGACGCCCCCTCTTCTGCCGGCCCCTTGAGCTCAATTCTATTGCCATCCGGATCGTTGATATAAATGGAAGGACCATAACCTTCTGCCCCATAACGACGGGCCGGTGCGTCACAGGAAATGTTACAGGCCCGCAGGTGCGCTATCAGCGCATCTTCATCCCATACTTTCAGCGTCAGGCAAAAATGTTCCATATTCCGCCTGAAATCGGTTCCCGGTCCGTTGGCGGCATATTTACTTTCCTGCAGGTCAACCAGGGCCTTTCCCGCCCTTATCTGGACAAGCCCGAATTCCTTCAACTCCCGTTCTACCGGGCAGCCCAGAACAGTGCCGTAAAATTCGATCATTCCCGGCATATTGTCGGTGATCAGGACGATATGATCCAGTCCAGAGACTTCAGGTGGCTTCAAGGCAGCCCTACTCCATTGTCGCAGTCAGGTGATGAGACAGTATAGCCAGAATAAGACCATTTTGAACAGTTGGTTCAACGATCCCCGGATTTGAGGGGATTGATCTGTGCCCGCCAGACCAGCATGGGCAGGTAATAACTGCGATAGGCCCAGAACAGGAACAGATGAACAGCCAGATAGATTGCTGCTATAAAGGGACCGGCAGCAAACTCTTCCAGATACATGTTCACGATATAAATCACGACGGTAACAGGGAAATAGACGCAAAGCGCCAGAGGTACAGCCCTGTTGGTCAGCAGCAGGATACCCACGATGATTTCAATCACCTTGACCACATGAAACAGGTGGGTGTCGATCAGGGTCTGGTTCAGATATGGCGTCATCTCGCCATGCCCCATGGGCTGCGGAATAAATTCAAAGAAAAACACCAGACCGAAGAACAGGTTCCACGCCCCGAAAATAGTGCGCAACACATGTACGCTCAAACTCATTGTCTTACTGGCTTGCATCTTGTCTCCCTTTCCCCTTGTTGTTTTTCTTTTCCTCTTCTCAGGCTGCCGGCTTGAGCTCGGCGAAGCCGCAGCCGGTGACCCAGGTCGGGATCGGCTCATAGGCGATGGTTTCCGCTTTGGCGCCTTCCATGATGCCCAGGGCACAGATCCAGTTCTTGATCTCCAGCGCCCCGTTGCCGGCCTTCTCCAGAACCATCTCGTCAGGCAGCGCAATCAGGCCGTCAATATCGCCCTGCTCCACCATCTCCAGGATCTTGCGGTCAAACGCCTCGTTGACAACGCCCATGCCCGGGCCGCCGACCCAATGGCTGATGCCGCCGGTGCCGAACACCGCAACCCGCTCAGTCCCGGACCAGCTCTCAACCGCATGGCGGATGCTCCGGCCGATCTCATAAGCCCGGCGGCTTCGGATCAGCGGCTCTACAACACAGTTCAGATAAATCGGGATCGCCTTCACCCCAAGCCGTTTCAATGACATGTGATAGGGAATGGCCACAGAATGGTCAACATCCAGCGCCTTGGCAAAGGACCAGTCAATGCCTTCTTTATAACCTGTCTCCAGGATATGCTGGGCCAGTGGCTCGTTGTTCGGGATCGCATCCCCGGCCAGGCCCAGCGTCTGCGCATGGGCCGAAACCCCCACATCACCGGTCGCAATCAGGCAGCTCGGAATGCAGTGCGGGCCGAAATTCTCATAATGGTCATCGCCAATGATGATCACCGTATCCGCCCCGAGCTCCTCGACCCGTTGCGAGATAAAGGCAAAGGCCTTGTCGGATGCCTCTTTCTGCCAGGGCTCTTCACCATATCCGCCGGTCGGGATCGACGGCACATGCGGCATCAGGAAACCACCTATCAACTCTGCCATAATCTCACTCTCTCTTTTGCCTGCCGGGTGCGGCTATAATTTCCTGCTACGCCGCCGGCGCATTTACGATGTCAAAATAATCATGCAGCCGTTCCGGACCGTAGATGGTCTGGAAGGCCATCAGCACCAGAAGCGCATTGGCCCCCTGGTCCATCAGCGCCATCACATCAACGGACGTCAGCGCCCTGCGCTCCTTGTCGTCAAGACGGAATTCACTGGCATAGCCTTCCGCATCCGACCGGAAACGTTCCACATCCCCGGGTACAAGATACATCTGCCAAAGAGCTTTCTCCAAAGCATTCGCGCTCATGATATCCTCCTTCAATCGGTCCGGCTTGCCTTATGATGTCTGTTCAAGCAACTGAGCCATCATCGCCTGCAATGCTTCGGGGCCCTTGGCAAAGATGTTGTGCTCCTCTGTTTCCGCAGCCCATTTCTCCGGCTCGATGAGGACCCGGTTCAGGAACAGCGCAATTTCGGCGACCATCGGGCCGGTCATGCCCGGCTCTTCAATAAATTCGTGAATGGCGTCTGCGACAATATGCAGTTCTGCGGTGACACCGAGATCGTTGAGCTTTTCATAAAGACGCAGGCTTGCTACCGGGTCGATCAGCCAGTCTTTGGCTCCGTGCAGGACGAAAACCGGCGGGAACCCTGCACCAACCTGATAATAGGGGCTCGCTGCAGTTACGGCGTCATCGCTCGCATCAGGACCAAGAAGCATGGCCGCATTGAATTTGCCCTTTTCATGAGCTTGAGAGACCGTGAGCTCACTAGCGGAGAAGAGCGAAAGAACTGCAGCTACTTTGGACTCCTTATTGAGTTCAACTGCCGCCATCAGAGCAAGATGACCACCGGCAGAAGCACCGGCGACAACGATGCGATCAGCATCAATGCCAAGATCACCCGCATTGTCTGCAATCCAGCGCACCGCTGTTGTCACGTCGTCGAGCTGCGCCGGCCAGGCAGCTTCACGCACCAGCCGGTATTCAACAGCTGCCGCCAGGAAACCCTGCGCTGCAAACTGGGAAGCAAGCGGCGCCATCATCCCGCGTTCACCCAGAATCCAGCCGCCGCCATGTATTAACACGACAGCCGTCCGAGTAGGTATTGCATCCCCTTCAGGCCGGTACAAATCGACCTTCAGTTCACGGCCGTTCACGGAATGATAAACAACATCTTTTTCGACAGACATGCGCTTTCCTTCGTCTTATGTTGCAGTCCAGCGCCGACAATCAGAGAAAACTGTCGACGCCGGCATTAGCAATCTGGCCGTGGCCTATTTCAGCAGAGGAATAACTTCCTCACCATAGAGTTTCCAGGACATAGCCAGTTCTTCAAGTGACTGATGACCGGCAAAGACCACCTGGAAGTGACCCGCACCACTGCGCTCGCACTGATCGTTAATCTGCTCTGCCACCTCTTTCGGCGAACCGCTAATGAACTCATCATCACCAAAAGCGTAGCCATGAGCACCGTCAGAGTCCAGCGCCTTGCGGCCCGGGGCAATAACGCGCTTGTCGAAGGCGGCAACCATGTCAACAAAGGCCTCTTTATACCCTTCGGCTTTCTCGCTGGGCACTGACGTCGCATCGATGATAACCTGACGCCGCAGACCCAACTGATCCGGTCCGGCCTCAAGGCCTGCTTGAGCAGCCGCTTCCTTGTAGTTGTCAAAGACTTCTTTTACCTTGTCGGTGGAGATAAAGCCGGTGGCAATCTTGGAACCACGTGCCGCGGCCTTGCGGGCAGATTCAACACTGATTACGGTGGTCCATTTCGGCGGCTCAGGCTTTTGTGCGAACGGGGGAACAACCGGCAGGTTTTCAATTTTCCAGTATTTCCCTTTGTGGTTAATCACACCGTTTTTCAGACCCTTGTCGATTACCTCGATGGATTCTTCGTAACGGGCCCGGCCTTCAGCGGGAGACATGCCAACCATAGCCAGCTCTGCAGGAATACCGGCAGAAGTACCGATTTCAAGACGACCGCCGGTCAGGTTATCCAGCATGGCGAACTCTTCCAACAGACGCCAGGGCGTGTGATAAGGCAGAACGTTACCCATCACGCCGAGACGTATGTTTTTGGTCCGCTGGGCAATTGCCGGCAACAGGATGTTCGGGGACGGGCTGTAACCGCCGCCAAAGTGATGCTCACTCAGAAGCAGACCATCAAATCCCAAGGCTTCTGCGCTGACCCAAAGGTCCATGTAAAAATTCCAGTAATCCTGCTCCAGCTTGGGGTCGATCTCAGCGGATTCTTCGCCTCCATGAGCATGGGGATTGGGGAAAAATTCGAAAGCCCATGACTTAACCATATTCTTGCTCCTGCTTTTAAAATATTCGTAGAAATAAAGTGGGTGACATTAAGCCGCGATGGGCTCTTCACCTTCCAGCTTGGTGCGGTGCAGTTCGCGACCACTGTCCATCGGGTAAGGCATGGCACGGTGCAGGGTGCCGGTATTGTCCCACATCACCATATCGCCCACTGACCATTTATGGCTGTAATGGAACTGTTCGCTGGTCGCCCATTCCCGCAGACCATTAAGCAAAAGAGCGCTCTCTTTATGGTCTACACCGACCACGTGATGCGCTGTGCAGCCCAGAACCAGGGACTTGCGACCGGATTTATGGGTCCAGACGAGCGGCAGCTCTTTCTCACCAAGCTCGATCCACTGCTTGAGCTTTTCCTGGTTCGGCTCCGGCTCGTAGTAAAGAAGGGAATTCCAGGTTGCATGAACGACCTTCAGATTTTCAATCCGTTTTTTCTCTTCCTCGGGAAGCTCTTCGTAAGCCGCATAGCAGTTGGCAAACTCGGTATTACCGCCTGAGGGCGGAAGAACCTTGGAACTCAACAGGGAAGCCAGGATCGGCATCGGCTGGATGGTGCCATCAAAGTGCCAGTAAAAAGCGCCTTTCAGATAATCCACACCTGAGGAAACTTTGGGGTCAAGAGAAATCGGAAAGACTTCTTCACCGCTACGCTCTTTCGCAACCTTGCCGAGGGTCCTGGTAAAGGCAATCTGCTCATCATCATTAAAGTTAATCTTTGGAAAAACGAGCACACCCCGCTGTTCCAGCAAATCCCTGATTGCCGTGGAATGCGCACCGCTGAGCAGCTCTTCCTTGCTGTTGAGGATTCGAGATCCGATTTTTGGCTTGATATCTTCGGCCTTAAAAGCGCCAGTCATATCCTTATTCTCCCAAATTTAAAGCTTCGATTTCGTGTGGCTTTCGCCTCGGTGCAACGGTTTGAATATCAGCTTTGGTATTTTATTCTTCACCCTAACGCTGACCGTGTCCCACCCGTATCCATACATTCATTTCACCTTATCGGATGCCGGGAAACATTGTAAAATCATTATTCTTTATCGGATGTATCCGCTTGACTTATGTGAATAAAGCAGCCCGTTTCCCCCTGAATTTGGCCATGTCGGCGGCGGCACCCAAACTCCTGAAAATCAGGAATAAGGATTTTTTTCGTTTATTAAAAAAACGGAAGACGCTTGGGAACAGGCGCCTTCCGTCCAGATATCAGCTCTAGCTAACTGGATCTATTTTCTGCAGGATCAGTTGAGGTTTACCGTCAGACGCAGCCATACACTTCGGCCCCGAGAGGTAAAGCAAGCTGTTTCAGGGCTTCCACCCGGACCGCCTGCGGCACCGGTTCCGGCAAATGCAGCATCCTGCCCCATCAGCAGGCTGTCAGCATAACCTGCAGGCGCACAGTTACCGTAGACATACTTGTCAGTCAGGTTGTCGCCGATGAGCTCAACTCTCCAGCCGTCTTCATTGCTACCCAGGCCAATGTTGGCGCTAAGCTTGACATAGCTATCCTGGTAGGCATCCGCAATGTTGGTGCTGGAGGCAGAATAGGAGTCTGAGTAGCTCAGGTTGGAAGCCAGGCTCAGTGTCAGATCATTTGACACATCTGTCTGATAATCAAAGCCTGCATTTGCCATCCATTTGGGAGCACGCAGCAACGGTTCACCAGTGAGGCTCTGGGCATCTCCGATTCCGTCATCATTCAGGTCAATGTTACAGCCAGCAGCAAAGGTTTGACCAGTATAACACTGAGCGTTATCAAAGTCCGTATACTTTGCGGTGTTCCAGTTAACGGCACCGTAAAGGGTCAGTCCGTCAACTCCAGGGACAGCATAAGTGGCATCAAGATCGATACCATAGATCTCAGAGGATGCGGCGTTAACTGTACGCACAGCCACCGAGCCATTCTCGGGATCGAACACGCGGGTCTCGACCTGCATGTCGTCATACTCGTAGTAATAAGTAGCCGCATTAACGATCAGAGCACCATCTGCCAGGAGAGCCTTGACACCGAACTCTCCGCCTCTCACTGTTTCATCATCAAATGCTTTGTCATCACCGTTATTGGCACCACCACCGACATCGAAGGAACCGGATTTGTAGGCCCGTTTGAAGTTGGCATAGATAGTCAACTCATCGGTAGGCGTATAAGCAATGGAAACTTCCGGAGACCAGTTGGAAGAACTAAGTTCCGGCCTGGCAAGAGTAACCGGCAGAGCTGGTCCCAGGTCAAACCGCTCAAGAAGCCTGTTCACAACGTTGTGACTGCGCTGTTCATCGGTCCAGCGAACACCGGCGCCGATTTCAAGTTCCGGGGTAATTTTCCACAACACCTGACCAAAGAGTGACACGGTTTCGGAATCAATACTATGATCCGCCCAGGCAAGTGCTGGCGGCCACGAGGCACCCGGCCGAAGAACGCCCAGCAGCGGGAGCCAGGCCTGGTTGGCAGGCAGACTGGACAGGAAGTTTGTTTCACCTTTCTGATAGAACGCACCCGCCATGAAGTTTACGTCGCCGGCATAATCGGATGTCAGGCGCAGTTCCTGCGTAAAGTCCCTGCGGTCCATTTTGCCCTGGATGGCAAACGGGGAACCAAGCGACGTTGTAATAGACCCGTTAAACATGGATGACTGGTCAACATCGTAAAAACCGGTGACCGAGCTCAACGTCAGATCGTTGCCAAAGTCATAGCTCATTTCCAGTGAGCCAAAGAACTGCTGAACATCGGCGAAAGGAACACCGTCATTGTAGATGCCTGGGAAAGAATCAGGATCCATGTAAATCAGGGTCTGGTTTCCATCAACGTCACAAGTTTCACCTCCTATGAATGACAGCCCAAGGAAGCTAAAGAAACTATCCGTTCCGTCCGGACAGGAAACAAGCTGGGGCTCGGAACCGAAACCCTGGATTTCCATGTCAGAATAATTCAGTTTCAGCCGGGCTTTGAAATTGTCAGACGGGTTCCAGACCATGGTCCCCCTGACCATTACTTGTTCCTTGTTTGGAAACTCCTGATAAGTAACAGGTGCTGCGCCCAGGCTGCCAAACGCTGAATTGCCGACTTCGGCATCGTTTGTGAAATAACCGTCCATTTTTGAATATTGCGCCGCCAGTCGCAGGCCGAGTGTATCGGTAACTGGCCCGGAAATAACAAACTCGCCCATCCGTTCCTGCGCTTCAAATTCATAGCCGGCGCGCAGTTTAACTTCGAATTCCTCGCCCGGATCCGCTGTTCTGACAGCGATAACACCAGCCGGAGCAGCTTTACCAAAGAACAGCGCCTGCGGCCCTTTCATCACCTCGACTTGGGCCATATCCAGTGTCGCCATCTCAAAGGCGAGACCCTGGGTGAACTGCATACCGTCGATCACAAACGCAATTGACTGGTCAATCGCCGGGTTATTTGTACCTGTACCGATACCACGCATGGACACCAGCACACCGGATGCGGTCGGCCCGTTACTGAAATTCAGACCGGGCGTCTTGTCTGCCACACCAGCAACATCTGTAATGGCATATTGATCAAGTGTGTCACCGCTGAGTACCGATGTGGTTACCGGCACTTTCATAATGGATTCTTCACGCTTACGTGCTGTAACAGTGATTTCTTCCAGCACCATTTGAGCCATTGCCGGCGTTACCTCTGCCAGCGAACATGCTGCTACCGTTGCCAAAAGTAGACTTTTCGAAAGTTTTTTAGTCATGTTTATCTCCCTAAACTCCCTTAATTGCCTTATTGCAGTAAACCTTGAACACAAAATGCGGATAGTCAAAAGCTCGTCACTTTGCGTTCCAATCTAAAATCATCACCGACCTTTTCCCATAAAGGCAGCAACTCTCACTCTACGTATCCCATCTTCAGACAAGCTGGATTGAAATCAAGAAACGGCTCGCCCGTACGTGCACGCTGCAGCCAGTTGGGATCATTCAGCAGAGCACGGCCAATGGCCAGAAAATCAAACTCGCCTGCAGCAAAGCGCTCCATAATCTCATCAACATTGTCGACCACCTGAGGCGGCTTCAGGGCTGACTCATGCCGTTCCCGGCGAACGCCTGTCCCGCCAACCATCACCACCGGCCTGTCGACAAGCTTGCGTGTCCAGGCTGAAATATTGAGAGGTGACCCTTCATAAACAGGATCACGAAAGTCCCGCGCGCTCGCCTCAAATATATCCACACCGGCATCAGCCAGAAGCTGCAGAATATCCTGGAGTTCCTCAGGCGTTTTGGTCAGCATCGCATCCACATCATGGTGGGTCCACTGAGAGAAGCGGAACGAAATAAGTGTGTCGTCACCAATGGCCGTGCGCACAGCGCGAACGACCTCTACCGCGAAACGCATGCGCCCCACGTGGTCCCCGCCCCAATCATCGGTCCGGAGATTTGTCTCTTCCCTCATGAAATTGTCGATCAGATAACCGTGGCCGCCATGCAGGGCAATACCGTCAAACCCGACCGATTTGGCGTTCGCCGCTGCCTCCGCAAAAGCATTAATGACAGCCCGGATTTCATCCTCGGTCATTGCCTTTTCAGGACAGTTAAGCGCTTTGGCCTTTTCCTCATCCAGTCCGGCAATCTGCTCCGGTGTACCCCAGATTCCGCTCGGGCTGGAAATATGAATATCTGACCACGCCTGCCCCTTGGCGGGCGTTCTCTGAATTCCAAGGTGCATTAATTGCGGAAAAATCAGGCCGCCCGCAGCGTGAACCTCGTCAACCACACGGCGCCAACCTTCAAGCGGCGCATCACCGAACATAACCGGCCAACCGATTTTCAGGTCCTCACCGCCCTCGAGATCGAACTTGCCCATGGTGCCCTTATCTTCAATGAATACGGATTCAGTAAAGATAGCACCTACACCACCTTCGGCACGGCGTCGATAATAGGCAGCAACTTCCGGACTGGGCACGCCATTTGGAGACGCGCCACGCGTCATCGGCGACATGATCACTCGATTGGGAAATTTAACACCCCGGACAGTAACAGGTTCCAGAAGGGCATCAATTCGGGAAGATGATGACATTAATATCTCTTTCCTACCATTATTGGTTATTTTTATTTATTCGCTTTTCGCCACAAGACAAGTAACGACAAGCTACTCCACTATATCAAAACATCGGACTTGACTGCCCTGAAAAGCACCCAGAAACACATCGCAATGTTGTACTTTGACAAGATAGCGGTTGATTAAGAAGATTGTAAAATCGTTACTATTTATTGGACACATCGGCTTGGCTTATGCACAGCCTGAAAACAACGTCATGCAAGGGGCACAGATGCCGGGCACACACGAGGGAAAATCGCCTCGCTCTGCTGTTCTACCAGGCTCTCGCCCGCATAACCCTTTCTGATATGTCCAATAACTACCATCGATTTTACAAGGCGTCTTCGCATTCTATAATATTCAGCCAAAGCAAGATACTTCCTGGACTGGCCAGATGACAGATCATGCTTTGCATTGTTGGAATTAAGTACCCTGCAACAAAGTCAGGAATGGCTGGCAAACCCAATGCAACAGAACCTGGAAAAAGAAGTCCTTCTTCCCAATGTGAAGGTACAGCTTGCAACCATTAGCTGGCAAGG
Organism: Emcibacter sp.; assembly: GCF_963675455.1. GTDB lineage: Bacteria > Pseudomonadota > Alphaproteobacteria > Sphingomonadales > Emcibacteraceae > Emcibacter. The sequence goes on along the minus strand of NZ_OY776217.1, from coordinate 2,448,787 downwards.
TTTCGGAGAGCGGCCCGTTTATCCAGGTTATTCGCTGTTCCAGCGCCTTTCAAATAATCATTCGCCCCTGCGTATCGACAACTTGCGAGCCCCAGAAATGTTGCCCCGCGTAAATTCCGTAGGTTTTCTGCCAGCGGGTCGTTCTATCTGCTTGTACCCGATAGAAAAACCCCTGCGTGTACTTTACTGCTTTTATGATGCCGACTTTCTGGAAAACACAACTCAGGTGACAAGGGAACAATGGGAACGGCACACCGGATCCCTGGTTGCCCTCAGAAACCAGCGTATCGAGGTCATGATGCAGGAACTCCATGCCGAGTTGGAGCAACCGGGCTTTGCACATGAACAACTGATCGAAGCGGTCACAACCATGATGCTGATCGAACTGGCGCGTCATGTAAGACAGCTGGAAAAGAAGGGAACTGGAAGGGGTGACCATCTGCCGCTGGCCGCCTGGCAGCTGCGAAGAATTGAGGAACGCATCCAGGCATCGCTGGAACTGGGCTACCCGAACCTGAGCGAACTGGCAACAATATGCGGCATCAGCAAGGAACATCTGGCCCGCTCCTTCAAGGCGGCTACGGGTTGGCAAATTCACAAGTACATTGCCGGGGAGCGGATAAGAACCGCCAAGACCATGCTCACCCGGAGCCAGTACAGTTGCGAAGAGGTTTCGGTGCGCCTGGGGTTCAAAAGCCCGGCCTATTTCTCCACGGCTTTTCGTCGTGTGACCGGCAAAACGCCAACTGAATTTAAACGGCAGGCACTCACGAGCCAGTCCTGTGAGCAGCAATAGATTATCGTGCAAATATTTCGATTATTATTCGCGGGCTTTAGTTTCATTGAACATCTTTTTTTGGAAAAAACATATGTTCAAGAGGGGTTATTTCGTTTTCTTGATAACAATCTTTCGTTTTCTTGATGTGAAATCATCCGGCAGCGACAGACCATATTTACACTGGCAAAATTCGAACCTAGGGTGAATTTAAAGCAGGCAAGCATCTCAATAATTTTCGCTTGCCCTTGCAAAATTTTTCGAAATAAAGGAGCCTTCCATGTCATCCACTAAAACGGGACAAAATGGTGCATGTGCCGATGATAAACGCTTTGAAAGAAGTATGGGTTTATCAGACCTCGGCTATGACCAGTCAAAGATGCAAGTCAGCACTGACCGATATCACTCCCGCGAGATCCACGAGCGAGAACTGGACAAAATCTGGATGCGTACCTGGCAGGTAGCCGGCCGTGTCGACGAACTGCCCGAAGCCGGTGACTGGAAGGAATATAAGTTTGTCGATCAGTCCTTCATTGTTGTCAGAGGCAAGGACGGCAAGATACGCGGTTTTGTCAATGCCTGCCCGCATCGCGGCAACCCTGTTTGCAGTGGATCAAAAGGTCACTCCAACGTTCTGGTGTGCCCGTTCCATAAATGGTCTTTTAATCTCGAAGGAAACCTGCGCACTGTCGCCCGGCCGGATCTTGTTGGACCTATCGACAAGGACGAGCTCGGGCTTCCCAGGGCTTCAGTCGATACCTTTGCCGGCTTCATTTTCCTCAATCCGGATCCGGATGCCCGGCCGCTGGCGGAATATCTTGGGGAAGAAGTCGCCGAATATCTGGCTCCCTATCATCTTGAGGATATGGTTCCGGTTGGTCTCAACGTCCGGGAAGAACTGGAATGTAACTGGAAAGTCGTGGTCGATGCCTTCCAGGAAGGTTACCATATTCAGGGCATCCACCCGCAGATGGGGGATGTAATCCGCCTGGACCCGAGCAAGGAACGTTACAACTTTATCGGCGATCATCATCTGGTTGTCTCACCCTTCGAGGTAAAGACCGACGGTTTTTCCCCGGAAAAGGAAGTCGAGGGTATCAGGACCCGCCTGCCTGCCACCTATCACGGCGCCAAGGAAGTCATGCCCCACTTTGACAAGCTGGTCGAGCAATATACCGACAAGGATGGAAAAATCAGCTTCCCGGAAGGCGTCAGCGGTCATACTCTTCTGCAAAAAGCCACGCGCGAAACACTGACCGAAAAAGGTCTCGATGTCAGCGGCCTGAGCGATCATCAGATGACCGACCATTATGGCTGGCTGTTCTTCCCGAACTTCTTCCTGTCCATGCGGGCGGGGGAAGCCACGGCTGTCGTGCCCGTACCGCACATAAGCGGTGATCCGAACAAAAGCGTCTGGCATGTGATCCGCTATGCCTGGCTGCCCGAAGAGCAAAGAGAGGCCGCCCGGACTGAACTGACGGATGTAGAGGAACCTGGCAGCTATCCCTATTTCCTGGTTCTGCAGCAGGATTATGATCAGGCCCCCCAGCAGCAGAAAGGTCTGCGCAACAAAGGACTTAAATATATGACCCTGGCGCAGGAAGAGGCCTGCATCGCCAAATTCCACAGGGAAATAGACAAGTATCTGGCGGACTAACGCCAGGACGAAACATGGAGCGAGGGGCCTTACGTCGGTAAGTCCCCTCCCTCTAATTTAAAAACAACAAAAATCAGGGAGCATGATAATGAGCAACAATCCGATCGAAGACCAACTGGCAATTCAGGAACTTATCAATACATTTCTAGCCGCCTGCTGGAGAAAGGACAGCACACTCTGGGGCAACACCTTTGCCGAAGACGGATCCTGGAAAATCGACATGCTGGATGAACCTGTGGTGGGCCGGGAGAAGGTCGTTGCTGTCTATGAGGGGCTTATGCAGCATATTGAGTTTGTAACCATCACCGCCTTCGCCAACGAACTGGTGATCGACGGGGACAAAGCAACCGGCAAGGTTTACAGCAACGAAAACATTATCCGCAAGGACGGTGGCCAAATGATCCTGGTGGGATGCCATCACGATGAATATGTGAAGCATGGCGGACGCTGGTACTTTCAGTCACGCAGATTCGAAACCCTTCGGCGCTCCTAACCGACTTACGGCTGAGTTGCTTCGGGGCTCCTGCCCCTGCCCTGCACCATTCCGAAATTACCATCCGACAACAAAAAAAAGCGCCTCACTTTCACGTGAGGCGCAGACAGTTCCAGCTGTTGGGAAACTCTATCCTTTTACCCCCATGAAGCGACGGATAAGTGCGGACATTTTATCCGTATAAGGCGGGTTCATCTTGATCAGGTTGACCTTGGGTGGATGTGCAACCGCCCTTGGATTTGAGAAGGTCTTGAAACCAGCGTGCCCGCCATACCGGCCCATACCACTGTGTCCTACCCCACCAAACGGCAGATCCTGGGTCAGGGCATGCAGCATGATGTCATCAAATGTCACGCCACCGGACCAGGTATTGCGCAACAGATAGTCCTGCTGCTCCTTGTTGCCACCAAGGAAATAAAGGGCCAGCGGCCGTTCCCCGGCCCGAACCTGCTGCACCACTTTCTCCAGTGTATCGTAACTGATAATCGGCAGGACGGGACCAAAAATCTCGTCCTTCATGACTTCTGCATCCCGCGGCGGATCAATCACCAGGACCAGCGGGAATTTCGGATCCTCGGACAATGTTTCAATATTACTTCCGCCAATCAGATCGATTTGTGCCCCGCGCTCGGCGGCATCTTTAACCAGCCATGCGAGCCGTTGCCGCTGGTTCGGCAAGAATACATCACAGACATCAGGGTTATTGGCGTAATCCGGGAAGAACTGCGCCATCTTGCGCTTCAGGATATCGACAAATTTATCCCGGTCGCTATGGTGCACCATAACATGGTCAATACCCATGCAGGCCTGCCCCGCGTTCCCCATCTTGTAGTTAATGATTTTCTCTGCCGCTTCCTCAAGGTCTGCCCCCTCGGCAATAATCACCGGCGCCTTGCCGCCGAGCTCCAGGGTGACCGGCGTCAGGTTGTCGGCTGCCGCCCGCATGACATGGCGAGCCACCGGCGCACTGCCAGTGAAAATAAGATGGTCAAAAGGCAATGCCGAAAACCGGCTTGCCACCTCGACACCGCCCTGCACGACCGTGACTTCTGCGGGATCAAAGGTCTGTCTGGTGATTTCATCCATGAGTTCGGAGGTAGCCGGAGTCAGCTCCGATGGCTTGATCATGGCGCGATTTCCGGCAGCCAGAACACCGGCCAGCGGCGCATAACCAAGACCGAACGGCAGGTTCCAGGGCGCCACAATGCCGACAACACCAAGCGGCTGATAGAAAACATAGGCTTTGGCGCCAAGCAGGTTCATGGGAAAGTCCGCTCTGCGCTTTTCCGGACGCATCCAGCGCTCGACATTCTTGACCGCATGCTTCAGGGCGCTGACAGGGAACAACAAATCCGCCAGCAGCGCCATCAGTTCCGGCCGGTGGCCGAAGTCTGCCTGTGTCGCTTCCACGATCCGCTTCTCGTTTTTCAGCGTTGCGTCAAGCGCCCGCTGAAGGCGGTCCTTGCGAATGCTGAGTTCCGGATAGGGCTCTTTTTCAACAGCAGCCTGCTGCAGAGCCAGTTTTTCTTCCAGCATCCGCTGAATTTCTTCGGTAGAGGACATCTGTTTTCTCTCCATCCGGTTGCCCTTTTTGCCGGGCAACCGGTTGTTAGGCTTAAAGTTGCGTCCCGTCAGGAAACCACACGGCCGCCATTGACGCCAATGGTCTGGCCTGTAACGTAACCTGTTTCTTCTTTGACAAGCCAGGCGACGGCATTGGCGATATCCGCCGCTTCGCCCATCCTGCGGACCGGAAGCATCTGCGCGATCTGCTCGACTGTCAGCGGCATTTTGTCTTTGGTGGCTTCAAACATCACAGTACCGGCGATTGAGGCTGGCGGAACATTATTCACGGTGATGCCGAGCGGGCCGAGCTCCAGCGCCAGGCTGCGGGTCATCGAAATAACGGCACCCTTTGAGGCGGAATAATGCGCCATCAGTGCGGTACCGGACTGTGCGGAGGAAGAAGAAATATTGACCACACGGCCCCATTTTGCAGCTTTCATATCCGGCAGGATGACCTGCGTCGGGATGAAAACGCCCCGGGTATTGATCGCCATCATCCGATCCCAGTCGTCATCAGTGATTTCTTCAAACGGTACCCAACCGGTGATTCCGGCGTTGTTGACGAGAATGGTGATCGCTCCAAATTCAGCACGCAGCTTGTCAGCTGCCGCTGTTACCTCGGCACGGTCAGCCACACTGGCCTGCAGGGCAATGGCCTTGCCGCCGTCGGCGACGATCCCTTGGGCGACTTTTGTCGCGTCATCGATATTGATATCCAGTACACCTACCGCAATACCATCACTGGCCAGACGTCGGCAGATTTCTGCCCCGATACCTGCGGCCGCCCCTGTGACCAATGCAACTTTCTGACTCATTTATTCACTCCTTTTTGGAAATTATTCTGGTGATCTGATACGCTCAGTTCCGCCCTGAAAGGCTTGGCTTGTCACGCCTCGATAAAGACTTCTCCGTCCTTCACTTCGACTTCGAAGGTCTGCAGAGGCTCTTCACAAGGAAATTCCTTAGCTTCGCCTGTCTTGGCATTGAAACTTCCGCCATGCAGCGGGCACTCGATAGTATCGCCCTCCAGATAGCCATCTGTCAGGATTGCAATGGCATGGGTACAGATATTGGAGGTCGCATAATATTTTCCATCGATATTGTAGAGCGCAATAGGCGGCAACTCGTCGTTTTCAATGGACATCATTTCTCCGGGCTTCAGTTGCCCCTCGTCACATACTTTGATCAAGCTCATCTTTTCTAACTTTCCACTTCAAATTCGTTTTGGGTTCAAACCCCGGGGGATAAGGCCCCGGCACACACTAAGCCGAACATATCGGCCTACCCTCCCCAATCCAGCAACATTTTAAGCGTCTTTAAGTATAAGGTCCGCCCCTCGCCAGCCGATGACCATGGCCGCGGCATTGGTATTGCCGGAAACCAGAGCCGGCATGACCGAAGCATCCGCCACACGCAAACCCGTTACACCGCGCACGCGCAGTTCGGGATCAACGACAGCCAGACTGTCCTGACCCATTTTACAGGTTCCGGAAACGTGAAATACGGAACTTCCCGTGCGTTTTACGACTGAAAAAATTTCATCATCCGACTGCACTTCTGATCCCGGCAGGGTCTCTTCAGCAAGAAAATCCTGCAAAGCCGGCTGCTTCATGAGGTCGCGCATATAACGCACAATATTGATGGCCGTTTGCCGGTCATTTTCCGTGTCGAAATAATTCGGTTTTATGACCGGCTGAACTGCAGGATCGGCGGATTGAATCATGACGCTGCCCTGGCTTTCGGGGCGCAACTGGAAACCATGGATCTGGATGCCGTGCCATGGTTCAAAGGCAAATTTTGCTTCTTCCCCCCCCTGAACCAGGGAAAAGGGGGCGAAAACAACCTGTGCATCAGGCCGGTCCAGTTCCGGCCGCGTCCGGACAAAACCGACAACCTCATGGGAACTGGTGGACATCAGGCCCTTCTTGAAAATAAAATACTGAAGCGCATTTTTGAGCAGGCGAAGTCCGCCAAACTGGTTATTGACGCTGCCCGGCACCTTGAGCTTCTGCTGGAGAATAGACATCCAGTGTTCGCGCAGGTTTTGCCCGACACCGGGACTATCCTGGATTACCTCGATGCCCAGCCCGCGAAGATGTTCGCCCGGACCGATCCCGGACAGCTGCAAAAGCTGAGGCGACTGCAGTGAACCGGCAGAAAGAATAATTTCCTTTGCTGCTTTATATTCACAGATTTTATCGTCTTCACGACAACGGATACCAACAGCCCGGGTTCCCTCGAACAGAATTTTTTCGACAAAGACCTTGGTGCGGACAACCAGGTTTTTGCGCTGTTTAACGGGATGCAGGAACGCACTTGCCGCGCTCACACGGACACCATCCTTGATGGTCCGCATGGTATAGCCGATGCCTTCCTGGTCAAGGCCGTTGACATCTTCCCTGTGCTTCAGTCCGAGAGACTTGCCAGCCTCGATTATTGCTTTATTAAGCGGCGTAGGTTCCGGATGGGGCGATATATGCACAGGACCACCAACGCCGCGCACACCATCCGCGCCGAGAGAGTTATCCTCCATCTTTTTGTAACACTCTCCGACAACGTCCCATCCCCAGCCTTTAGCGCCCATGGCTTCCCAGTCATCATAATCCTGGGGTTGTCCGCGCACATACAGCGTTCCATTCACTGAGCTTGATCCGCCGAGGGTCATGCCCTTCGGCCAGACCTCGTTCCGCATTGAGCCGTCTTCTCTTGGTTCGACCGCAAAGTGGCGGACATGTGACTTGCTCTGCAGCAGCGCGCCAAACCCTTTGGGCATGCTAATCAGCGGCGTTCCGTCCGTTGGCCCCGCCTCCACAAGAAGTACCCTGAACCGCCCGTTCTCGGACAGGCGGTTCGCCAGGACGCAACCGGCAGAACCGGCGCCAACGATTATATAGTCAAAGGTGTCCAATTAACCCTCACGTAGTCCTGATTAAAATGGATATACGATATACTGCGGAAGAACCGTGGTGTCGTAGACCGCACGTCTTGACAGGAACTTCGCTTCTCCGTCTTCCAGAGTAATGACATCTTCATAAACGCCCGCAGCAAGATTGCTGGATGCCTGAGGGTCAAAAGTATACTCGATTGAGAAATTGCTCCGCATCCTGAAGGTGTTTTCGGACTCCTGTTCCACGGAAAGGCGCTGAGTGAAGTGCCGGGTGCGATAGTCCTGGAAAGTTCCCTTCCAGATTTTCGTCACGAAAGTGATACGGTCTTCAATCCGCGCCCTGCAGTCGTCATACATCAGGGCAATGGGTAAATTCATTGACTCGTTTTCAGCTGACCGACAGATGTAGGTCGTATCTTTCTGCTTGCTGAAGGTATCGGCCCAACCGGACATATCCTTGTTATCAAGGGCCGAAATATACCGGTTCTGGAGATCGTCCAACTGGTACAGGACATCCGGTGTAATTGAAGTCATTATGCCTCTCCTTCTTTATGGAAGCCCATCACCTTGCGGTAATACTCCCAGCGGGGGATATTGGTCGTTTCATCATTCTGCAGAATTTCAGTCGGAATGGCCTGCAGGTCCTTCACACCTTTCTGGAAGGTCGCAACACCCGGTGAATGGCTGCCGATCTGGATACGCTGGAAAATCGCTGCATCTTCCATACTGATCATGCCGCACGGGCCAAGCAGGTTGGAGGCCTGACGCACCCTGTGCAGCGCCATTTCTTCATTGTCATCGGCTTTTGCGAAATAGGCATAATGCACCTCGGTACAATCAACAGCCCGTGGAATGGCAAAGCGGATGCTGATACAATCCAGATGTTTCACCATAATCGTGATCGGAAACAAACCACTGACGAAGGAACCTGAATTCCAATCGGCATCCTTGAATTCGATCAAAGACTCGTCTTTCAGCACACCCATGGACTTGCCCGGCTTCAACTGGGACTCGGCCCCGCCATGACAATGTTCGGTAAAGAACTGATGACCGCCGCCGGACTGCCACCCCAAAAGACGGAAACCTGTGTGCAACAGAGGCGCATGGTAACCGTCGTTATCCATATATGCCTTCCAGTTGGAAGCATATCGCACTTTCTGATAGCCCAGAAGCTTGAGCCCCTTGTCGTGACCAATCTGGTTCTTGATTGTGTCCGCTGTCCGGCCGACCCAGTCATTGAACTCAGGCGGATTGTCGCTCAGGGTCACCAGGATCAGGCCGTAAAGATCCTGCATCTTGACTTCCTTTAGACCATATTCCTCTTTGCTGAACTTGGGAGAAAAGTCTTCCGATCCCGGGCAATTCAGCAGGCTGCCGTCATTTTTGAATGACCAGCGATGATAGGGACACTCAAAACCTTTTTTGTTCCCGCAAGGGGATGTTTCGACCTGGTTCCCGCGATGGCTACAGGCATTGATAAACACACGGATTTCGTTATCTGAACCGCGAGCGATGAGAAGAGGGACTCTTCCGAGATCGAATGTTTTAAAATCTCCCGGATTGGGGATTTCGGCAGCGTGAGCCACCGGATGCCAATAGGGACCATAAAAGATATCTTCCAGTTCCTGTTCGAAGATATCAGGCCGCACGAACACCTCTTTCGGCACGTCGGTTACATCCGTCGGCCAGACAAGGTCCGGTCTAATTTCTGCTTTCTGACTCATATCCGTCTCCTATTGCTCTTCGTTTCCATCTCTGTCTCCAACATTAAACAACCCATATACGGTCATTCGACTATCTGCGCTCCTGCGCTCAACCTCATTCACAAATCAGGGAATCATCCCCAGAATGTCCTTCATACGGCGACCACGCCGGCCTGTTTCAATGACTTCACCCGTTAAATGTCCGGCTTCACTTGACGCCAGGAAGGTAATGACAGCAGCCTGTTCTGCGGCTGTCGCATATTCCGAAATAATCTCTTCATCCCTGACCAGTTTGATGAATTGCTCCATCCATTCCTGCTGTTGCTCATCAAGCGGGTTGGCGCTCCGCGGCGTTTTGCGTTCCGGCGCCATTGTCCCGCCGGGACTGACACAGTTTACGCGAATATTAAGACCCGCGAGTTCAACCGCCAGTGACCTGGTCAGCGATACAACCGCTCCTTTGCAGGCGGAATAAGGAATTCTGTAGAAACCGTCAGTCGTCGCGTTCGATCCAACATTGACGATGACGCCGCTGCCCCGGGCGCGGAACTGGTCGACGACTGCCCGACAACACATCAGGGTCGGCCACAGCGACCGGTCGACCTCGGCCCGCATTTCCTCTTCCGAAAAATGCCAGAAAGGTTTCATCCAGATGGCGCCGCCGACATTATTGACCAGGATATCAAGCCCGCCGAATTCATCTTCTGCACGCTTCATTGCTGCCTGCGCATTCTTCAGGGAAGTCAGATCACCTACAGCGCCGACAACCGAGATGCCCATACCTTTGAGCGCCTCAACGGCCTCCTGCGTAGGCCCCTCTGCCGCATCTGCAACGACAACGCTGGCCCCTTCACGGCCCAACCGTTTTGCCACCTCGAACCCAATACCCTGGGCGGCGCCGGTGACAACAGCCACCTTTCCTGCAAAACGGTCAGAGAAATATTCCTGCGCCATGATCGTCTTTTCCAATTCTATCCAGCTTTTTTCACGTCACGCGCTTCCCGGGAGGAGGCGAATGCACCGATTTTTTCAAAATAGCTCACCCACTCGTTAATGGATTGCGTGAGATGGTCTTCAATCAATCTCGCGGCCTCATCGGCATCGCGTTCAAGCACGGCATTCAGCATCGCTTCATGCTCGGCCGCCGCGTCGCGATCCTTGTAAAACTCCTCTGCCACAGCCAGGAACATATGACGATAGCGCTCATACTGCTTGTAGGCCGTATCCAGGAAATAGCGGATCCATTCGGAAGGCGCCGCGGAAATCAATGACAGATGAAACGCCCGGTGCCTGCGCTCCCATTCGGCAAGTATCTCTTCATCCTTGGGGTTCTCGGCGAAAGCCTTTGTCGCCCGTTTAAGAATATGATAGGCGGAAACAACACTGGCCTCCCAGTCATCGTCGCCATGCTTGATGGACTGACGGATCGCTTCCTTCTCAAGCAGGACACGAATCCGGCAGAGGTCTTCAAGATCTTCAGCAGAAAGGAGCGCAACACTGAAACCGCGCTGCCCCTCGGCAACAACCAGTTTGTCGGCGATCAACATCGTCAGGGCTTCGCGCAAGGTGCCGCTGCTGACACCATATTGCTGCTTCAAATGCTCAACACGTAACTTCGTACCGGGCTGATGAAGTCCGGCTATGATGTCTTTCTTCAGCTTCTCGTGGGCCATTTCGACCAGCGTTCCGCTTTTTGTGTCATCGTTTGTTGTTTTTGTCATTGTACCTAGCTCCTCCTGAGACTTACTAATGAATTGGATCTACAGTCTATTATGTCCCACAGATCCCGCATTCGCTCAAAGAAAGAATAAAAGATTCTTGTTCCTGACGACGCGCTCACCCAGCTCGATACGCCTGGAGAGAAGTCTCAGTTTTCCGCCCTCTCCCCGCCTCAGCACATCCTTGCGGCTGTATACAGAGCTCTCGCTTTCGTACTGCCGGCGGAAACGGGACACAAACCCGTAAGAGGAAACGCTGAATTCACCTTCATTTTCACCCGGAAAGGCTTCGACATTGGTCACCATGCGGAACATGCGCTGGGCCGGGTCCATCATTTGTTGCATGCCTGTCTCGAACTGGCGCACCCGCAGGTCGAGAATGCCGTAATCATCATCAAACGGCATGACTTCCCGATCTTTGTCAGGGCTCTTGTCCTTGCGAAAACGCTCGTCGCGGATCACCAGTTGGTAACGGATCTCCGGATCGACCATATCGGTAAGCCATTCACGCATCATTTCATTGTCGAGGATACGCGCTTCCCGATAGAGATGCTGTTCTATCTCGTGATGCACTTCCATGGAAACAGGTTCGCGATCTGTCATTTTGAGTTACTCCCGTTCTCGGTTTCCCTAGCCACTCAGGCGTTCTTGTTGCGAAGGAGGTCTTCCTTCCAGCTTTCGGTTTTCGCTTCCAGCTCCGACCAACTGGCTGAACCCATACAGTCAGCCCAGGAGCGATAAAAACCCCTCTGCCCGTGCTCACTGAGGAAATTACCAATGACGCCTGGATAATCCGGATCTTCACGTTCATACCCCATACCCATCTGCAGGTTCATCCGGCCCTGGCGTGTTACATGCCCCTGGTTGGGTTTGGCGATATATTCAAAGTTATCGATATCATCACTCTCCAGGATACCAGCCGTGCCAAAGACACGATGGACCGCCACTTTGAGGCGTTGCTTCAGATCATCGGGCATGTCCTTCTCGGCAAAGGCCCAGGTCATGATCTCCATTTTGTCAGGCCCGACCGGGTGCCAGGCTTTAAACACATAGGTGCCAATCAAATAGGAACAGTTGGGGAAGATGGTACCATCCCAGTGCTCTGCATACAGCTTGGCGGCTTTCTCACCAATTTTGGGGGCCATTTCAGCTGCTCGACGACCCTGCCACTCAAACAGGTCGGGACAGTTCGGCGACAGCAGAACGGGACCGGGACTATGGCTGATGCCGTGGCCGTGGCCATAACGGGTCGTTACCTGAAAACCGGCATTGGGGTCTGCAAAAGCAACCTGCGGCATGACTTCACCGATCATTGCCTTCAGGGCATTTGCATGGGTCCAGCCGATATGGTAGGAGTCACCGATAAAGTTTTCCGGCGGAGACTTCCAGTTGGACTTGATAATGGAGCGGCTTGGCGGGCCTAAAAACTCGAGACCGCCGGGCACGTCGGCCCAGATATCCATATACCAGGCCGCATCACCCAGATAGTCAACCAGCGACGGCGCATTGGCATCCATACAGCCAAAGATAAAACCCTTGTAACTTTCGACCTTGGCAACCGGGCGCAAGCCCCATTGGGCTCTGTCAAAGGCAGGACCATAAGCTTCCTGCTCTGCAGGAACGCTTTTCAGTTCTCCATCAACGCCAAAGGCCCAGCCGTGATATGCGCAGGAAAAGGCCCGGGCATTACCGGCTTCCGCCATACACAGCTTCATTCCGCGGTGACGGCACTGGTTCAGGAAAGCCCTCACTGTTCCATCTTTCTGACGGGTGACGACAACTTCGTCCTCGCCCATTTTGGTAACGAAAAAATCACCATAGTTCGGGATCTGGCTTTCGTGTGTCAGGAAAAGCCAGCAGCGCGCGAAAATCCGCTCGAGCTCCTGCTCATAGATTTCCCGTTCCCAGAATATCCGGCGACTTTGCGTCCCGTTCTCTACGTCTACCAGGTCTTTAATATCCACCATATGCTTTCTCCAGTTGACTTCTCACTGCGCATCCGCACGCTGCAAGCGGCAGCCCCTAACCTTATGACTGCTCCGCCAGAAATTCCTCAAGAAGATCGAGACGATCGTTCCCCCACCACATTTCGTCACCGACCATCATCGTCGGAGCACCAAACACACCCCGTTCCTGGGCTGCCTTGTTGCCTTCCTCATAAAGGCTTGCAGCAGCATCAGATTGAACAAATTCAAGGAATTCTTCGGGCGACCAGCCCATCTGACGGGCTACATCACCCAGAAGTTCGTCGCTGTTAAAGTCGCCGGCAGATCCAAATGTCGCACGCCACAAGGCGTTCACATAGTCCTCGGCCTGCCCTTTCTCGATAGCGTAAAAGACACCTTTGTTCGCCCGTTCCGTCACAGGTATGACATTGGCAAAGGCAAGCGGAACGTCATATTTTTTCGACCAGCGGGTAAAGTCAGCCATCGCATAACGAAGCTTTGCGGGCATCTGCGCCGTCGCCGGCCCGGTATTACCGGCCGCCAGCTTGGCCGCCTTCAGGTCAATAGGCCTGTAGGTGATGCTATAGCCGTATTTCTTAGCCAGCGCCGGCAGTTGGCTATTGGCGAGATAGGCGTAAGGACTGATAAAGTCGAAATAGAAATCGATGTTTTTCATCTTAAATCCTGTCCTCACCCTGCAAGCTTGACTTCGGCAAAACCCATGCCTGTAATCCACTGTGGCACGGCTTCATAAGAAATTGTTTCAGTCGTGGCGCCGGGAAAGGCACCCATCGCACAAATCCAGTTCTTGATTTCGAGACAGCCGTCGCCGCCTTCGTTCAGGATAGTCTCGTCATCGAGGGCGATCAGGCCTTCGATATCGCCATTCGTGAACATATCGAGAATACGGTGATCAAATTCCGGGTTAATGCGGCCCATGCCGACACTGCCGACCCAGTGGCTGATGCCGCCGGTACCGTAAACCACTACCCGTTCATTTCCTGACCAGGATTCAACTGCGCGCTTGATGCTCTCACCAATCTGATAGGCCCGACGGCTCGGGATGATCGGCGCCACGGCGGCGTTCAGGTATATCGGAATAGTCCTCAGTCCCGGAACCGTCTTGACCGCAAGATGATGGGGAATGGCAATCGAGTGATCAACAGTCAGTGATTTCGCAAAGGACCAGTCGATGCCTTCATCATAGCCCGTCTTCAGAATATGGTTGGCAAGTGCTTCATTATTTTCAATCGGCGCCCGCTCGATGTTAAGGAACGGTTCCACCGGTCCGTCCACATCACCTGTCGCGATCAGGCAGGCGGGGAAACAATGGGGACCAAAATTGGTGTAATGATCATCACCGATCACGATCGCAGTATCCGCTTCCAGTTCCTTGACGCGATTTGAGATTTTCTCAAAGGAGTCAAAAATGGTTTTGCTCTGGGCTGGATCCGCGGCCTGTGGCGCAACTGTCAGCATCGGGTTATGCGGCATCAGAAAACCGCCGACTATTTCAGCCATAACTAATTCCTTTTTCTCTCATTCAAGAAGGTCAAGCCTGCGGCTTGTGAATCTCTTCGACATATTTCATGCCTGCTTCGGGACCATTGACAGCCGCATAAGCCATCAGCAACACCATCGGATGAACCCCGTTATCCAACATGGCCCTGAGCTGCCAGCCAGCCACCAGAGCACGCTCCTTGTCATCAATATTATACTGACTCAAATAAGAGTCAGCATCCTCACGCAGAGCCTGCGCCAAGGCAGGGTTGATGCTCGCCTGCCACAGTGCTTTTTCGATTGCATTAATGCTCATCTGATCCTCCTGGATACGGGTGTAACACTCGTTACGCTTTTACTTTTTTGGCCAGTTCCGCCCAGCCACGACCTGACGCGCGAGCACCATCAAGATATTCTTCCGGCACGTAGGTATAGGGAGGACGACACGGTCCGGCCTTCATCCAGCCACCGGCATTGATCCGTTCCTTTTCCAGACCGATGTTATACTTGTTGAATTCCTCAAAGTTATTCCCGCCCGGGATCAGCGGCCACAGCGTTTTGCCGACTTCCCCGATCAGTTCCTCGGCTGCAGCAAAATCATTGGAGGACACAGCCTGCGCCACAACGTCCCGGATATGGGAAGCAAGGCTCGGGTCACAAGCCGCACCACTGGACCAGAAAGCGTTACAGAACTTCGGATCCACCTTCACGGCCTCAAGGTACATCGCCTCAATCGGCAAAAACTTGACCTTGCCTTTTGTTGCTTCCAGATCAGCCGCAAGGGTCGGAATGGCACCATATTTTGCCATGATCACCTGCGGAATATCAGCCACCTTTTCCCAGAACTCGGTCGCGAAGGCAAAGCGGAAGGCAGCATGGTTGGCATAAACACAGATCGCCATATCGGGACAGGCTTCCGCCACATCCTTGTAGAACTTCACCGCTGTCGTCATGTCAGCGGCACACCACATGGGCAGGCCCAGCATGGTACCGGCTGCGCCCAGATCCTGGGCCTCGCGGGTCTGCTCAATGGTTTCCCGTGTACCCAGGGCCGTCGTACCTGCAAAGAACGGGATCCGGCCAGCAGCAGCTTCTACCGCCGTGCCAATAAACTTTCTTTTTTCGTCCCGGGTCAGGGTGGCGCATTCGCCCAGGGTGCCGAGGGAAAGAATACCGTCGATACCGGCATCCACCATCCCCTCTACCGCACGCGTCACTTCATCTGCATCAACAGTGTCAGTTGCATGCCAGTCCGAGGCGTTATCCGTCGCCGGGGTAGGCATAATCGCCCATGCACCCTGAACTTCGTCAACAGTCATCAGTTTTTTATTCGCAGCCATAGTTAAACTCTTTCCCTTTGGTAAATCGAAAACATCAATTAATAGAACCGGTCAAAATACATCTGTTTTGACGGCACTTTATATTCGAGCAGAAGTAGCCTCTGCACGGCGTCAGTCATCGGCGGAGGTCCGCAGAAGTAGTAGTCAAAGCCCTTAATATCTTCACCCAGGGTATTTTTGACTAACTCGTGCACGAAACCACGCTCGCCCGTCCAGTCTCTGGCCCCGGGAGCCTCATCATCCGAAATGGCAGTATGCAGCTCCACACGCTCACTCAGCAGGGGATCCGCCGCAATAATGTCGGAAACACAAATATCCTGAGGGCCACGACCGCCGTAAAACAGCAGCAGGCGACGATCATTCAGTTCAGACGCCTGTACCGCACCGCGCAGGATCGACAGAACCGGTGACAAACCGGACCCACCGGCAACACAAACAATATCCCGCCCGTTCCCGGTCCGCAGGTAGCTGTTGCCATAAGGACCATCAAGCGAGATTTCATCGCCGGCCTTCAGCGTGTCAAACAGGAAGGCCGTTCCCTTGCCGCCCGGAACCCGCTTGATGACAAAGTTCCACAGACCCTCATCGTTAGGCAGGTTGCTCATGGAATAGGCCCGGAGCCCCTCCACTCCCGGCAGGCCAAGCATGGCAAACTGCCCGGGCAGGAACTCAGCCCCCTGCTCTGCCTTGAAACTAAATTCAGACATATCCGAAGTCAGCCGGGTTAGGCCGACCAAAGCAAGCTTTTGCCGTTTCGGCATGACGGCCGGAACATATTCATCCCTGAAGGATGCCTTGATGGTAAGGTCCGTTTTGGGCACACACTGGCAGGCCAGACGCCGACCCCGCTCACGGGCACGAGGCGACAATCCTGGCGCATCAGACCACAGTTCATCAACTTCACCGTCTATCAGTTCAAACTGACAGGAGCCACAGCCGCCGGAATTGCATTCATACGGAAAGCCGTTTCCATTCCGCAGCGCGCCACCCAGAATCGTATCGTCTTCATCGCAACGAAACGCCTGATCTTCAGCACCTGAAACCTGAATAGAAAAACTCTTCATATGAAGCCATCCACAACTTGTATCTGAACGAGACTGAAACCTTTGGCCCCAGCGCCGCGGGATATTTTTGCTACCTTTAAAACGACAACAATAATAATTTAGTAAAATCTCGATATTTTTTATTTTTGCAGTTAATCAGCTATAATATCGACTGTCAAGCGATAAGTAATCAGGAAACCAATAAATATAAGCAGCAGGAAAAATGGCGATAAAAGCACCGCATACCAACGCGGTCACCGGCCCAGTTCAGGCCCGATTAAACGCATACTAGACGGCTGATATTTTACTCAGCCTTCCGGCAATCCAAAGTTTTTCACAAACTCTTCCGTTCCCGCTTCTAGGGGAATGCGTAACGTGTTCAACACACCGGAAAACAGCATATAGTTGCCGATGGTAAACAGCAGTTCCACCATCTGGGGGGTGTCCCATTCCCTGGACAGGGACGCCCAAAGCTCATCATCCAGGCAATAGTTTTCCAGATACTGATCGACCGCCACCAGCAGATCCCTGTCCTTGTCCGACCAAAGGGAAGAGGAAGGCCCCTTTTTCACTTCCAGAATTTCTTCCGCGCTCAAACCGACATGAAGGCCGAATGGCACATGACTGATCCACTCGTAATCGGATTTGGTTCTCCAGGCGATGTACAGCGTGACCAGTTCGCGCTCCCTATCCGGCAGGCTGGACTGAAAAAGCAAATGAGAACCAAAGGCCAGAAACTTGGTGGACAACGCCGGATGCTGTGCAAGATATTTGATAATTTCGCGGCTCGGTCCTTTTTCACGCGCCTCAGGCCCTTCCATGACCTCAAAAAGGTCGCGCATTTCCTCCGTCCATTCAGAGTCTTTAACGGGCGGAATGCGGGGCTCAAGTTTTGACATAGCTGTAATCCTCAATTCAATAACAGGGTTCCTGATCACCTGATCCCTTATAGCTTTACCTTCAACAGGTCTTTGGGCAATAGCCGGCAAGGGATCCGATCAAAAATTATATGATGTATTTTCATCTGCCTAGCTCTTTATCGGCACATATCTTGCAGTTTCAGGGGTGACATAAGTGACATCCCACTCTGGCTCATGCTCCTTCAGCCAGTCCGGCATGTCGTGCACAAAGGTAAAGGCGGCAAAGGCTGCGCCCCAGACCCGCGGACGCCAGTTATCATCCAGCTGGTCGCAATCGGCGCCATATTCCACTTCGCCGCCAGCCGGAGACGGCATATAGAGGAACAGTTCGGAACTCACACGGTGACGGCCAAAGCCCCAGCCATTGTCCTCATAGCCCTTGCGTGTCATGTAGGTTTTCCCCGCCATGATCTCATCCAGATCCTCAACCCCGAAATTAACATGATGGAAGCGGAACTTTCCGTCAAAGCCGAACAGGGCCTGATTGGCGTCCGCCAGCATGCTGCTGTGATGGTTGGTGGAACGGCCCGCACGAATATAATAGCCGACACCCTTCTGAATATCACTCATCTTGAAGCCCAGTCGCTCGCTGTAGAAATCAAATGCCTCGTTGACATCCAGGAAGGTCCAGACACAGTGGCTGATGGTCTTGGGAATCGCACGGGACAGCCATTTACGCGGCACATTCATCCGGTTCACCACGCCCGGTGCATTGGTCGGCGACGGCGCACAGGTAAAGGGGCGGGGCTGAAAAACACGGAGGCCGATCGCCTGACCGAAGGAGGTGACAAAATGTGCCGTTCCGGTTTCGTCAACCGTCACATCGTGATCCTGTGACAAATCGGCGACCAGATCATCCAGATCATCCTGGCTCGCCACTGCCCAGATACACTCATGGACACCCGGGCCGACCAGTTCGCTTTTCGGGATCCGGCTGTCGCCCAGCGGATACAGCCGCACCCGCTGACCGCTGACCACTTCAAACAACGCATGATCGCTGTCGTTGTGACGCTTGCTAAGGCCAAAGTCCTCAAAAAACTGTACGCAGGTGTCAAAATCCTCGACGCCATAAATGATTTCTGCAATTCCGGTAATCGGCACGGCTCAGCTCCCTTGTCTCAAATGCAGTCTCGAACCTTGTAAGCGCAGAACAAAAACCGCGACGGCCCAAAGTCCGTAACCTCCTTCGTCATTGGAGAAAGACTAGGGGATCACCGAAAGACTTGTAAAATCGTTATTAGTTATCAGACATATCGGAAAGAGTTATGCGTCTCTTTACTGACCCAGTTCTTTGAATTATCGGCCGCCCGGTCCGGGTACAGGTCGCCGAATGAGGTGGGAAGAGCCTCTTCGATTACCTGCCCCGGTCACGGACGATATTCAAGGACCTGGAAAAAGAGTGTTGCCGCTACCGCCGGCAGCGGCAAAATATTTGAATAAGCGGCTAAAGCAGCGGATTCGTTATTTCACCGCCCAGCGTAGCAAGTCCCCAGATGGAATAATTCAGATCGCCGGCAAACAGGATATGACTTCCACCGGCATGGGCGTCACGGAATATCCGCTGAATGGGGTAGCTGTCATAAATACCGTTCGCCCCTGCCAATGTGTGCAGCATATCCACGGCCTCTGTGCATAGCTGAACCCCGTAGGAGACATTTCGCTTGGAGCGCAACTTCCTCTCCTGGTCCGGCACTTCGTTACGATTGGCAAGCTCCTGACCTTCCAGCATGTCGGAACGGATGAGTTGACGTGCGGCATCGATTCTTGCCGCCGCGCCGCCAATACGCATCTGTATCGCCTGGATATCCCGCATCTTGGCACCCGTTGTCACGGCACTGCGTTGCTTGATGGACTCAGTGGTGAGTTCCAGCGCCGCCTGGGCATTGCCAACGACGGCAGATGAGATCACATGACCGGACAGCATGGAAAGCGCCACTTTGTAGACTGAGCTCGGGTTTGATTTGGCCCCGGGGAAACTGTCCCCGCCCACCAGATCATTCATGCTGATCGCCATATGGGCAGGCACAAAGATATCTTTCGCCTCCACCGTCATACTACCGGTAGAACGCATCCCCAATACATGCCAGTCGTCAATGACCTTATATTGCGAGTCAGGGATCACGATCAAGATATAATCAAGGACCTTGTCACCGTTACGCACTGTCGCTGCAAGCATATTCCAGCTGGACACATGAACACCGCTCGAGAAATTCCAGCGGCCGCTGACCTGGTAACCATCCTCAACAGGTGTTGCCTGCCCCTGGGACGGGATCACGCCGGAGGCAATGCCCGCATCAGGATCCTGTCCCCAGACCGTTTCCTGTGCTTTGTCATCATAAAGAGCCAGCATCCAGTGGTGGATCAGAAGATTGGACGCGGTCCAGGCCGTTGACGCGCATCCGCGACCAAGCTCATAGCAGATATCGAAGACTGATACGAAATCAAGCTCCATACCGCCCCAGCGCTTGGGTTGCAAGGCACGAAGCACGCCTGAGCTGTGCAGTTCTTCCATAGTCTCCGGCAGAACGATGCGGGCCTCTTCGGCTTTTGCTGCGCGTTCGCGCAGAGCCGGCACCATATTGCGGGCGCGGTTAACAGCTTCATCAAAAGATACATCGGCAAAAGAAGGCGTACTCATTATTTGTCTCCCCGGTTGGCGGCAATACATCTGCATTTGTCGAATTGATGCAACTCGATCATGTTCCCACAGGGATCATGAACAAAAATCTGCTGGGTTTCGCCGGCAGAACTGGTGAAATAGGAAACGCCCTGCCGGTCCAGCTCTTCTTTTGCTTCGGTGATATTCTCAACTGCCAGAGCCACATGCGGCGCTGCAGGATCCTGCCCCGGTCCTTTGGCAACCACAGACGGAAAGGCCCCGCCAATCAGATGAATTTGTCCGCCATCACCGACATTAATCCACCAGCCGGGAACTTCCGGGATGTTCGGGCGGCCCTCGTCATGCCCCATGCCCAGGACAGTAGTATAAAAATCGTGAACCGCATCCAGATCCTCTCCTCCATCCCCGACCCTTACGGCGTGATGGTGAATACCAACAACTTTGATTGCCATTTGAATTACTCTCCTTTTTTTTAGACCGGACCCGTACAACATTCACGATAGAAAGCGCGACCAGACCGCAAGCCAACCCGTCCAAAATCTTTTCTTCACATGTTGCAAAGGGTATCGGATGGCTGGAAGCCTTGTAAAATCGATCTTAATTATCAGACACATCAGGGCGGCTTATATGGCTGCAAATTTTGTCTGCCTGATTTCTGCGTTAATAATATTTCCGCGTTTCGTGGCCGTCTCGTATCCTCAATCATCCGCCACCGGTGAAAAGCCGAGAGTCCCGGTGGCCGGTAATCGCATAACCCTGTCTGATACGTCCGATAATTAACATCGATTTTACAAAGCCTTCGGTGATCCGATAACGTCATGGACAATCGAAGTTCAGATATCAGAACGGCTGCTGATCAGGCACGTCGCATTTTGCCCTGCCTCAACACGCCGTCTTTTTCGCTACGCAGGAAGGTTTATTCGCAATGCAAGAAACAAGAGTACCGGTCTATGAAGCTCTTGCCGCCGATATAAAAGAACTCGGCGTCGAATGCGTATTCGGGCTAATGAGTGACGATACCGCCCAGTTAATCGCCATGATCGATTCCGTGGGCGTGCGTTTTTACGGCGCCCGCCATGAAAATAACGCCGTCTCCATGGCGGAAGGTTATGCGGCGGCAACGGGACGCCTCGGCATTGTCATCATTGGCCGCGGCCCGGCAACCACCAACAGCATGAACGGGGCCAATTACGCCAACCGCACCGGCTCACCGGTATTGATGATCTACGGCGATGCGCCTAATGTGGAGAAAGCAGCCAATTCTGTGGGGCCGGACCGCAAAAGCCTGGATACCATGGCCCTGCTCCATGCCGCCGGAATCAAGACTTTCAGGGCAAACGATGCTGTCACTGCGCGACGTACTTTTGTACAGGCCGCCGCAGCCGCGCAGCATGGTGCAGCGGCACTTCTGCTTCCGTCCAATGTCCAGCAGGCACAGGTTGACCCTGCGGCAACGGCTCCGGGTTCCTTTGAAGCGGCCAAATACACCCCACAGCCAGCCCGGGACAGTGCCCTTCAGGCTGCAGTTTCACTACTTGAAAAAAGCCGCAAACCTCTGATTATAGCCGGCATCGGTGCTCATGCCGCAGGGGCGCGCGAGGAGATTATCCGCCTGGCGGACCATATCGGCGCGGCGCTGGTCACCACCATGAAAGCCAAGGACATGTTCCGCGACCATCCTTTTAATTGCGGTATATTGGGCTCCTTTTCCAACGTGGGCGGCCGACGCCTGATCGAACAGGCGGACTGCGTCATAGCCATCGGCGCCAGCCTCAACCAGCAAACGACCAGCTTTGCAACCGCCATTCCCGAAGGCTTGCCGGTGATCCATATTGACAAAAATCGCCCAAACATCGGCCGCTGGTTTGACGCGGACCTGGGACTTGTCGGCGATGCCAAACTTATTACAGAACAGTTACTTGAAAAACTTCCCTCACGCAACACATCAGAAATGGAAATGCGCAGCGAAGAGAATGAACGCTGGCTCGCCGATTTTAGTCTGGCTGATGATTTCGAGGCTATGAATACCCCGCGCACCATGGACGCCAGATCCCTCGCCCTCGAACTCAACAGCCTGCTTCCCGCGGATCGGAACCTGGTCTGGGATTCGGGTAACATGCTCGGCACTGTGCCTTATATTTCCTGTCCCGGCCCGTCTCACTTCAAGCATACGGGCGATTCAGCCTCCATCGGCATGGGTTTCGGAACAGCCATGGGATTCGCCGCCGGCACACCTGACCGGACCACGGTTCTGCTCATGGGAGATGGCAGTTTCCTGATGAATATGGGTGAACTGGAAACGGTGGCGCGCGAATATATACCTCTGGTCATCGTTCTGATGAATGACTGCGCCTATGGCGCCGAACTGCACTTCCTGCAGGATCGCGGCATGCCGGTCCAGCTGTCACAGTTCCCGGATATCGACTTTGCCCCGGTGGCGGAATCGTTTGGCTTTGAAGCCTTCACCGTACGTACACTGAACGAACTGCGCGCCCTCGCCCCGACGCTGGGGAACCCGGACGGCCCGGTCTTTCTCGACTGCAAGATCAATGCGTCCGTCGTTGCCGCCTTCATGCATGAAGGCCCCGCCCACGCCGCCGAGAAGCCGTAAATAAACCTGGAGATGGATATGACAACACCAAAAGATTTTGACGGCCGGGAACTCAGGAGCGTCCTTGGTCGCTTCTACACCGGGGTGACTGTGGTAACGACTGTAGCAAAAGACGGCACGCCTTGCGGCGTGACCGCAAATTCCTTCACATCAGTCTCCCTGGATCCGCCGCTCGTCCTGTGGAATCAGGCACTGACGTCACAAAGCCATCCCGTTTATCGCGACGCCGACCGCTTTGTCATCAACATCCTGGCGGAAGACCAGATTGATGTCTCACAGCGTTTTTCCCGCCCCTGCGAAGACAAATTCGACGGCATATCCGTGACCGAAGGCTTGGGTGGTGTACCGGTGATCAATGGCTGCTGTGCGGTACTTGAGTGCCGCAAGATCGCCACACATGAAGGCGGCGACCACGCCATATTTATCGGTCAGGTCGAGCATATCATCAGCAGCGACCACAGTCCTCTGCTCTTTGGTGACGGCAAATATATGAAAGCCCTTCCCCTCGAACCCGTCGAATAGGGTTGCAGGCAGGGCGTAAAAACTTACTGTCTATTGTCAGGTGCAATCAGCTGTAGCGCGGCCTGATTTGCAATTGCGATTCACGGGCAACACCCAATATCAGTTCACGGAACCAGATGTGTCCCGGATCCGCATCACTGCGGGAATGCCAGACAAGGAATTCTCCAATCGCCGGAATTTCAAATGGCGGCTTGATTGTTTTCACAAACTGGCGCAGATGATCATCAACCAGCAATGCAGGGACAACGGCAACACAATCGGAATTCATCACGCAGGTGATGGCCAGTTCGAAACTGGGTACGCTCAGATTTGGCCGGGGACGACAGCTTTGGTGGTCCAGTGTACTTTCCACAAAACTGGACAGAATCCGCGCCAGACGGGTCTCTATATATGGCAGGGCGCAGAACTCCTCATAAGTCATATTCTCCGTTACATGGTCATTGTTGCTGGCGGCAACCAGCACCCACTCATCCGAGAAAACATGAGTATAACTGAACTCTTCGATGGACGAACTGGGGTTAATCAGTTTGGTTTGCTGGAAGGTAATCGCGCAATCTATGCTGCCTGTCTCTACCCGTGACAGGGTTTCAGAGCTGATCTCCTCTATGATACAGGATATACCGGGATATGATTTTGTGATCTTCTCCACCAGCCCTGCCATCAAAACTTCAGCAGAATAGGAAGACATTGCTATTTTATAAGTTCTCTCGGTCAGGGTGGGGTCAAATTCCGCGCCACTGAGGATTGTCGATTCTATCTGAATGAGCAATTCCTTCACCGGCTTTATCATGGCCTGTGCCCGGGGGGTGAGAACAAACTCCCGTCCGACTTTCTCCAATATTTCATCGCCGGTATGTTGACGCAGCTTGGCAAGCGCGGCACTGACAGCCGGCTGGGAAACATGTACCCTCTCGGCCGCCCTGGTGACGCTTTGCTCGTCAAGCAGTGCATCGAGAATAACAATAAGGTTTAGATCAAGACCCTTGAAATGCACGTTCTTATCCTTACTGCAACATCAGAAATTACTGATGGCGCCATTTGTTTGTTTCCCCTGTTTCAACGGAAACAGATACCGCCATGAATTTATACCATTTTGATTGCAAGTTCCACCAGCTTCGCCCACCCCCTATGTTTCCGGAATGTTGCGTTCCTCGACAATCGAAAGGCCATATCCCTCAAGCCCCACCATAGTGTGATGATTGTTGGTCAGCAGCACCATGTCACTTATGCCAAGATCGGCCAGTATCTGTGCACCGATGCCATAGCTGCGGATCTGCATATCTTCAGCTTCGGACTCAATCGCCTTCTGCAGGGAGCTTTGACCAATGGACGTAAAAATCACGATCACGCCTGAGCCTTCCTCGCCAATCTCGGTCATGGCGCGCTGAAGAAGGCGCTTGCGCGGCCCCGGCTGGCCCAGAAGGTCGGTAAATATCGAGGTTCCGTGCATCCGCACCAAGGTAGGTCGCTCCGGTGTGATTTCACCTTTTTGCAATACGGGCGTTTCACTGCCGTCAATGGTGTTCCGATAGATACTGAGCGTCCATTCGCCGCCGTAATCAGAGTGAAACGGCATGCTGGAAACCCGCTCAACATGATGATCATTCAGCCGCCGGTAGGCGATCAGGTCGCGGATAGCGCCGATTTTCATATTATGGAACTGAGCGAAAGAAACCAGATCGTCCATCCGTGCCATGGTACCGTCATCGTTCATGATTTCGCAAATTACGCCTGAGGGATTAAGACCGGCGAGCCGGGACACATCGACCGCAGCCTCCGTATGGCCGGCACGCACCAGCACCCCGCCCTCGCGCGCCACCAGGGGAAACACATGTCCCGGCGTGGCAATCGTCTCCGGGCCATTGGCGGCATCAATGGCCACCGAAATCGTACGCGCCCGGTCTGCGGCAGAAATACCAGTGGTTACTCCGCTGCTGGCCTCAATCGATACTGTGAACGCGGTTTCAAAGGACGTGCTGTTCTTGCGCTCCATCGGGCTCAGACCCAGTTGATCGGCCCTTTTTTTAGTCATCGAGAGGCAAATCAGCCCCCGTCCGTGTTTAGCCATGAAATTGATGGCATCCGGCGTCGCCATTTGCGCAGGAATGACAAGGTCGCCCTCGTTCTCCCTGTCTTCGTCATCGACAAGAATGAACATGCGGCCATTCCGGGCCTCCTCGATAATTTCCAAAGGAGACGATAAAAACTCATACGACATGCGCAAACTCCCGTTTATCAGTGAACAAGCCTTGTGACAGGAGCGATATAATGACCGCCCACCTGGCGCTTGGATTTCCCTCTGCTATATCCTCTGTGCGGGACAGTCTCAGGCTGCCGGCTTGAGCTCGGCGAAGCCGCAGCCGGTGACCCAGGTCGGGATCGGCTCATAGGCGATGGTTTCCGCTTTGGCGCCTTCCATGATGCCCAGGGCACAGATCCAGTTCTTGATCTCCAGCGCCCCGTTGCCGGCCTTCTCCAGAACCATCTCGTCAGGCAGCGCAATCAGGCCGTCAATATCGCCCTGCTCCACCATCTCCAGGATCTTGCGGTCAAACGCCTCGTTGACAACGCCCATGCCCGGGCCGCCGACCCAATGGCTGATGCCGCCGGTGCCGAACACCGCAACCCGCTCAGTCCCGGACCAGCTCTCAACCGCATGGCGGATGCTCCGGCCGATCTCATAAGCCCGGCGGCTTCGGATCAGCGGCTCTACAACACAGTTCAGATAGATCGGGATCGCCTTCACCCCAAGCCGTTTCAATGACATGTGATAGGGAATGGCCACAGAATGGTCAACATCCAGCGCCTTGGCAAAGGACCAGTCAATGCCTTCTTTATAACCTGTCTCCAGGATATGCTGGGCCAGAGGTTCGTTGTTGGGGATCGCATCCCCGGCCAGGCCCAGCGTCTGCGCATGGGCCGAAACCCCCACATCACCGGTCGCAATCAGGCAGCTCGGAATGCAGTGCGGGCCGAAATTCTCATAATGGTCATCGCCAATGATGATCACCGTATCCGCCCCGAGCTCCTCGACCCGTTGCGAGATAAAGGCAAAGGCCTTGTCGGATGCCTCTTTCTGCCAGGGCTCTTCACCATATCCGCCGGTCGGGATCGACGGCACATGCGGCATCAGGAAACCACCTATCAACTCTGCCATAATCTCACTCTCTCTTTTGCCTGCCGGGTGCGGCTATAATTTCCTGCTACGCCGCCGGCGCATTTACGATGTCAAAATAATCATGCAGCCGTTCCGGACCGTAGATGGTCTGGAAGGCCATCAGCACCAGAAGCGCATTGGCCCCCTGGTCCATCAGCGCCATCACATCAACGGACGTCAGCGCCCTGCGCTCCTTGTCGTCAAGACGGAATTCACTGGCATAGCCTTCCGCATCCGACCGGAAACGTTCCACATCCCCGGGTACAAGATACATCTGCCAAAGAGCTTTCTCCAAAGCATTCGCGCTCATGATATCCTCCTTCAATCGGTCACATGGGAAATTCCGGCTCTGGCGGCGGTTTCAAAGCCGCCGCCGGACTGTTCCGGATATCAGGCCGCGATGGGCTCTTCACCTTCCAGTGTGGTACGGTGCAGTTCGCGATTACAATCCAGCGGATAAGGCATGGCACGATGCAAGGTGCCGGTATTGTCCCACATCACCATGTCACCTACCGACCATTTGTGGCTGTAGTGAAACGGCTCACTGGTCGCCCACTCCCGCAGCCTGTTGAGAAGCTTCGCGCTCTCCATATGGTCCATGCCGACCACGTGACGGGCCGTGCAGCCCAGCACCAGGGACTTGCGACCGGATTTATGAGTCCAGACAAGCGGCAACTCAATCTCGCCAACAGACATAAACCGCTCGAGCTTTTCCTGTTCCGGTTCCGGCTCGTAATAATAGAGGGTGTTCCACGCCGAATGCATGACCCGAAGACCCTCGAGACTGGTTTTATCTTCCTCGGAAAGTTCATCGTAAGCTGCATAGGTGTTGCAGAACTCGGTATTTCCGCCGGAAGGCGACAACACCTTGGAGCTCAGCAACGATGCCAAAATCGGCTTCGCCTGCATGGTGCCGTCAAAATGCCAATAGAACGACCCCTTCAGATATTCCACACCCGCCGACTTGGCAGGATCCAGCGAGATCGGGAAAACTTCCTCTCCGCTGCGCTCCTTCCCGGCAGTACCGAGGGTTCTGGTAAATTGCAGGTGCTCTTCGTCATTGAAGTCAATCTTCGGAAAAACAAGCACGCCGCGTTGCTCAAGCAACTCACGAATTTCAGCAGCATGGACGCCACTCAGCAGCTCTTCTTTGCTGGCAAGAATTTCAGAAGCAATTTTCGGTTTAATATCCCTTGTCTTCAGGGTCGCAGTCATAACGTTATACTCCCAAGTCTAGATTCGAAGTCATTATCCGGAACCAACATTAATTTGTCAATATTAATGAATAATCTCGATAATTTATTATGTTAAAAATATTTACACCGGATTTCTTTAAGGAAAGGGCTTTGTTGCCGGACATATGAGGAAACAGGCCGCCGTAATGGCAGCCTGTTCCTTCGTTTCAGTTAAAGACCGCCAAGGGCGATATATTTAATCTCGACGTAATCATCTGCCCCGTATTTGGACCCTTCGCGGCCAAGACCTGAGGCCTTGACGCCGCCGAACGGCACTACCTCGGAGGAAATGAAACCTTCATTCACCCCGATGATGCCGAACTCCAGACCGGACGACACTCTGAAAATTCTGCCAACATCCCGGGCATAGAAGTATGAGGCGAGCCCGTAAGGTGTGTCATTCGCAAGCTCCAGGGCCTCTTCTTCCGTTTCAAACCTGAACAGGGGTGCCACAGGTCCGAATGTCTCATCACTGAAAATCAGGGCTTCCCTGGGGACCTCGGTCAGAACCGTAGGTTCAAAAAAGTTGCCTCCAAGCTCATGACGTTTACCGCCGACAGTAATTTTTGCACCTTTGGCAACGGCATCGGAGATATGCTCCTCAACCTTTGCCACAGCGTTCTGATCGATCAGAGGGCCCTGGGCAACATCTGCGTCTACGCCGTTCCCCACTTTAAGCCGGGCAGTTTCTTCCGAGAGCCGCTTTGCAAATTCATCATAGATACCCGCCTGCACCAGCATTCTGTTGGCGGCGACACAGGCCTGGCCACAGTTGCGATATTTGGCCGCCATGGCGCCTGCAACAGCCGCGTCGATATCCGCATCATCAAACACAATGAACGGTGCATTCCCGCCCAGCTCCATACTTGTTTTCTTGATGGTCGGTGCACATTGTTCAAGCAGCTTGGCGCCGACTTCCGTCGAACCGGTGAAGGACAGTTTGCGAACCACGGGATTACCGGTCAATTCACCGCCGATTTCACGGGCGGAACCAGTAACGATGTTGCAGACGCCCTTGGGCAGGCCTGCCCGTTCTGCCAGAACACCGAGGGCAAAGGCGGAAAAAGGAGTTTGCGACGCCGGCTTGATGACACCGGTACAACCAACGGCCCAGCCCGGGCCGGCCTTGCGGGTGATCATCGCAGACGGGAAGTTCCAGGGTGTGATGGCGGCGAAGACACCGATCGGCGCCTTTTCAACCAGAATCCGGCGACCGGGCATGTTCGGCGGAATAATATCGCCGTAGATACGTTTGGCCTCCTCGGCAAACCACTCGATAAAGCCGGCGGAATAGAGAATCTCGCCTTTTGCTTCGGCCAGGGTCTTGCCCTGCTCGGCCGTCAGGATCAGGGCCAGGTCGTCAATATGTTCGTGCATCAGGTTAAACAGGTTACGCAGCACGGCGGAGCGCTCTTTCGGCAGAACTTCCCGCCATTTCTTCAGCGCCCGGCCTGCTGCGGCAATTGCCCGCGCCGTCTCGGCCTGTCCGGCCTTCGGTGCGCGCCCAACCAGTTCCCCTGTGGCAGGGTTACGGATCTCGATTATCTCTCCACTGTCGGCCTGGACCCATTCGCCATCAATAAGCATGGCCTGGCGAAACAGGTCGGGATCGGCAAGATTGAGTTTCATAGGTGTTTCGTTAGTCATTTCTCACTCCCTCATTCAGGGTTGCGGCCGATGAAAAACTCTTCATCGGGATCAGAAGTCGGATTCAGGCCGGCCAGTTCCAGGCCGCGGCGAAGGGTGACCATGTCTTTCTTATAGACACGGGCGGTCGGACCGCGCAGAGGACCACCGTTATAGCCCTGCAGCCAGCCGTGATATTTCCACAGCATTCGGTTCAGCAATCCCATACCGCCGAAGCCGACACCAAGAACTGCCTTGCGGGCCGGATCAATCCGGTACCATTCCTGGGTTGCCTCGTCGAACTTGCCCGCCTGAAGCAGGGCATGCATCCTGGGCAGCCAGTCACCGAAGTAAGCGGAATAGTTGGTGCCGGAAAACGGAATGGGCATGAGCTGACCCAGCGGTATCAGATCAAATTCCAGCGGTGAAGAAATCACGACTTCCTTATGAAATTCACGGTGCACTTCGATCTGCGCCATAAAGTTCGGATAACCGCCTTCGGCCTTGATCGCCACAATATTGGGGCAGTCATCAACCAGACGACGCAATATCGGCACCGGAATATCGGCCGGGTGCAATCTGGAGAAACCCCAGGTCGGAACCGGGAACAGCATAACCGCCAGATCGGTGGCATCACAAAATGCCTTTGTGTAATTATAAACATCCTCAAGCGACTGCGGATTAAAGTAGGGTGGATAACAAAGCAGAACAAATTCCGCACCAGCTTCCTCAGCAACTTTCACCGCCTCGATATTATCCTCAAGCGTATTGAATGCCGCATGATGGATGGTGAGCATCCGGCCCTGGGCCTGATCGACCATGATCTTGCAGAACTGGCCATACTCTTCCAGCGTCATCGCCACTTCCGAACAGGCTAGGCTGCCGATGAAGCCGTGACCGATCGCGGTCTCGACGTCGTGTCGGATTGCTGTTTCATTAAGAGATTTAAAATCGGATTTCATGGTCGGAATGGTGACATGTGCCACGCCAACCAGCTTTTCTCTTGCCCAGGCACGGGCTTCACTTTTGATATATTCAGGCATCTTTGTAATCCTAACAGTGAATTGATCAGACGTACTTTGTATCGAAAACAATCGGCAGTTCGGTGGCACATCCCTTCTCAAGGGCCCGGTCAAGGATCATCCCGGCAACAACCACATCCTGCAGTCCCCCGCCAACCGACTTGAACATGGGATAGTGGGCCACAGCCAAACTCTCCTCCAATGCACCGGACAGAAGATCATTAAGGGAGAAACACTTGTCCTCCACATTCACTCCTGCCGCGGCAGCCGCAATCATGTCGCCGGTTTCGCTCACCACTTCATGCACCATGTCACAGACAATGATGTCACTTTGCTCTGCCACAGAGACATCAATTTCACGCTGCTGGGGAACGGTCGACCCGATAGACACCGTCACCGCACCGGGTTTTATCCAGTTTCCAAAGAGAATAGGTTTCTCACCGTGGGACCGTGCAGCTGCCAGGACCACATCAGCACCCGTGACAGCCTCTTCGGCACTAGCCGCCGGAGTTGTGTTCACACCCAGTTCGCCGCCAATTGTATTGGCGAAACGTTCCCGGCTGGCCGGGGTCGGACTGAAGACGACAATCTCGTCAAAGTCGCGGACAGCGGCGAAGGCCCGTGTGTGCATTTGTGCTTCCAGTCCGCTGCCCAGAACGGCCAGTCTCGCGGTCTGGGCCGGCGCCATTTTATCCAGCGCGGCAGCAGAGGTCGCAGCGGTCCGGTAACCGGTCACCTTTTCCGCGTCAACAAAGGCGGCGATGCGGCTGGTCTCACGATCATAGAGAACGATGACATACTGGACGCCCGGCTCAGACGCCTCGGACGCCATGCCCATCAATTTTGCGCCGAAATAACGGCCGCCGGGTGGCACTGCCGGCAATGTCCGGAGCCAGGACTTGCCACTGGACGCAATCGAGCGGGCCGGCGTGGCCGCTTCCTCATGCGGATTGGAATAAACCTGCTGCAATGCAGTGATTGCAGACTTCCAGTCGAAGACTTCTGCCGCCGCTTCGGACGATATGAATACGGGAGAGACCTTTTCGGAGCCCATTACACACCTCTCTGAAAACTGAAATATTCTCTGTTGAACCATCTTCCGCGAACCTTTTTTCCAGGTTGACAGACGAATCTGGATCAAACATTGAATTGTTTTATTTAATACTTTAACTTGTATCAATGCCTAAATTGATTTTTAAATTGCGTCAATGCCTAAATTGATTTTTAATACATATCAAGCTATTAATTGATTTAAGAACCCAGAGGCGGCATCACCAACACAGCCAAACCCTTAAGCGCGAGTCGAATATGAAAAAGACATCCCGAACCGATCAGCAAAGAGATCGCGACCTGGCGAAATTGCGCGATTACGTGAACCAGGCACGCCGGGACAACAAACGGCGCCTGCCGCCGGAAGTAAGTCTTGTCGAGGAACTGGGGATATCGCGCGCCAAACTGCGGGGCCTGATGAAGACTTTGGAAAAAGAAGGCCTGATCTGGCGCCATGTCGGCAAGGGGACCTTTATCGGTGAACGCTCACTCACCACTGAGCTCACCTCCATGCCTGAAGTGCTCACTCCTCCGGAAGCGTTTGAAGCGCGTCTGGTCATTGAACCGCAGATCGCCGCGCTGGCGGCGCGCCGGGCGACACCGGCACAGATTGAAGAAATGAAACACTGCCTCAGCCAGATGCAGGAACTTGACGACTTTGATCAATGGGCTGTCTGGGATGAACGTCTGCACCGCCTTGTGGCAAAAGCCGCCGGCAACAAACTGTTGCTGGCCGTGTATGACACGGTCCGGGAAAGTGCCCCGTCCGGCATGCGCAATATCATTAACCGGGTATTTTCATCCGCCACACGCAAGGAAAGCAACCTGGAGCACCAGCGATTTATCGAGGCAATTGCCAACCATGACCCGAAGAGCGCGGAGTCACTGATAAGAATTCATCTGCAGGCGGTCCGGCAGATTATGTTCGGGGATTTATAGTTCCCTGCCCCCTCTATCTTTTTGAAACATCAGGATTTGGGCACCGGCATAATGTTCCAGACACCAGTGGCTTCCATGATATCTTTATCGTCAGAACGCAGAATACCCCTCAGAAAGGCCGTTTTCTTGCCCTGCCTCAGGATTTCCGTATCCACTTCGACGAAACAGGGCGCCCGCAAGGGCGACAGGAAATGACAATCCAGATGGACTGTCGAACAAATGGAGCGGTCGGACGCTTCCCAGATCTTCAGGGACAGGATATGATCCATTATGGACATCATCAGCCCGCCATGAACAAAGCCCTGGGCGTTGCAGTGTCTTTCGTCAAGTTGCACGCCATAGCGGAAGCCATCTTGCTCGCTTTTGGTCCAGAAGGCTTCAAAAGAGGCCGGAATTCCCCTCATCTGACGTCTTTTCCAGTCGGCCGGGGCCTGCCCCTTCTCTTGTTCTTCTGTCATCGAATACTCCTCTGACCCGATTTCAGCTCACAACCTTGGCGGCACGCAGTTTCTCGATCTGGTCCGGCGACAACTCAAGGATATCGCTCAATATCTCGTCGGTATCCTGGCCCAGAACCGGCGGCGCCGTCGGAACAGGCTGCTGCTCCCCGGGAAACTTGAATGGACGATTGACGATCGGGATTTTACCCAATGTCTTGTGTTCTGTTTCAACAACCATTTCCCTTGCCACGGCCTGCGGTTGGGAAAGCGCCTCGATAATCCCTAGAATCGGGGCGTTGGGCACCTGATGTTCCGTCAACAAATCAACCAGATCCTGCACATTTCTTTTCCTGGTGAATCCGGAAATGATATCATTCACCTCTTCACGACAGTCGCGACGTTTCTCCAGCGAGGCATACCGCTCATCTTCGGCGAGCTCCGGCCTGTCAATCGCCGTGCAAACCCTTCCCCAGAAGGCGTTGGTCAGGCAGGCTATAATAATCGATCCATCTTTCGCCGGGAAAAGACCGTAGGGCACAAGATTGGGGTGTTGTGACCCCAATGGCTTCGGGTCCTCGCCATTGAAGAAAGCCAGCTGAGCCAGATAACCCAGCATACCCATCATGCCGTCGAGCAGGCTGATATCGATCAGTCGTCCTCGCCCGGTGACCGAGCGCTCATACAGGGCGCCCAGAATGGCAATGGGGCCGTTAATGCCGCCGACAAGGTCGCCCAGCGGAATACCCAGCTTGGTCGGCAGCCCCCCGGGCTCACCATTGACGCTGAGCGCACCGGACAGGGCCTGCAATACGATATCGAAGGACGGCCGGTCACTCAGCGGGCCGTTCATACCAAAGCCGGAAATAGAACAATAGATCAGTCCCGGATTGATGGCGGACAGGTTTTCATAGTCCAGCCCCAGGCGTCTCATCACGCCCGGACGGTAATTTTCCACCACAATGTCACATTTGGCAGCAAGGTCCTTGATCAGGGCCACGCCGTCCTCGCTCTTAAGATCAATCACCATGCTCTTCTTGCCGCGATTCACGGCAATATAATAGTGGCTTTCCCCGTCGCGAAACGGCGGAAAGGTCCGGGTCTCGTCACCGGACCCCGGCGGTTCAATCTTGATCACTTCCGCGCCCAGATCGGCCAGCGCCAGGGCGGCCGCCGGGCCCGCCAGCACCCGGGTAAAATCGAGTACGCGAATTCCCTGCAACGGGCCGGGCCATGATGATTTGTCACTCTGCTGCATGTTGCACACTCTATCCGGGTTTGTTTTTGCGGACAACCGATATCAAAAAGGCAGACATCGTTGTCAACGATCACCTATTTAGTAAAAAGGGGTGGTTCCCCTGCAGGAACCAACCCGATTTACTGTCTGCTGTGCGCCCCTCCCCCTTGCTTCAAAAGCTGTAATAAAGCAAGAGGGAAGCGGTGGCACTCAGTTGATTTAGCCGCGACTGGGCAGTTCCACAATGGCGGTACCGGCAGCAGACAGTTCATCACGATGCGTGACGGCTTTCTGCTCGATTTCCACCAGATGCTTGCCGTCCTCGACAAATTTACGCTTGACGGTACCATCGATGAAGATCACATCCCCATCCGGGTTGTGACGGCGGATCTGACATTTTGACTGACGAAGGAAGCCGTCATCACCCATCCAGTTGGTGGCATGATGTGTCAGCCATGAACAACGTTCCGGTCCATAATCGTAAGCGCCAGGTGCGCCAACTTCCAGAGCAAAGGCCTCGTCCCAGTGAACACGCTCCGGACAATCCGGCACATTAAAGCGGTTTTTAATGGCCAGACCCGGGTGAGCCTGCTGCATTTTCCACGCCAGTTTATTGGCACGAATATACAGACCGCCCCAGCCCTGTGCGTAACAGATAAAACCGGTCACAGTCATCGGGCCTTTCATCATACGGGGCAGAGCTTCGCCTTCGGTAACGTCTTCCCAGTAGCGGGTATTGGCACCGCGAATCTCTTCCTTGGCATAGAGCTCTGACCATTCAGCCAGCTGCTTGTCAGTGAAAGGTTCGACCTTGCCACGCACTTCGGTGTATTTGGTGCCGCGCTCACGGGCTTCGTCACGGTCGGTACGGAAAACCCAGCTGTCGGCTTCAGCAACAAGCTCGTCCTTCTGGTTATAGAAGTCGACATGATAGATCTGCTGGAAGGAACGACCGGCGAAACGGGTCTGGTGCTCTACCAGGTCTTTCAGGTAAGCTTCGGTTCTAATGCTATCGTTACGCAGAACAGGCTTGTGCCAAGTCCAGTCGGCACCGGCCC
This sequence comes from Emcibacter sp., assembly GCF_963675455.1. Lineage (GTDB taxonomy): Bacteria > Pseudomonadota > Alphaproteobacteria > Sphingomonadales > Emcibacteraceae > Emcibacter. Next base: position 2,413,725 of record NZ_OY776217.1, on the reverse strand, counting down.
ACATGGCGTGAACACCGGAAAGACCGCCACAGTAACCGGAAATGATACGGCTGGTGGTGAACAGGAAGCTCGGCAGGGCAACAACATTGCCGTATTTGGTATTTTTGGCATATTCCGGGTCGGACCACAGCGGATTGTCGTCGCCGATACCATGGGCATAGTGACGGATCGCATCACGGGACGCTTCAAAGTTCCACGGCTCCACGGTGTTCTCGATCTTGACGCCGATACGCTCACGCAGATCGGCCAGACCTTCTTCTGTAATTTTGGGGAAACGGTTTTCAGACATGATAATCTACTCCTAAGATATTAATTGCCGGCCGCAGCAGCTTTAGCTGCTTCGCGGTCACGCAGGACCTTGCGGTGAACCTTGCCTGCCGGCGTCTTGGGAAGCTCACACACAAATTCAACGATACGGGGGAACTCGTGCTGTGCCAGACGCTCCCGCGTAAAATTCTGTAACTCTTCAACAAACTCTTTGCTTTCCGGGCGCTTGCTCACAACGAAAGCCTTGACCACCTGGCCACGGGTTTCATCGGGCACGCCGATTACGGCGACCTCTTCCACATCATCATGTTTCAGCATGGTGTTTTCGATTTCAACGGCGGACATGGTCCAGCCGGCCGAGATGATCACGTCATCTGCGCGGCCACAGTGATAGAGGTAGCCCTCCTCATCCACCCGGGCGAGATCCTTGGTGGTCTCCCAGTGATCACGCTTCCACAGCATCAACTCGCCAACCTCTTCCGGAGCGGTAGGGGTGCCGTCGGCACGTTGCACTTCCAGCTTCAGGCCGGGGATAGGTTTGCCAAGGGAGCCCGGCTTGACAACATAATCTTCAGCACCGGGGAAGTTGACCAGCACCACACCGATTTCGGTGGTGCCATACATGCTGCAGGCGGGAACATGGAATGTTTCGTCAATAAACTCCAGGGTCCCCGGATCACAGGGTTCACCGGTAAAGGACAGCTTCTTGATATAGAAAGTGAAGTCCTTGCCTTTGCCGGAATTCTTCATCATGCGGTAGTGGGTTGCTGCCGCAGACATGTTGCTAATTTTATAATCCTGCAGCGCCTTCATCAGGCGCACGGCATCGAATTTTCCGGCAAAAGTGCCGGTGGTTACGCCCAACGCCAGCGGCGCCAGGGTGCCATGCCACAGGCCGTGGCCCCAGGCTGGCGATGACGGACAAAAGAACTGGTCGCCGGGACGAATTCCGGTGCCGTAAAGGGCGGCAAACATCAGGGTCACCAGTGATTTATGCGTATGCTTCACCGCGGCGGGCAGTTCCCGGGTCGTGCCGGAGGTATACTGAAACACGGCCATGTCACTGGCCCTGGATTTGGTTTCGAATGTGGTCGGATATTTGCTGATCTCTTCCATCAGGTCATCGTTAGCCACCACCACGCGCAGGCCTTCCACCTTGTGGGCGATATCCGCTTTCTCTTCGTTGGTGACCAGCAGGCTTGGCTTGCAGTCATCAACGCGCAGACACAGACCATCGAGGCCGAACAGGGTAAACAAAGGCACACTGATGGCACCGGACATGATGGCCCCGAACAGGCTGGTATAGAACGGCAGAGAGGGCTCCAGCATAAAGGCAATACGATCACCCGGCTTGATTCCGTTTTCCACAAGCCAATGAGCAAATTGTGCTGACCTAGTGGCGATTTCGTCAAAGCTGATAATTTCGTCAGCCCCGTCTGCATGAGCGATTCTCACAGCAGTACGACCGGAACCGTCCGCATGACGGGTTATACATTCATGGGCAATGTTGAGGTAATCACGATCGCCGTCAAACAAGTCCCAGAGTGCGCTGGAATTAGCATGCGCCTGGGCATCCGCATAAGAAGTGTAGTCAGTAAGCCTGGCCATCAATTCACCCTTGCTGTTGTCGATAATAGCGCTGTGTCGCGCTGCATTATGTTGGCTCGAGTATATGCCATAAAACATTTTTGTTGTAAATATAGAATTTTATTTTATATATTGAATACAGAATTAATGCGAAGCTTGACTGTTCCGGCACTGTTGCTACCCTCGGCCGGACTGAAACAGGAAGCATCCCAGACGCTGCGCTCAGGAATACCTATTCAACTGGAAACCAACAATGACGGAAAAATCAGCATCCTCCTCGACGCAAGAACGGGAACTGGCCAAAACAGTGAAGGAAAGCAAGGCTCCGGCCATCTCCCGGGCTGCCGCCATATTGCGCCTGCTTGGCAAGAGTCACACGCCTCTCGGCCTTCAGCCCATCGCCCGGGAACTCGGCCTGGTGCCAAGCACATGCCTATATGTCTTGCGCGCCCTTGTGGCGGAAGAGCTGGTCTCTTTTGATCCTGACACCAAACGCTACTCCCTGGAAGCAGGCGTCCTCACCCTCGCCCGCCACTGGCTGCGCCGCAATCAGTTTACCGACCTCGCCCAGCCCGTCCTCGATCGAATCAGCCAAAAATTCGACGTCACCATGCTCGGCGTCCAGATCGTCGGCCTCGACCATATGATCGTGGTGGCCACCTCCCAGGCCGGAAATAATTTTCAGCTGAGCGCCCAGATCGGCAGCCGTTTCCCGGCCCTGATCAGCGCCACCGGTCGTTGCATTGCTGCTTTTGGTGATTACCCCGAAGAGGAACTGGCAGAACGGTTTGAAACACTGCGCTGGGATGAACCGCCGACTTTTGAAGAATGGAAAAACCAGGTGGAAAAAACCCGCGAACAAGGTTTTGCCGTGGATGCCGGCAACTATATTTCAGGCGTGACCGTTGTTGCTGCGCCGGTGTGGAAAACCCGGGACAGGCCGAGCCACGCCCTGGTTGCCATCGGTATCGGCAGCGCCCTGAAGAGATCCGGGCTTCCTGAATTGCAGGACGTACTACTGTCCTCCGCCCGGTCCCTGTCGAACCAGCTTTGCGGCGAGGTTACCCCCGCCTAAGCTTATGAAGACAAAGAAAAATACTTCATTTCGCTTCGTAGTTTATTACGAAATCTTCTGGCACGCCAGGGCCCCACAGATAAAGCGTATCTTCCGGCGCTGGACCGTCCATATTCGGCTCCCAGTACATGCCTTCGGGAATATAGTCGATATCGAAGTTGAACTCGACATAGCTGTTCCAGGGATCGCGCACATAGTGGAAATAGTTTGAGCCGAGCACATGCCGTCCAAGACCCCAGCCCTTTCCGGTATAGCCGGCAGCTTCCATCTGCATGGCGCCGAGGCCGATTTCCTCGATCGAACCCACATCCCACGAACTGTGATGATAACCGATACCCCCAGAAGGGGATTCAGCAAAGGCAACCAGATGATGGTCACTGCCGTAGATCCCGTGAAGGAAGGCAATCGGCCCGGCCTCATCGGAAATCCGCAGGCCCAGAACCGTGCAGTAAAAATCCAGGGTTTTCTTGATGTCCGGCGTGAAGAACAGCGCATGGGCAAAGCGCTGGGGATGAACCTGTTTGATTTCACGACGGAACGGCGCCCCCCTTCCCCCGACGGTACAGGGCATCGGCTGCGGGGTTCGTTTGGATCGCGGCGATGACTTCCCGGCAACCCGAAGTTCAACCAGCATCCCACACGGGTCACGGAACATGATCCGCTCCTGCTCAGTCTCATCCGGAGCAATGCCATATTTTTCCAGCCGTTCCCGGAAAACGTCGATATCTTCCTTGAAAATGCCAAAGCTCACATAATCCAGCTTCTTGCGCTCTGCGCCGCCTTTGATAATGCTCCAGATATGATCCTGACCAAAGCAGCCAAGCTTCAGTTCATTACCGGTTCGCTGAACGTCGAGCCCGAAGGTCGTATAGAATTTTTCCGCCTCGTTCAGATCCGGAACCTGGAGTACAAAATGGTCCAGCGAATGAACACCAGGCACCTTGGAAACTTTACTGATATCTGTCATTTCGTCTCTCCCATCATTTGGCCAATCCGGCCAGACCGCGCCCGCTCCCCTGACAGGCAACAGCGAAATTCACTCAAAGCTCAGCGGACTCTACCGCAGTGGAGGCCCAGGCCCGCATACGCCAGTTGCCTTGATGCTTCTCCCATACCGCCAGATATCGGTTATGAAGCTTGCGGTTCTCGCCAGCGACATCCACATCAATGCGAACCGTGCCCTGAGCCAAAGCCACATTGCCGCAGCAGGATACATCAATGCTTTCCCGGTCAAGGCTGATATATTTGACCTCGCCGGAGGTCTGGCTGGCAAGGAACTCGTCTTTGCTCTGGGTATAACCATTGGTATGGGTATAGGTCAGATCCGGAGAGAAAAAAGCATCCAGCTTCTCCCTGTCACCGGCCATCATGACGGCATATCGCTCGTCATCCGCGGCAATAATTTCTGCGGCGCATTCATCTCCACCGAAAGACGGTAAAACACTTCCGGCCTCGTCTTCCAGCGGATATTCAGCCAGCGCGCTGACCTCCTGATCGCCGCGGCCATTGTCGACCAGTTCCTGCATGTTCCGGCCGACAAAGCTATGGATGGGCAACTCGTAGCCGTTTGCTTCCGCGTTGGCCAACACCATCTTGAGATCTTTGTAGCCCATCACGACCGGACCGGCGTTGGTATACTTCTTGGATTTAAGACCCTCAGCCCGGGACTGATAATGCCGCGAGCCGACAATGCTGTTATTGACCGCATCCACCAGCACCTCACGGGACATGCCCCACTGCTCGCCAAAACGAATAGCCTCTCCCAAGGTATTGGTCGCGCTCATGACCAGCATGTTGATGACCAGCTTGATCACCCGCGCGGCTTCGTCCTCGCCAACATAGTTCCGGCTCATGGACATGTGCTCGAGGACTGGCAGGACCATGTCATAGTCCTCCTTCCTGCCCGAGGCAAAAACAGACAGGGTCCCTGCTTCCGCCAGATAGACGGTTCCTGACACCGGGGCGCGCAAATAACGGCATCCCTTATCTTCGATCATTTTGGCAAAGCGTGCGGAATCTTCGGGCGAAATGGTGCTGGTATCCACGACCAGCGCGCCGGGCTCAATATGCGCCAGAATACCGCCTTCCCCCGTCAGGACAGATTCAATAATTTCACCATTATAGAGCATGGTAATGATTATATCGGCACCCTTTACGGCTTCGGCAATGGTGGGAGCGGATTTAACACCCTGCTCATCAGCAAGCTTGCGACGCTCCGGCGAAATATCATAACCGGACACATCATACCCGCCCTTGGCGATATGTGCGGCAATCGGCAATCCCATAGACCCGAGGCCAATACTTGCAACACGATGCTGTGAGTCTCCCATTTCTGTCGCTCCCTTATTTCTTTGGCGTTGTATAGGCGTCGATATATCCGGCAAAATGCTCATAAAAATTCTTGCGTGGATATTTCCGCTCATCACCTTCCCCGGCAAGACCAGGAAGCGGATCATTCACTGCCTCGTCACCCGGATCAAAAAACAGCGGCATGGATACCCGCTCGGTCGGCGGCTCGGTCACCCGGTGCGGGGTCGCCATGAATCGCCCGTTGGAGAGCTGGTTCAGCCATTCACCGCCGTTGACAATGATAGCGCCCGGCACACATTCCACATCGATCCAGTCCATCCTCGGTGTACGCACCTGAAGACCGGGAATCGGAGACATTGGCAACAGTGTGATGAAGCTGTGATCGCTGTGCGCGGTATTGGCCAGCTCTCCCTCGGCATTGGGGCTGCCGGCATAATAATTCAGCCGTCCATACCATTCACTGCCGGCAAAGGAACCATCCAGATAATCCGGAGTCTGCCCAAGTGCTAGAGAATAAGCCTTCAGCAGCTTGAAAGCCAGATCCACCATGGCCTGGTGATAGCGGTTTATGGTCGACTTGAATTCCGGCAGCAGTGCCGGATCCGGCCATTTGTTCATGGCGCGGTGCTTGATCCCCTTGACCACTTTGGGATCATTCGGTTCACGATCCCGCAGGACCGCCCAGCCGGCCAGGGTGGATTTCCATTCCTTTTCGGCTTCATAACCGGGGCGAACGTTGGTGACGGAGTTTGCCGGCCAATATCCCTGGATATGCTCACCGTGAAAATATTTCTGGAGTTCTTCCCGGGGAAGATGGAACGCCTGCTTTACCTGCTCTTCCGCTGCATCAATGATGGCCTGATCAACACCATGATTGACGATAGCGGAAAAACCCAGGGATGACTGAATAGCCCGGATATTGGCAGCCAACTGTTCCAGAGCTCCTTCCTTGCCGGCGACAAAATCCCCGACATCCAGAAGCGGGAGCTCGGTACAGGTTTCAATAGCGCGCGCTACTGCCGGGCTCGGGGCGGGCAAAGTGGATTCATTGAAATTTGACATGGATACCTCTCCTAAATTCACTGTCTTGCACCTCATCTTTCGCACAACCCTTGCAACAGGCGTTCCGCGACTGAGGCAATTAATCTCCCGCTTCATTCAATGGATTGAATACGAAACCAGAAAGGAGATCAAATCATCAATAGTGATCGATCCCATAACCACTATTGATGTCTATTTACCCTTTTATAACATAAACTTATGCCCTGACAACTTACACCATCAAACACTGTTTACAATGGAGCTGATTACTCCGTTATTTGCTCTCGGCAGCCTCAGCCGCCCAAAGCATTTATTTCAAAATTTCCACAGTATGGACCTGATCGCCAAGACCGGGAATCCCGCAACGAATTTCGTCACCACCCTTGAGGTAGGTCTCAGGCTTCATACCCAGACCAACCCCGGCCGGCGTCCCCGTAATCACCAGATCACCGGGCAGAAGCGTCTGATAAGTGCTTAAGTGCGCGACGAGTTCCGCAATGGTAAACACCATCTCGGCAGTCGTGCCGCGCTGACGGGACTCGCCATTGACATCCAGCCACAGGTCGAGTGTCTGCGGGTCTGCCACCTCGTCCGCTGTTGCGAACCAGGGACCCACCGGCGTAAAGTTGTCATAGCTCTTACCCTTGCCGAGGGTGCCGCCTTTATCGAACTGCCAGTGACGCTCGGACACATCGACGACCGTGCAATAGCCTGCCACATAATCCAGTGCCTTTTCGACTGGAACATGCTTTGCTTCCTTGCTGATCAGGAAACCAAGTTCGATTTCCCAATCCAGTTTTTCCGCACTGGCCGGAACCTCAATCGGATCGTTACAGCCGGAAAGGGAACTGACGGATTTGTAAAAAACAAGCGGATCAACAGGCACAGGGTAATTTGCCTCTTCCGCGTGATCCTTATAATTCAGGCCGATCGCGATAACCTGGCGAATACCGGACACGGGCACACCCAGTCTGGGGTTGCCACTGACAACCGGCAGTTTCTCCGGATCAATCGCCGCCAAAGCCGACAGCCACTCAGGTGTAAACATTTCACAACCGATGTCAGACAGCAAAGGCGAAAGCGCCCTGATATTCCCTTTGGAATCAATCAGGCCAGGCAGTTCCTCATTTCTTGATCCGTAACGAACAAACTTCATCTTTTAACCCTCAATAACGTTTCATCCTCCACATCGTTAACTTTCCACTGCCGCCTCGTCAATAAAAATATCGATATTTTAAATATATCTTTGAAAAATATATACTGTCATCACATTCCTCCTCCCATATGCCATACCCCTGATTACATATTATTATTAATCTTTTTTATTAATATGTTAGATATATAAATGCCGCCGCTAGCCGTATTTTTCGAAGTGATAAAAGATGGTTTTTATAACAAGTTGAAAATACTATATTGAAAGAATCTATAAAATATCGATATATTAGTCAGCTTTTGGGAAACCACATGAGTCCCTGAATCGGCATTTACCCGAGGAGCATAAAGGGCTAAACCTTTAGATGGATAAGTCGTACAGCGGAGAGGTCATGAACGAGTTGATTGAAAATAGTGGATTAAAGGCAAACAGAAGCCTGACGGGCCGAACCTATGAGGAATTACGGTCCGACATCCTGTGCGGCCGTATCCCTCCCAGTAAAAAGCTCCGGCTCAAAGACCTTCAGGAAAGATTCAGCACCAGCCTGAGCGTGGTGCGCGAAGCCTTGGCAAAGCTGAGTTCCGAGGGCCTGGTTCGCGCCCTGGACCAGCGCGGGTTCATTACCTCCGAGTTATCAGTCCCCGACCTCGAGGATCTGATGCAAACCCGGAGACAGATTGAAGGCATTGCGATCAGGCAGGCCATCGAACACGGTACGCCGCAATGGGAGGCAAAAGTGAGTGCGGCCTACGCCGAGCTTGCGACACTCGATCATGAGTTTGGAGATACAAACTATCTCAGGGAAGAATGGATCGAGGCCCATGAAAAATTTCACCGCTGCCTCATTGAAGGCTGTAAGTCCCCTTCCCTGATACTGATATGTGCGGGGCTCGCAGAACGCACACAGCGGTATCGGTATCTTACCGTTTCAATGGCGCCTCATCGTGATGCCCCAGCCGAGCATAAGGAAATTTTACAGGCCGTATTGGCGCGGGATGCGGATCTTGGTCAAGCGGTGCTCGACAGGCATTTTGCAAGAACCCAGGAGATCCTTGTGGACGCCTGGTCTTCGGCCGAGGCATAGAGAGACAGCATTCCAAAGGAACGGAACCGGCGGAGCTCAACCCGTATACTTATCTCCTCTTGAATTAGGAGCGTTCTACTGATGAACATTTTCAATTTACTTACCCTTGGGGCAACCCGCTATAGAAATGAATGCGCAATTTATCACGGCACAGATGAATTCTGTACCTGGGCCGAACTGCACAACCGCAGCCTGAGACTCGCCGCATATCTGGCTGATGCAGTCCCCCCCGGCGGCCGGGTAGCGGTCATTGCCAAAAACTGCCCCGAGTATATCGAGATTATGTTTGCCACATGGGCCGCAGGCTGTGTGGTCGTTCCAGTAAATGCAAAGCTGCATGGTCGCGAAATATCTGAAATCATTACAGACGCTGAAGCCGGTCTGATCTTCGTAACAGCGGCCGAGGCACAGAATCTGGGACAGCAAAACCTGGATATCCCCGTCATCACCATCGGCTCACCGGAATATAATGAAATGTTTGCGGGCGAACCGACAGTTCCGGCAGAGGTTACTCCCGATGACCTGGCATGGCTTTTCTTCACCAGCGGCACCACCGGGCGTTCGAAAGGCGCAATGTTATCCCACCGCAACCTGATGGCCATGACAATCGCCCATCTGGCTGATTTCGAACCGCTTCGACCAAATGACGGGATCATTCATTCCGCGCCCATGTCGCATGGCTCCGGACTCTATATCCTGCCCTATGTCGCGCGGGCCGCATGTCAGGTCGTGCCCACATCTGGCGGGTTTGAGCCCGAGGAAGTGCTCGACCTCTGCGCCCATCACGGCAATATCGGCATGTTCCTGGCTCCGACAATGGTTCAGCGACTACGCTTGACGATCGAAAAAACAGGACGTCGCCCGGAAGGTCTGCGAAATATCGTCTATGGCGGCGGCCCGATGTATCTTGAAGAAATCCGTAAATCTCTTGGAGTCTTCGGTCCGGTTTTCTGTCAGCTTTACGGCCAGGGAGAAGCTCCCATGACCATCACCGGCCTGCGTCCCGCGGATTTTGCCGATGGTGACGATGCTGTTCTTGCCTCAGTGGGGTGGCCAAGGTCAGGCGTCGAAGTCGCCATATTTGACAAGGAAAAAAATACCCTTCCCCCGGGCGAAATCGGCGAGATCGTCTGTCGCGGCGATGTCGTCATGTCCGGTTACTGGAATAATGAAACCGCCACAGAAACAACTCTGTCCGGCGGGTGGCTCCACACCGGCGATCTGGGTTCTATGGATGAAGACGGCAAATTAACTCTGCGTGGGCGGTCCAAGGAAGTTATCATTTCCGGCGGAACCAATATCTATCCGCGAGAGGTCGAGGAGGTCCTGCTGACCTGCCCTGGCGTCAGGGAAGCCTGCGTCATTGGCGAGGTCGACCCGGACTGGGGAGAAAATGTGGTGGCTTTCATCGCCTGGGAAGAAAATGCGACTCCCGATGAAAAATTGCTTGAAGCACATTGCCTTGAACATATGGCGCGTTTCAAAAGACCCAAACGTTATATTTTCCTTGAGGATTTCCCCAAAAGTCCTAACGGCAAGGTCGTAAAGCGCGAACTGGCCAACCTTCTGGTGAAATAATAGCCAAGCTCCCCACGACCAGATACTGCTGCAGGCACTAAAGCATTTTGTTCAAGGTTCCCTGAGGCCCTTGGCCTGAGAGTCAGAATGAGTTTCCGGTTCCGCAGCAGGAGTTCGTCATTACCTGCGGCACCAAGCGAATAAAATCAATCCCATATCACCAAAGAACCAGAAGATACTCTGACCGCAAGTCAGATGACACACCTCAGCTCCACCTGAGATCATGTTTAAGAAATGGCGTCGACCGAAGCCGGTGACCTGTCGCCTGATATATCGGGTTACTGACCAACTGCCAAGGCCGGGCGGCTTTCCTCAGATAACGCCAGCCTCTTTCAGGGCACCGAGTTCGCATTGATCCTTGCCAAGGATGCTCCCGTAAACTTCCTGATTATGCGCCCCCATTTCCGTCGGCCCCGCCCAATTGATGTGACCGGGAGTTTTGGACAGTTTCGGGGCGACATTCTGCATGTACAACTTGTCGAATTCCGGATGATCAACCTTGACGATGGCTTCCCTCGCCTTGTACTGCTCGTTTTCCATCATGTCCTTTGCAGTGAAAATCTTGCCAGCCGGTACAGCGTATTTTTCCATCAGATCAAGGACCTCATCAGCCGTTTTATCCCGCGTCCAGTCGGCAATAAGATCGTCCAGCTCCTGCTGGTTTTCGCCGCGGTTGTAATGATCAACATAGCGCGGGTCCTGTGCCAGTTCCGGACGGCTCATGGCCTCACAAAGACGGCCGAATACGCTGTCCTGGTTAGCGCCGATAAGGATATCACCATCCTTCGTGGGATAGGCATTGGACGGCGCCACCTTGGGCAGGATGGACCCGGTGCGCTGGCGGATAAAACCGGTCTGGCTATATTCGGGAACAACAGATTCCATCATCGCCAATACACTTTCGTAAATGGCGCTGTCCACCACCTGTCCCTCGCCGGTCTGGTCCCTGTGCCGGAGCGCCAGAAGGGCCCCGAGACAGGCATAAGTCGCGGCAAGGCTGTCGCCGATGGACAAGCCAATACGGCTCGGCGGCGTGGACGGATCGCCCGCAAGGTTGCGCATGCCGCCCATGGCTTCACCGATGGACCCATATCCCGCCTTGGAGGATTCAGGTCCTGTCTGTCCGTAGCCAGAGACCCGGATCATAATCAGGCCCGGATTGATCTTGCTGAGCTCGTCATATCCAAGACCCCATTTTTCCATGGTCCCGGGCCGGAAATTTTCCAGCAGGAAATCGCTCTTCCTGACCAGTTCTTTCAACAGATCCTGGCCTTCCTTCACCCGCAGGTTCAGGGTAATACATTTTTTATTGCGGGCGACAACCGGCCACCAAAGCGGTGCGTTCTGACCCCATTTGCGCATGGGGTCCTCGCGGTCCGGCGCCTCAACCTTGATGACCTCTGCACCATGGTCGGCCATCAATTGCCCACAAAAAGGACCGGCAATCAATTGCCCTAATTCAATGACGCGCAACCCCTTCAGGGCGCCAAATGCTGCTGAGTCAGTCAAAACCGGTCTCCTCTGATACTTTTCGTCGAAAATCGAACTTCATTGTATACAATGGATTTAACATATAGCAAGTTCAATCGACATAACACTTTAAAAAACCCATTACTTCACTGGTTATGCAGATTTTTTATTAATTTTGTGCGTTTTTCCTGAAAATACCTCATATTTATTGTATACAACGAAATATCATTGTGGCAGAGTTTACGAGACAAGATTCTACAGAAAATCATGTGCCGAAGATTCCGGCGAGGAAAGCAAGCAACAGTGACAGAAACAGTGGAAATAGTAGAAGTCGCTGCCCGTGACGGATTGCAGAACGAAAGCGTCGTATTTTCTACTGCGCAGAAGCTGGATCTGATAAAGGGCGCCATTGACGCCGGTATTCGCCGACTGGAAGTGGCCAGCTTCGTTCACCCCAAAAGAGTTCCCCAGATGGCCGACGCCGAGGATGTGATTGCCGGCCTGCCCGACCTTGCAGACGTGATATATATCGGCCTGACCCTGAACATGCGCGGTTACCTGCGGGCACTAGGGACAAAGAACGGCGGACAGCGTGGTATTGACGAAGTCGGCTGTGTAGTTGTGGCATCCGATACCTTTTCCCAGCGCAACCAGGGACAGACCCTGGAGGAATCCATCGCGGTAGCCGAGGAGATTATCACCACAGCCCAGCATGACGGCCTTCGGGCCCAGGCCACAATTTCGGCCGCCTGCGGCTGCCCCTTTGAAGGAGAAGTCGATCCCAAACTGGTGATCGATATTGCCAAACGGATCGCCGATCTCAATCCCCATGAAATCGCCATCGCGGATACCATCGGGGTTGGCACACCGCTGCAGGTCTATAATCTGTTCGCGGCCCTTCGGGAGGCCCTGCCCGGCATGCCGCTCAGGGGACATTTCCACAATACCCGCAATACCGGTATCGCCAATGCCTGGGCCGCTTACATGGCCGGTGCCAGAATATTGGATTCTTCCGTTGGCGGGCTGGGCGGCTGCCCCTTCGCCCCGGCCGCGACAGGCAACATCGGCACCGAAGACCTTCTTTATATTCTGCATCGCTCCGGAATCGAGACCGGTGTTTCACTGGAGAAAATTATAGACCTGTCCAGGAGCCTTGAACCGGTCCTGGGACGTCCGACACCGGCAATGGTCAGTAAAGCAGGCGGATTTCCGGAACCAAAGCCGGACCTGGCCTGTTCGGCATAGAAAGAATTAACAAACTGAACCGTGCCCCCGAGGCATAGACAGACAAGAGGAACGTTTTAAAATGCCATATCGCTTAGGCGTAGATGTTGGAGGAACCTTTACCGATCTCCTTCTGATCGAGGAAAATACCGGGGAAACCTGGCGGGACAAGGTGCCCAGTACACCGCAGGATCCCTCCATCGCGGTGATCAACGGTACCGGAGCCATTTGCGAAAAGGCAGGCATATCCCCTGCGGAAATCACTCAGTTCCTGCATGGCACTACTGTCGCCACCAACGCGGTTCTTGAAGGAAAGGGCGCCAAAACCGGCCTTGTGGTCACCAGGGGATATCGTCAGATCCTTCAGGTTGCCCGTTCGCTGGTCCCCGGCGGCCTTGCAGCCTGGATTACCTGGCCGAAACCGGTGCCACTGGCCGCTCTCGACTGCACTGTCGAAGTGGAAGAACGTCTTGATGCCAACGGCGGGGTTGTCACCCCGATCAATGAAGCCCAGACCCGGCAAGCCCTGCTCGCCCTGCGGGCCGAAAATATTGAAGCGCTGACAATCTGCCTGCTCAATTCCTATGTCAATGGTGTCCACGAACTGAAAGTCGCGGAGATCGCCCGGGAAGTTTTCCCCGATATCCCGGTTTCTATCAGCCATGAAATCCTGCCGGAAATGCAGGAATATGAACGCGCCCTGACCAGTGTCGCCAACTCGCTGGTGCGGCCGGTGATGGCCATGTATATTTCCAATCTCCGCAATAAACTTCGCGAACTTGGCATGAACGGCCGGATCAACCTGCTCCGCTCGGACGGCGGCCTGATCGGTTCTGAAAAAGCCGAACTTACCCCCGTCAACCTGCTCATGTCGGGTCCCGCCGGCGGTGTGACCGGCGCGCTCTGGGTGGCTGAAAACACAGAAGCGAAGAATATCCTGACCCTTGACGTGGGTGGAACCTCCACGGACGTGGCGCTGATCGAGAACGGCGAACCGCTCTTGAGGCGCGAAACCTCGGTCGGTCACCTGACCGTGCGCGCGTCCTCGCTGGATGTAAAAACGGTCGGCGCCGGTGGCGGATCCATTGCCCATGTGCCGGAACTGACCGGCGCCCTTCGTGTGGGCCCGGAAAGCGCGGGTGCGGTACCGGGACCAGTCGCCTATTCCAAGGGCGGCACCCAGCCGACTGTAACCGATGCCCATGTTGTTCTGGGCAATCTGCCTGAATCCCTCTTGGGTGGCAGCTTCCATCTGGACCGGGAGGCTGCGCGCGAGGCCATCAAGACAATTGCAGATGCCCTTGATGTGACGATCGAGGAAGCCGCCCAGGGGATCATCAATATCGCCAATGAAAATATGTATGGTGCGTTACGCCTTGTTTCCGTCCAGCAGGGATATGATCCGCGCGACTTCGCCTTGATGGGGTTTGGCGGCGCCGGTTCCCTGCATTCCAACGCGGTGGGCAAGCTGATGGGCAGCTATCCGGTGATTGTCCCGGTCAGCCCCGGCGTTCTGTGCGCTGTCGGCGACGCCACCACCCAGATGCGCTATGAACATGCCCGCTCCTTTAACCGCACTGTCAGCAAAACCACGGACCAGGAAGTGGCGAACTGGCTTGACGAAATGCGGGAAGTCGTCATGAGCGATCTGGAAGAAGAAGGTATCGCCAGAGCAGACCAGATCATCAAATTTGAAGCCGGTGTGCGTTATTGCGGCCAGGGCTTTGAAGTGGATATCCCGATCAGGGCTGAAGACTTCAGGACCGGCCAGGGCCTCGAAACCCTGATGAAGTCTTTTGACGAGGAACATGAGCGCCTGTTCACCTTCAACCTTGATGTGGAACATGAGATTGTCAACCTGCGCGCCGTCGCCATCGGCCAGGGGGCTAAAATGCCGGCACCGGCGATCCCGAACGGAGACGGCGATCCCGACCAGGCAAAACTCAGGGATCACACCATGTGGGTTGAGGGAGAGGCCCTTCCCGCCGCCATCTATGACCGCTCGAAACTTGAGGCCGGCGACCAGTTGCAGGGCCCCTGCGTGGTGGTCGAGATGGATTCCACCGCCGTTATCCTGCCGGACCATGTGGGTACGGTGGACGCTTACGGCAATATTCTGATTAATCCGGTAGCAGCCTGAAGGGAGATAAAGACATGACCGCAACCATCATGCAGGAAAACACAACTCCCTTCCAGTCAGTGGATGTTGATACCATTACCCTCGATATCATCGAAAATGCGCTTCGGAATGCCCGCGAGGAAATGGACGCAACCCTGTTCCGCACAGCCATGAGCCCGGGCATCCGTGAACAGGGCGACGCCTTTCCCTTGATCGCCGAGCGTAACGGCAAAATGATCGTGGGCCAGTTCGGAAGCTTTATCGATGGCTTCCTGCGCACCTATAACGGAACGATCGAGGAAGGAGACATGATCTGGCTGTCTGACCCCTACTCCTGTGACGGCGCCGTCAGCCATAATAACGACTGGCTGATCATTCGACCTATTTTCCGGAACGGCAGGCTGATTTCCTGGGCCAGCATGTTCGGCCACCAGACCGATATCGGCGGCAAGGTTCCCGGCAGCCTGCCCACGGACGCCACCAGTGTCTTCGAGGAAGGCATCCGCATTCCACCGATCAAGCTGTTCAAAAAGGATGTGCTGCAGGATGATATCCTGAACCTGGTGCTGCATCAGGTCCGCATGCCGGAATGGTGCCGGGCCGACCTTCTTGCCATCATCGCCAGCTGCCGGGTGGCGGAAAAGCGTATTCTGGAAATCTGTGACCGCTTTGGCGAGGACGAATATGTCTCGGCCACAGACAATCTTCTGGCCCGCAACAAACGCGCCATGGGTCACCTGATCCAAACCGCCATTGGCGAAGAGAAAGTCGACTTTGAGGATTTTGTCTGTGACGACGGCCGCGGTTTCGGTCCCTACAAGCTGAAATGTACCATGTGGCGTGAAGGCGAGAAAGTGATCCTGGATTTCGACGGCACCGACCCGCAGGCCGCCGGTTCCATCAATTTCTATCTCAACGAGAACATGCTCAAGATGTTCTTCGGCATCTATATGATCATGGTTTTCGACCCCCAGGTCCTGTTTAACGACGGTTTCTATGATCTGGTGGAGGTGCGTATACCGGAAGGAAGCCTGCTGAAACCGAAGTTCCCGGCGGCGCTGTCCTGCCGCACCCACGCCCTGGGACGTATTTTCGACCTTCTCGGCGCCCTGCTCGGCAAAAAACAGCCCGACTTCATGAGTGCGGCAGGCTTTTCCTCGAGCCCGCACCTGATGTTTTCCGGTACCGACAAGGAAAGCGGAGAATGGTTCCAGCTGTTCCAGATCGGCTTCGGCGGCATTCCGGGACGCCCCTTCGGGGACGGTCCTGACGGCCATTCCCTGTGGCCGGGCTTCACCAATGTGCCAAACGAGTTCCTTGAGCGCTATTTTCCCATGCGGATTACCAATTACACCTCCCTTGCCGACAGCGGCGGGGCAGGTTTTTTCCGCGGCGGCAACGGTATCCTGATGACCTATGAGTTCCTGAGCGAAGGCATCATTTCCATTCATGACGATCGCTGGTTCACCTATCCATGGGGCGTGAACGGCGGCGAACCCGGCGAACGTTCCCGCAAGGTTCTGCGACGCAGCGATGGTACCGAACAGATCCTGCCCGCCAAATGCGACGGTATCGAGGTCTTCGAAGGCGACCAGCTTGACTATATCACCTGGGGCGGTGGCGGCTGGGGTAATCCGCTGGAACGGGCTCCGGAACTGGTCGCTACAGAAGTCAAACAGGGCCTGGTCAGCATGTCAGGCGCCTATAAAAATTACGGCGTCAAGGTAAAGGACGATTACAGCGTCGATAGCGCTGCCACGGAGGCCCGCCGGGCCGAGATGGCGAAAGATCGTCCGGAAGGTATCTTTAACTTCGGTCCCGACATGGAAACCCTGAGAGCCAACTGCCTGGCTGAAACCGGTCTTGAACCGCCAACACCGCCACGCTGGTAATCGAAAACGGAGAAGCCGGAAATGGATCTGCAACGACATAGCCTGAAGCTGGGTGAAAAACCCGCACTGATCGTTGTGGATATCATCAACGGCTTCACTGACCCGGCCTGCTCTCTTGGTTCAGACTGCCCGGATGTGGTGG
Organism: Emcibacter sp.; assembly: GCF_963675455.1. GTDB lineage: Bacteria > Pseudomonadota > Alphaproteobacteria > Sphingomonadales > Emcibacteraceae > Emcibacter. Next base: position 2,396,783 of record NZ_OY776217.1, on the reverse strand, counting down.
AAGCCAATGTAAAACTTCTGTCGGCCTTCCGTGAGAAGAACCTTCCCGTCTTCTTCACGACCGTTGTCTATCACAGTGATGATGAGGCCAGGGTCTTCCGCAAACGGCTACCTGCCCTCAATGTCCTTGAAGCCGGTTCTCGCTGGACCGAAGTCGATCCGCGCCTTGGGCGCAGAATTCATGAACCCGTCATCGAAAAACAGTGGGCCAGCGCATTTTTCAAAACCGACCTGGCTCACAGGCTTCGTGCCTGCAAGGCAGACTCTCTGGTGATCACCGGACTGACCACCTCTGGATGCGTCCGCGCGAGCGTGCTGGACGGTCTGCAGAATGAGTATCCGGTTGTCGTTCCCCGGGAAGCGGTCGGGGACCGCAATGCCGACGCCCACGCCGCCAACCTGTTTGATATGCATGCCAAATATGCCGATGTCCTGTCCCTCGAGGAAACCTTGGCTCTTTTATGAAAACAACAATTATGGAGGAAAGAATGAGACGTACACCAACAGCAATCCTTTTACTATCAACTGCCAGCACCCTGGCTTTCAGCGCTCAGCCCAGCTTCAGCCAGGAAGAAGAGATCTTTGTCATTGAGGAAGTTATTGTCACTGCTCGCCGCCGGGCAGAAAGTCTTACTGACGTGCCGGGTACAGTAACCGCACTGACCCAGACCGCTCTGGAGAGTGCCGGCGTTCAACGGGCCGATGACTTTATCGCCCTTACCCCCGGTGTCACCATGGTGGATGCGGCAGAGGTCGGAGATACCCAGGTCAATATCAGGGGCATCAACGGTGCCCGTGATGCAGAAAACAGCTTCGCGTTTATTCTGGACGGCATTCTCTACACCAATCCGGCCGCCTTCAACCGCGAATACACGGACCTCGCCCAGATAGAAATTTTCAAGGGACCGCAGGGTGCCATTTATGGCCGCAATGCCGCGGCCGGTGCAATCATTGTCAAAACCACAAAACCCGACAATGAAACAATTACAAAAATCACCGGCGGCATCGCCGAGGACAATACCTATCTGATCAAGGGCTCCACTTCCGGCGCCATTGTCGAAGATGAATTATTCTACCGGCTGTCCGGGGACTGGCGTAAATCAGACGGTTATTACCGTAACAGTTTCAAGGATGACGCCGCCACCATCGATGCCTATGAAGGTTACAATGTAAATGCCCGACTTGTCTGGGAAGGCCTTGAAGACCTCAGCCTGGACATGAGAATGCGCTATGGCAAGGTCGATGCATCCTCGCTTTCCTTCAATTCAACCTTCAACCTGCCCGTCTTCGCTGAAGCAACCAGCACACCGGCCGCTTATCAGGACGTCAATGATTTCGACTTCCTCTACCAGGCCAATGTGGATTCGGATAATGACCAGGAATCCTTCGAAGCTTCCACAAAATTTGACTATGACCTGGACGGCATGGTGCTTAGTGGCTGGGTGCTGTACAGCAATATCAAAAACAACCTGATCGCGGACGGCACGGCTGCTGCGTTTGGCTTCTTTAATGGCGATGCCGCCTGCCAGCAGTCTGTCGCAGACCTGAATGCCGCCGGTGTTGCTCTGCTGGCCCCCCAGTTCATCGGCCTGACCCCTACCGGTGTCATATTTGATCCCAATGGATCGTTTCTCGGGGCCTACACACCTACCACCTGTGACGGCTTGCAGGAACAAAAACGAAACCAGAAGGACCTGAGTGCCGAACTTCGCCTGTCCTCCGATGGGGACGGTCCCCTGAGCTGGATGGTTGGCGCCTATTTCCTGGATATTGATCGCGAGGTCGGTGTTTCCCTGAACCGGGACAGTGGTGATGCGCCAATTCGCGGCCTCTATCAGGCGACAGGGCCGAATGCCACTGTTTCCCTGCTGCATGACCAGTTTGACAGCCGGGTTCTTGCGGTCTTCGGGCAACTGGAATATGATATTTCCGAGGATGTGGAACTTTCTCTCGCGCTGCGCTACGACAATGAAAAACGGTCCGTGTCCAGCCTTGTGCCCACAGATGCGACCCAGTCCCTGATCGACCTCAATTTCGACGGCATTTTTGACGACCCCCTGAATCCCGGTCTCAGCAGCCTGATCAACCCCACAGGCACAATTCCCGACAAGGAACGAACTTTTTCCGAACTTGAACCCAAGGTCTCCATTACCTGGGATGCTAGTGAAGACATGACCCTGTATGCCAGCTGGGGTGTCGGCTTCAAAGCCGGCGGCTTCAACAATTCCGGCAGTGCCGCCACCGTGAATATTTTCAATAACAGCTTCATTAACGGGGGCATCGGCATCAACTTTGCTGATCTGCTTGGCGCGGACCTGCCTGTGGTCAATGATGATTATGAAAAGGAAACCTCCAGTGCCTTTGAAGCAGGGTTCAAAGCCGACCTTCTGGATGGCCGGCTTCAACTGACCGGTTCCGGTTATTACACAACTGTAAATGACATGCAGTTCTTTGAATTTTATGTCGGCTCCTTCGGCCTGCTGCGTGTTGTTTCCAACATGGACAAAGTCGAACTTTACGGGGCGGAATTCGGAGGCACGTTTCATGTCAACGAAAATGTCCGCCTGTATGGCGGCGTAAACTTCGTGGAAAGCGAGATCAAGGAAAATTCTTCCCGCCCCGATACCGTGGGGAACAAGTCCCCTTATACTCCGGACTACACTGTTAACGTCGGTGCTGACGTGAACTATCCCATCAATGATGACCTGGAAGTCTTCGCGCGGGCAGACGCTCAGTTTATTGGCCCGACCTGGTTCCATACGGTTCAGGAAGGACAGCGTCCAACGATTTTCCAGCCGCTGTTTGAGCTTGGCTTTGGTGCCGGTGCCGGCGCACTCGGCATTGCTGATTACACCGCTTCACGCAGGGATGCCTATTACACGGTTGATCTGCGCCTGGGTGTAAGAGGAGAAAACTGGTCCCTGACCGGTTATGTCACAAACCTGACCGACGAAAAATACCTCGAGGAAGTCATTCCTGCGCCTGAATTTGGCGGATCGTTTGACCACCCGGGAAGTGAACGCCGGTTTGGTGCAGAAGTAAGCTTTGAATTTTAGGCTGAATTGGCTATATGAAGTAACGCACCCGATTTCGGGTGCGTTACTTTTACGGTAAATCAACATCCCGGACGGAAACACCCCACAGTGACAACCATGACCATGAGTAAATCTGCTGAAAAAGCATACGCCGTGATCCGCAATGCGGTTCTGGACGGCCATTTTGCGCCCGGCGACCATCTCAGGGAAGAGCGTCTTGTCGAACTGTGCGGCGTCTCCCGCACTCCCGTCCGCGAGGCCATCAAGCGGCTGGCGGCTGAAAACTATGTGGTCATGAAACCGCATCTGGGCGCCCATGTCGCCAACTGGTCACCGCAGGAGATCGAGGATATCTTCAGACTTCGGGCTGTAACAGAAGGCATGGCCGCAAGGCGAGCCGCTGAACTGATCACACCCGAACAACTGGATATCCTGAAGGAACAGCATAAAATCATTGAAGACATGCTGGCTGAAGATGCTGAATATTCCATGGAAAAATTTCTGAAGGCCAACAAGGTTTTTCACAACACAATCCTGCAGGCAACCCAGAGCGAGATACTCAAACAGGCGGTCCAGAGGCTGGTCTCTCCCCCCATTGTGACACAGACCGCGATTAATTTTACACGTAACGACCTGAAACGCAGCAATGCCCATCACCTGGAACTGATCGAGGCTCTGGAAGCCCGTAATGGTGACTGGAGCGATGCCACCATGCAGACCCACATTCTTGCGGCACACCAGAGATTCAGCGCCACCTTAAACGGATAACGCTGATCAGAACGATGGCATGTTCAACAGGCCTCCGTTGTTGGTTACAGAGCCCTTTGATTATGACACCTGCTTGCAGATTCTGACGATGTTCGCAAATTGACGGCATCTTATGCCTGTTTCTATGCTTCTTACCGGATAAGTTTGCAATCAATGGAAAATAAAAATAGACGATCACAGACAGAGAACTACAGTTTTCTGCAGCTTAGGCAGATATGGAAATGTTTGGGAGATTTCAGGATTACTTTGGTCGAGAGGTAATGTAACGTTTATATAGTTCAATGTGTTAAGATGAAAATTGCACATTTTTTGCGCATTTCCATACACAAATTTAAAGCATGAGCTCAAAGAGCCGAGATAGACTTTTCGGTCAAATACCTTGACTCGATGGAGAACCCGCAAGGTCTAATTTCCGCCGATCCAGAATAAGTCTGGCGCAAGTCAGTTTGACTATAGGCCAGCCCTACAAACCACCAGACCAGCTTTTTTTCATACAAACCCTTTTAATCGGGGATCTCAACGCGAATGAGCTGGGACGTATTTTTATTGGGCAGCCAGACTGTTGTCCTGTCCGCCCGGACGTCCACCACAACTTTTCGGGCATCATAATAGACCGGCATCAGATATTGTATGATTTCCCCGGTCTCCGGATCAAGACGCAGCAAACGATCCGATCCTGTAGCTGAGGCCCAGACCCGCCCCTTGACGTCAGGTCGGGAATAATAAGGCGATATAAATTTGACCGGGATCGAATATTCCCTGATTTCTTCGGTTGCAAGATCTATAACACCGATCTTGTCAGCATAAAATTCACTGAACCAGAACCGGTTCTGTTTATCCCGGTGTCCCCGCCGGGGATAGGCCAGCGGGGTCGGTGTTGGGATAAGACGCACCTTTCCTGACTGGAGGTTGGCCCGCACAATCGCAGACGGTTCGGGCGCGGTGCAGAGAAAATTACCATTAGCATCCTGATCCATCATGTAACAATAGTTCAGGGGGTTGCTATGGTATGGGTCCACGGGTGAAGGTTTATCATCAAATAATGTGATACCTTCCGAGAACTGTCCCGTTTCAATATCGAGCCGGAACGCCTGTTCATGACGTATTTCACCTTCCGGCGGTGCGCCTAATCCCGTGACCCAAAGGCCTGTTTCCCCCGGCTGTACAGTGGAAATAAACGGATTTTTCCAGACCACCGGCATATCATATGTTTGCCATTGCTCTGTGTCGGGCATGAAACGGGCAAGTTTGTTGCCGCCGACGGCGACCCAAACATTATCCTCGCCATCCACCTGGATATCCTGGACGCCAACAATACGGTCTGTCCCCGGCGCCGGGGTCTCTGGTAGGAAGTTCGGGGCCGGCCATTCCTTGAAGTTTCCGGTTTTGGGATCAAGCATGCCGATATAATCCCAGCCAGTGTTGCCATACCAGACATTCCCTTTGGAATCGACGTCCAGGTCATGGATAACACTGGGCTGCCTGGGAATAGGAAAAACGGTGACCGTGGCTCGTGTTGCTTCACCAGTCGGCCGCGGCAGAGTTTTAAGCTCATAGGCCCAACTAGTCCTGTCGCCGCTCAGGTTGATAGTGGAGAGATATTTCGCAATAACCGTTGCGTCACGGCCAAACCACTGCAATCCTTCCAGAGGTGCCGGTGAGCTGACAACCTGGATGCGTTCTGCCGATGAATGATCCGTTTCATACGTCAACATGCGCTGAATGACTTCCATAAATTCAACGTCGTCATATTCTGAGCGGGCGACCCGTTCCAGGGTATGACAGAATGCGCAATTCACCATGTTGCGCATCAATATATCTTTCTGGGTGTCGGCGCCCGGAAAACTGTTCAGCCATTCAAGGGACGTCAACTGGGACGCCAGCCGGTCAGTGTCGGTCACAACATCGAGTTTGAGATCAACTGCGGCGGCATGAGATCCCACCTCGGCCCTGACCGGTTCTTCCGATGCCGGCAGCTCATATCCAGCAGCGCGGACCGTTATTTCATATTTGCCCGGTGCCAGTCTTTCCCGCTTGAAAGCAAAACGGCCTGCGTCATTGGAGACAACGGAAGTTAAAACGGTGCTGCCTTCCCTGTGCGCGATGACCAGAACCCCTTCCATCGGGCCTTCCTTATCCGATGTTACGGTGCCGCTCAGGACAATCTCTTCAGACTTTTGGTCTGGTTGCGCCGCGCCGGCAGATGTCTTTAACATAAGCGTGGAAACCAGTGCCGCAATAAACAATATAAGCAGCGCGATCAGACAATAACGAATTGAAAATCTCAGGTGTAACGACATAAGCTTCTCCCCGGCGTTCGGTTTTGCTGAACAGGAGGCTTCTCCCACGCCTTGCCTGTCTTGTACGATACAATATTCCTATTTTAACCGCTTGATTATTCCGTGATCAGGGTGCTGTGACACCTGATAAATTAGATAGGCGTTTGCCTGTAAATACTGAAAAGCTTTTTTGACGCCTGATCATAAATGTATTGCCCTTTCATAAGCTGCGAGGACGGATTCATGCATGGCTTCCGAGAGAGTGGGATGGGCGAAGACCGTCTCCATCAGATCCTCCTCCGTTGCCTCCAGCTTGCGGGCCAGAACAAATCCCTGGACCAGTTCAGTCACGTCCGGGCCGATCAGGTGAGCCCCGAGCAGCTCCCCGCTGCCGGCATCGAAAATGGTCTTGATCAGGCCGTCGGTCTCGCCCAGCGCCACAGCCTTGCCGTTGCCGACAAAGGGAAACTCGCCAATGCGCACTTCGTGCCCCTTTTCCCGGGCCGCCTGCTCCGTCAGGCCTATACTGGCCACCTGCGGCCGGCTGTAGGTGCAGGACGGGATCAGGTCCGCCTTCAGCGGCCGCGGGCTGTGCCCGGCAATCTTCTCCACACAAATCACCCCTTCATGGCTCGCCTTGTGCGCCAGCCACGGCGGCCCGGCCACATCGCCGATGGCATAAATGCCGTCAATGTTGGTCCTGCCATACGGGTCGGTGACAATATGACCCCGGTCCGTCTTCACCCCCGCAGTCTCCAGACCGAGATTTTCGATATTACCGACAATGCCGATGGCCAGAAGCACCGTATCAAACTCTTTCTTCACTTCGCCTTCAGGCGTTTTCAGACGTGCCGTGACGTTGTTCTTTTTCTTCTCCAGAGCAGCAACCTCCGTCCCCCTGTGCAAGCTGATGCCGCGGCGGGAGAAAATTTTCTCCGCCAGCGCTGATATCGCTTCATCCTCATTGGGCAAAATGCGCGGCAGGGCTTCGACCACCGTCACTTCGGCGCCCACATCCTGATAAAAGCTGGCGAATTCCATGCCGATGGCGCCGGAGCCGATCACCAGTAGCTTTTTCGGCATCCGTTTGGGCGAAAGGGCATGCCTGTAGGTCCAGATGAGATCCCCGTCCGCCGCAAGATGCGGCAGTTCCCGGGCCCGGGCCCCGGTGGCGATGATGATATGCCTGGCAGTGATCTTTTCTCTTCCAATAGAAACCTCACCGGGACCAGTCAGGCGACCCTCCCCCTCGATCACCGTGACCTTGTTCTTTTTCAGCAGCCCCCGCACTCCGCCGGACAATTGACCCGCTACCTTGCGGCTGCGGCCGATGGCCGTCGCCAGATCAAAGGAAAGCTCGCCGGCGGTAAAACCGTGCGCCGGCAGCTCCTTGAGAAGGTGGGAGATCTCAGCCGTCCGCAACAGCGCCTTGGTCGGGATACAGCCCCAGTTCAGGCAGATGCCGCCAAGATGTTCCCGTTCCACCACCGCCGTCTTCAGGCCCAACTGCGCCGCCCGGATCGCCGACACATAACCGCCGGGACCGCCCCCAATCACAACAATGTCATACTCTTTCTTCGTCATCTCTTCACATCTTCCCGTTCCTTCCCGCAAGACCTGAAAAAGCCCGCCGGACTGCCTCGGACAGGCAGTCCGGACAGGACATCAAGTCAGGGAGAAATATCCAGCTACAATTCCTAAAGCGTCGGCGGCACCTTGTTCGGGTCGTCGCTCACAAAATAATCAACATATTTATGAAAATACTGATTGCCGCGTTCGTTTTTTCCGAAAACAACAGATTTCAGGGCACCGGCCTGCAGGCCTCTCTGTACCTGGAGCCCTAGATCATAATCCTCTTCCTGGACAACTTTTTTCAGAAAATCCATCATGCCGGTAATCGCCGCCTGGTCCTCATCGTCTTTCGGCGGCTCCCTGCGGATAAACATCAGATTGGTTTCATTCTTATTGGCTGTCGGGCCGGGGACAAGCTGGGCTACCTGGGTGAGCTCCGGGGCAAAGAAAAGACTTACATTGGGGAAAATTGTACGGATGAAATCATAACCGTTATTTTCATTATCCCCCCAGGTTTCGCGGGGCAATCCACCCAGCTTTTCCTTGATGCAAACCTGCGGGAAGCCGACCCGCATATGCGGCCCCATGGCAGTGAAATGCATGATGTTGCTAAATGTCCGGGGATGAATGGTTTCCGGATGGGCCGCAGCAAAATGATAGCCCTCCAGATAACCGTCATAAGCAATTTTCCAGTTGGCCCCCTTCAGGTGGCGAGTGCCGCAGAAGTGCCATTTTTCCAGTTCGTAGGCTTCAAGATCCTTGAGCATATCGCCCAGGTGCGCCTCAATATCAATGGTTCCGCCCGGTTTCATCAACACCCAGATGATCCCGGCGGCTTCCACACAGGGCAGTGTCGTCAAGTTACGGGATTCCTTGTCAACTGATCCGAATTTCTGCTGATCCGCAACACCCTGTAACCGGCCGTCATTCTTGAAACACCAGGCGTGATAGGTGCAGCTGAACAGGTTTTTGTTCCCATACCCATTTTCGACCAGTGTCATGCCCCGATGGGTGCAGACATTGAACATGGCGGCCACCCCGCCGTCTTTCTTGCGGGTGAGAATGATAGGTTTTCCAAGCAGATCAAAGGCCTTGTAATCACCCGGTTTGGGAATCTCGACGGACAGCCCCGCCAGAAGCGGCAGAGCGTGGAAAATCTTTTCCATTTCATTGCCAAAATAATCCGGGTCCAGATAAGCAGACGCCGGTACTTCATAGGTTGTCTCGGCAGAGTCCGTTGTGCCACTTTCAACATAGTGAAGCAGTTTTTCCGCTTCATTGCCAAGCTGTTGCTTCATATCCATAAATTATACTCCCTCTATCCTGACGTCCGGAAACTCGATCCGGTGATATCATCCTTTATGAATACACGGACCAGGGAAACAATGAAACCTGCAGATGTTCATAGGTGGTAACGTCTTTATCTGTTGAACCATAGCCTCCCTCTTGATGATAATTCGACAAAATACTCCCTTTTCTCTCAGTATCACCAGTTGCCAGTCTGACCATAAACTGGTCTCTTGACATGAAGGAATAAAAGAATCGGGAGCAAAAAAGATGATGATCGACCTTAACGACAAAGTGGCCCTTGTCACCGGTGCAGCCTCAGCCGGGGGGCTCGGCTTCGCAACAGCAAAAAAAATGGCGGAACAGGGGGCCAGGATATTCTTGACGGATATTGATGAAACCTCGGTTCTGGAGCGGGCTGAAGACCTGCAGAAAATGGGCTTTGAAGCCAGGGCCATGGCGCACGACGTAACGGACGAAGCCGCCTGGAAAGATGTGATGGGTTCTGTAATCAATACTTACGGAAAACTTGATATCCTGGTAAATAATGCCGGCATTGCCGTTCTCGGCATGATAAAGGATATAACCAAAGCGGACTGGGACAAGCAGCTGAAGGTCAATCTGGACAGTGTCTATCTCGGCTGCAAGGCCGGCCTCGACCAGATGAGCCAACAGGGGAACGGCGGCTCAATTATCAACCTGTCGTCCGTTGCCGGCCTGATCGGGGTCCCCGGCACGGCAGCCTACGCCGCCAGCAAAGGTGGCGTCCGGCTTTTCACAAAGTCCATTGCCCTTGAATATGCCGCAGAAAATATCAGGGTGAACAGTGTCCATCCCGGCATGATCTGGACCGACATGCAGAAAGTCGCCATTGCCGACAACAAGGAACAGTATGACCTGATTACTGCTGCAATTCCCATGAAAAGGATGGGAGAGCCGGAAGATATTGGATCCATGATCGCATTTCTTGCCTCCGATGATGCCAAATATATCACAGGTGCGGAATTCGTTGTAGATGGCGGCATGGTCGCCCAATAATATTAAAAAATCAGATGAATGGACATTCTGGGCGAAATATAACCTCATAACATCAGGTTATGAGTGAAGAGCATAAAAAAGGAGTTATTTCTTATGGGTGATACCGAGACCAAAATCAAAGGGCAACCGTTGCCGCGTTGCCCCGGAACCTCGTTCCGGGACCTGGCTCTGGCGGATACCAATCCGGTACCGGAATTTCTTTATGAAGATGTCTATGAGAATCTGGGTTCTGACCCGATCCCTGCCTCAAATTACACCGATCCTGAATTTTTCGAACTTGAGAAAAAGAAAATGTGGCCCAAGGTATGGCAGTTTGCCGCCCGCGTGGAGGAACTGCCGGAACCCGGGGACTATGTCATTTATGAAATTGTCGGCAAGTCCTTCATTATCATGCGCCAGAAGGACAACAGCGTACGTGCCTTTTATAATGTGTGCCTGCACCGCGGACGCAAGCTGAAGACAGAAGACGGCTGGGCCAGCGAACTGCATTGTCCTTTCCATGGTTTTTCCTGGAATACAGACGGGTCCCTGAAACAGATCCCATGTCGCTGGGATTTCGAACATCTCAAAGACGAGGAAATGGCCCTGCCGGAAGTCCAGGTCGGGCAATGGGGCGGCTATATTTTCCTTCGCGAAGCCAAGGAAGGTCCCACCCTGGAAGAATATCTGGCCCCCATGCCGGAACATTTCAAACGCTGGAAACACGAAGAATGCGCCACAGTCATCTGGGTTGGTAAAGTCGTTCCTGCCAACTGGAAAGTCGTGATGGAAGCCTTTATGGAAAGCTGGCACACCGTTGTGACCCATCCCCAGCTTCTGCCCTTTACCGGCGACTGCAATTCCCAATACAACATCTATGGTGACCATGTGAACATGACGGTGACCCCTTTCGGAACCATGTCGCCGCACATCGACCCGAAGGGCAAGTCACAGCAATGGATTGTCGACGAATTCGTCAAATATAACGGACGCTCTTCTGATAACTATGAAGAAGAAGATGATGGCTTCAACGTCAAGGTGCCAGAAGGCAAGACCGCCCGGGAAGCACTGGGCGAAAGCCTGCGTGCAACAACAACCAAAATGTTTGGCCATGACGTGAGCTTTGCCTCCGACTGTGAAATGATGGACGCTATCCTTTACGATGTGTTCCCCAATTTCAGTCCGTGGGCGGGTTTCCAGCCGAATATTGTCTATCGCTGGCGCCCCTGGCATGATCAGGATCACACCCTGATGGAAGTTCGCATCCTGACCCGTGTCCCGCCCGGGGAAAAAGCCCCCAAGGCTCCGCCAATGAAATTCCTGACAGACGATCAGAAATGGACGGAGGCAGAGGAACTCGGGATTCTTGGTGATGTCTTCGAGCAGGACATGGAAAATCTGCCCTATGTGCAGGAGGGGCTGAAATCCTCCGCCAACAACGAAGTTCAACTGGCCAACTACCAGGAAATACAGATCAGGCAGTTCCAGAATACGGTCATGAAATATGTTAAAGCGGAAGAATAAGCCGCAATAAATAACTCCCTTAAACCTGAAAAGCCCTCACTCAAAAGAGCGGGGGCTTTTCTTATGGTTCTTGACGTTTCCAAAGAAAGAGGGCGACTGGGAATTCCGACCGCCCTCCTCTTTAATGGCTCTACTCTGAACTCAGAACTCAAACCCAACTGTTACACCAAAGGTGCGCGGCTCACGGGCGGAGGCGAAGGACCACAGGCCGGCCACGGTAAAGGCCGCGTTCGGGCCACGATCGTCGGTCAGGTTACGTCCGTAAACGGTAACCTTTGCCGTTGACTCGCCCATGTCGATCCGGGCTGTCAGGCTGGCGTCCAGCAGACCCTGCTTGTCAGAGCGCACACGGGGATCGTTGCCGTTGACAATAATAGTACCGTCACCTGCCACCGTGGTCGGGCCGAGCGAGATCTGCTGATCATATTCGTCAATATAGCGATAGCTGACATTGGCTTGGATTTCCCCAAAGTCTGTCGGGATCACATAGTCAGCGGTGACAGACGCCGTAATGTCAGGGTTATAGATCAGCTCGTTGGCAGAATAATCATATGTCTGCAGCACACCAAGTCCATCAGGCGCCTGGGTGATGAAACCATCGAACTCTGAGTCAAGCAGACCAAGGGATGCCCTGATCGTCAGATTTTCAACCGGGACCCAGGTCACGTCTGCCTCAAAACCTTTCACTGTCGCCGAACCCACGTTACTCACGATGGTTTCGTTTGCTGTTCCGCCTTCCAGAGGAATGGTCGTATTCTGCTGCAGATCCTTGTAGTCGGAATAAAAGGCGGCGAGGTTGACAATCAACCGGCGATCAAAGAAATCACTCTTCAGGCCGATTTCATAGGAATCAACAATCTCGGGTTCATAGGGGGTTGTTGATGAAAACAGCGTCTGACCGCGGCCGGAGAAGCCGCCGGAACGATATCCGCGTGACCAGGAGGCATAAACCATCAGATTGTCCGTCGGACGATAATCGACACCCACTTTAGGCGTAAACTTGTTGAAGGTTTTTTCAGCCAGCGGGAACTGAACGTCGCCGACACTGTTATAGTTGCTTTTCTTGTCCTGGGTCCAGCGACCACCAAAAGACAGTCGAACTTCATCAGTAATCACCCAGTTGAAGTCGCCAAAGAAGGCCAGTGACTTGGATTTACCGGTTGTAACCTGCTGCGGGGCCGGACCACCAAACAGCCGAGTATCCTGAACAAAGTCATATTTATGGTCATAGAAATAGCCGCCGACCACATAGTCAAGGCTGTCGGTGATACTGCCAGCCCCGCGAAGTTCCTGACTAAACTGCCTGAACTCCTGAACACGGGAGGTGTAATAAAGATCGGAAGTGGAGGCATCAAAATCCTGGGTCTGGAATTCATCGGATTCGCGATACCCTGTTACTGAAGTCAGGGTAATGCCACCTACTTCCAGGTTCATTTCCAGGGTACCGGCAGGCGAGCTATATTCGGAAACCGCAGGATCATTAAAGACGGTATAAAGATCAGTAGTCGTGTTGCGGTTACACTGATCTGCCGGAATAAAAAGGCAGAACAGCTCTGATGTATTGGTAATATTCGAGTTCACCGGATCAAATTCCTGAACCTGTTTCTCAAGTGTCAGGTTGGCGTCAAAGTTTTCGTTATTGCGATAGGCAAAAACGATACCAAAATTATCATTGTTGCTGGCACCTACCCGTTCGCCGGTAATGCCATGCCGGTAATATCCATCACTTTCATTATGAAAATAAAAGGCTTTTGCCGCGAGCGTATCATCCACCAGCGGCACATTGACAACAGCCCGTGTGGCCAGAGTATTGAACTTGCCATAGCTGACTTCCGCCTTACCGCCAAATTCAAAGGTTGGTTTGCTGCGGGTAATATTGATCACACCGCCGATAGTGTTCCGCCCGAACAATGTTCCCTGGGGACCACGCAGGACCTCAATCTGTTCGATATCAAAGAAGTCAAAGAACTGGCCGGTGCTGGTACCGATAAAAACCCCGTCCACGACAACAGCTACAGTCGGTTCAAAGGATTTTTCAACGTCGGCAAAGGTCAGGCCGCGAATGGAAAGATTAGCCGATGCTGCACCCGAGTTCTGGTTGGTAATCAGAAGGTTGGGAGCTGCACCCTGCAGGTCGCCAAGATTAAGGGCACCTTTCGCCTCGATCATACCGGATGACAGGGCTGTCATGGCAATTGGCGTTTCCTGAATGGTTTCCTTGCGTCGACGAGCTGAAACGATTACTTCTTCGATAACCATCGCTTCATTAGAAGTAGCTGCGGCTTCTTCCTGCGCCATCACCTGCATGGTGGACAGAATAGCCGTCCCGGATCCAAGCAGTACGGATTTCCTGAATAGATTTTTTCCCATAAAAGTCCTCTCCTACATTTCTACTTTTTGATTTCTTGTTCTACAGAATTGGAGACAAGATTATATCCCCTTAACTGCATATCCCTGCGGGCATCGTCTATTCTGTACAATCCCGATATTATTGTTGATATTTAACTACCACGTTATCGAAACCTGCGCGCCTGTGACTTTAAATAGGCCCCCTCACCCCCCCGGCTGAGGATATAATGCGAGCAATCCATTGGGATGTGGCTGAGAGACCAATAATCCAGATTCACAGAAAGTGTAATTTCAGAAAGACTAAAAAGTGAGCAACCTTCAGAATAAATTTGCAGGATCAGGCCCGGTTCGGGAAGGCCATAAATTCGATCAGGACCGCCTTGATGGCTGGATGAAGGACCATGTTGAAGGATTCTCGGGCCCGCTCAAAGTGGAACAGTTCAAAGGCGGGCAGTCAAATCCCACCTATAAACTGGTCACCCCCGGTAAAACCTATGTTATGCGCCGAAAACCCCCGGGAAAGCTCCTGAAAGGTGCCCATGCTGTGGAACGGGAATTTCGAATTCTCGACGCCCTTGGACGCACAGGTTTTCCGGTCGCACATGTTCAAGCCCTGTGTGAGGACAGCTCGGTTGTCGGCACACCTTTTTATCTTATGGACATGATCGAAGGCCGAATTTTCTGGGACGCCTCACTGCCCGGGATCGATCGGGAAGCAAGACCTGAATATTTCGACGCCATGAATAATACCATCGCCAGGCTGCATAGTATTGACCCCGGTGAAATCGGACTGGGTGATTATGGACGACCCGGTAATTACTTCGAACGGCAAATCAGCCGCTGGTCCGGGCAATACGGGGACGATTCCGAAGCAGGCCGGCTGAAGGACATGGACAGGCTTGTCGACTGGTTACCGGAAAATATCCCTCCTGGTGATGAAAGCAGCATCGTGCACGGTGATTTCAGGGTCGATAACATGATCTGGCATCCGACAGAACCCCGGATACTGGCTGTCCTGGACTGGGAGCTTTCCACCCTTGGCCATCCGCTCGCCGATTTTTCCTACCATCTGATGATGTATAACCTGCCCCCGCATATTATCGGGGGAATGAAAGGCCTGGATCTGAAAGCCCTGAACATCACATCACAGGATGACTATGTGGCCGCATATTGCCGGCGCACCGGTCGCGACCGCATAGACAATCTGAATTTTTATCTGGCGTTTAATATGTTCCGTTTTGCCGCTATCCTGCATGGAATCAAGGGCCGGATGGCCCGCGGCACGGCTGCTTCACCCGAAGCAAAAACTCTTGTAGATACTCTTCCCGAACTGGCCGCCCTCGCCCGCGCCATGGCTGAAAACAAGGACTAGAAAATGGTTATCGAAGAACTTCCCGCCCCATCCGGGCGATCCGCTGAAATTGCTGCGAAAGTTGAAAAATTTGTGCGCGACGTTGTTGCCCCCTATGAGAAAGACCCTCGCTGCGGTTACCACGGGCCAAGCGAGGAACTGGTCAGCGAAATGCGCGACAAGGCCCGTTCGGCCGGTCTCATGACTCCGCATATCATGGACGACGGCTCTCATCTTACGCATCTGGAAACCGCCCTTGTGCTGAAAAAGTCAGGTCTATCCCCCCTGGGGCCCGTGGCTCTCAATACCATGGCGCCGGATGAAGGAAATATGTATCTGATCGGCAAAGTGGGAAGCGAAAAACAGAAAAATCATTTCCTGGCCCCGGTCGTTGCCGGAAAGGCGCGTTCAGCCTTTTTCATGACTGAACCGGCTGAAGATGAAGGCGCCGGCGCCGACCCCTCCATGCTGAAGACAAGAGCCGTCCAGGATGGCGATCACTGGGTCATTAATGGCCGCAAGGCCTTTATCACCGGCGCAGAAGGAGCGCGCGTGGGAATTATCATGGCCAACAGCGGCACGCAGGAAAAGATGGCCGCCACCATGTTCCTTGTCGACCTGCCGGATCCGGCGGTGCGCATGGAACGGGTGCTGGATACCATTGATAATTCCATGCCCGGCGGCCACGGCGTTCTGGCCATCGAAAACCTCCGCGTTCACAAGGACCAGATCCTGGGGGAAATTCACAAGGGATTTGACTATGCCCAGGTACGCCTGAGCCCGGCCCGTCTGACCCATTGCATGCGCTGGCTTGGTGGTTGCATCCGGGCTCACGAGATCGCATCGGCCTATGCCTGCAAGCGGACGGCCTTTGGCAAACCCCTGATCGACCATGAAGGAGTGGGCTTTCCTCTGGCTGAAAACCTGATCGACCTGCGCCAGTGCGAACTGATCATCAACTGGGTGGCCGGGGTGCTGGATACCGGTGCACTCGGCACCACTGAAAGCAGTATGGCGAAAGTCGCTGTTTCCGAAGCCCTGTTCAGGGTGGCCGACCGCTGCGTTCAGGTCATGGGCGGCACCGGCGTATCCGGCGACACCATCGTCGAGCAGATTTTCCGGGAGGTGCGCGCCTTCCGTATTTATGACGGCCCTACAGAAGTACACAAATGGTCCCTGGCCAAGAAAATCAAACGGGCTCATCGATGATCTGATATCCACCAGAACCTGATATTTCTGAGAGTATCGCTATTCCCTTGTAGCGGTACTCTTTTTCCGTAATCGATAGAAGCCAAGGGAACCATCATGTCAACTTCAGAAAACCAGTGCCTTGACTATATTGTCATCGGTGCCGGTTCCGCCGGTTGCGTCCTGGCGGAAAAACTGTCCGCAAATCCGGCCCACAGAGTACTGTTGATCGAAGCGGGAGGAACGGACAAAAACCCCTTCATTCATATGCCAAAAGGCGTCGCCAAACTCGTTGTAAACCCTGACCACATCTGGGCTTACCAGGTCGAACAACCAAGGGTTCCCAATGAAGAAGCCAATGAAATCTGGATCCGGGGGCGCGGTCTCGGCGGCTCTTCCTCGATCAATGGCATGATCTGGAGCCGGGGCGAACCGGCTGACTATGATGAATGGGAAAAACTTGGTTGTACCGGCTGGAACGGCGAGAGTATGACCAGCGCCTTTCGCGCCCTGGAAGATCATCAGCTTGGGTCGAGCGACCTTCGCGGCGCAGGCGGGCCGGTCCCGGTCTCCCCCGGGACATTCAAATACCCCCTCACCCGCCGCATGATAGATGCGGGCAAGCAGATGGGCATGGCTGAAACTGATGACCTCAACAGCCTTACCGGCGACAGGATAGGCTTTTACAGCCACAATATCTATCGCGGGAAACGACAGAGCTCTGCCGTAACCTTCCTCAACCGCGCCAAGTCCCGTCCAAACCTGGAAATATTAACCCAGACGATTGCCAAACAAATATGTATTAGCGATGGCACCGTAACCGGTGTTGAACTGCGGCACAAAGACCGTGGCGACTTCGTTGTGGACTGTCAGGGTGAAGTGATCCTGTCTGCCGGCACAATGGAGAGTCCGCAGATATTGGAGCGCAGCGGCATAGGAGATCCCGACCATCTGAAACAAATCGGCATCACGCCAGTTACGCATAGTCCGGATGTTGGCAATCGTCTCCGCGAACATCTGGCCTTTGCCATGCCGCACAGGCTGAAACATCAGGATGGTATCAACCGCAGTTTTTTCGGCCTGGGCCTGTTAAAGTCGGTGCTGCAATATTACCTGTTTCATAGCGGCCCGATGGCAACCGGTCCCTTTGAAGTCGGCGGTTTCGCCAATATCGCCCATCCGGACGGCAGACCCGATCTGCAGCTCTATCTTGGCGGTTATACATTCGCCCTCAGCGAGGACAATCATCCTGTGCCCCTGAATGACATCGACAGGGAACCCGGCATTTCCATTTACGGCCAGCTTTTGCGACTGACCAGTGAAGGCAGCATTCACATAAAATCCCCGGATCCTGCAGATGGCACGTCAGTCACGCCCAACTGGCTGACCACCGAGGAAGACCGCCGGGCCGCCGTTGAATGTGTCCGTTACATGCGCCGACTGATGGCGCAACCTGCGCTGGCCCCTGAGATCGAACGAGAGCTCCTGCCGGGCCCCAATGTGCAGACGGACGAAGAAATCCTGGAAAGTTTCAGAAGACTGGCGACATGTGGTCTACACGGCATGGGCACCTGTCGCATGGGCGGGGATGACCGGGCGGTTGTCGACCACGAGCTCAGGGTGCGGGGCGTTCAGGGACTGCGTGTGGCAGATTGTTCCGTCATGCCCTACCCGGTCACCGGAAACACCAATGCCCCGGCCATGGCCGTAGGCTGGCGAGCCGCAGAAATGATCCTCGGCAACGGTGTCTGATCGACATGCCACAGGGAAACAAGCATTATTGCCTCCCTTCTTGCTCGCCTCCTTGCTGCTGCATGCGGACTTTTTGACACTGAACTAGCACTTCGACGAGATGACGACCTCTGACAATCCGCCTAAAGTTCACTTTAACAAAATAGGGAATCAACGGGAGATCACAGAATGGGCAAAGACAATTCACTGAACCGCCGTTCAGTTCTTGGTGGTATTGGACTGGCGACTGCAGCAGGCATGCTGCCCGCAACGACCGCTAGAAGTGAATCAGCAGACAGCAACTGGGACTATGAGACCGAGGTGCTTTGTGTCGGCAGCGGCGCTGCTGCAGGTTCAGCAGCTGTAACTGCAGCTTCTCACGGCGCCAAAGTCATGCTAATCGAAAAAATGCCCCTGATGGGAGGCACGACCGGAAAATCAGGTGGTGTTGCCTGGATCTGCAACCATAACATCCTGCGCGAACAGGGCATTCAGGACAAAAAAAGAGATGCCATCGCCTATATGGCACATTACTCCTACCCACAGATTTTCAATCCGGAAAGTTCGACATTCGGGCTCGAGGAAATCGACTACAAGCTGATCGAGGCCTTTTACGACAATGGTTACAAGGCCATTGAGCACCTGGAAAAAGTTGATGCGGTAAAATTCAAGCAGTTCCGCCTGTTTCAGGTTGACGTTCCCGCGCCGGATTATGCAGATCATCTGCCGGAAAACAAAGTGCCAACCGGTCGCGCCCTCGAACCTGCCGTGGGTTCCGGCTCTTCGGAGGGCGGCGGCAGCCTTGCTGCCCATTTGGAAGACTGGCTCGCCCGGCATGACGTACCCATGATGACGGACACTCGAGTGACCAAAATCATCACCAACGATGACCGGGTTATTGGCGTTGAAGCCAAACAGGATGGAAAAATCATCCGCATTCGGGCCAGTAAAGGTGTGATTTTCGGCACCGGTGGCTATTCCCACAACGAAAAACTGGTCGGTCTGCACCAGACCGCCCTGTATGGCGCCTGCGCCATGCCCGGATCGACAGGTGATTTTATCAGTCTCGCCGGAGAAATCGGTGCTCAAATGGGAGCCATGCACACCGCCTGGCGCAGTCAGGTAGTCTTCGAGGAAGCCCTGCAGAACCGGCTGCTCGGGTTTTGCGCTTTCGTATTGCCCGGCGATTCAATGATCCTGGTAAACAAATATGGCAAGAGGATTGTCAATGAAAAGCGCTGTTACAATGACAGAACGATGCCCCACTTTGTCTATGATCCGGCGAAAGACGAGTATCCCAACCAGCTCCAGTTCATGCTGTTTGACGAACGGTCAATTGACCGGTTCGGCGGCGCCTTTCCCTTCCCCCTCAGTAAAAACGAGAATCCTTATCTGATCAGTGGCCAAAACCTGGATGAACTGTTTGAGAATATTGATGCCCGACTGAAAAAACTGGAAAACCAGAGCGGCGGCGTCAGGCTGGCCGACAATTTTGGTGGGGAAACCAAGGCAACTATTGAACGCTTCAACGGATATGCCAAAAAAGGCGTCGATCCGGAATTTGAACGCGGCAAGCGTCTGTATGATACGGAATGGCACAAGCTGTTCTCTTATCCGCGGGCCGATTCATCCTATCCCGCCAATCCAATGCCGAATCTGGTCATGCACCCCTTTTCTGAAGAGGGCCCCTATTACTGCTTTATTCTTGCGGCCGGAGCTCTGGATACCAATTCCGGTCCGCGCATCAATGAGAAGGCGCAGGTACTTGCCTCCGACGACAAACCCATTTCTGGACTTTACGGTGCCGGGAACTGTATCGCCAGTCCTTCCCGCAGTGCCTATTACGGCGCCGGGGGCACCATCGGTCTCGCCCTTACCTACGGCTATATTGCCGGCCGGCAGGTCGCAAAGGCGGAAACTGTATGACAAGACGTGCCGTAAAAGGAACACTGACCCTCATTACCGTTTTGACGGCGTTCCATTCCCCCTCTTTTGGTGGCGGATTAAGTGTCAGCTTTTCCAGGGATCTGGCCCCATTGCTGCGGCGGAAATGCGCTGTTTGCCATCTCACCGGCAAGGAAGCAGGCGGACTGGCGCTGCACCCCAAAGCAGCCTGGAAAAGCCTGGTTAATCATCCCTCTTCTGAAAGTCATTTTCTGATCGTTGAGCCTGGTGCACCCGAAAAGAGTTATCTGCTGATGAAGCTGGAAGGTACTCATATTGATAACGGCGGCAGTGGGGCGCAAATGCCCTTCAGCGCTCCTCCGCTGGACCAGGACACAATAAACATGTTCCGCACATGGATCGAAGACGGCGCCACAAACAACTAGATATCTGAAAAAACATGCAGCAATGTCAATTCTGCTGCATGGCTCCCCCGTCCACATAAATTCCGTGACCAGACATAAAACGCGCTTCCTCGCTGGCAAGGAATGCGGCCACCGGCGCGATATCTTCCGGTGTGCCGATCCGGCCAAGGGCCGCCTTGTTGGACCAGTACTCCTGGAAAGACGGATCCTGCTCGAACACCGGCCCTGTTATGCCTGTCAGGATCGCGCCCGGCTGGATACAGTTGACCGTGATGCCGTCCTTGCCCAGTTCCGACGCCAGCGCCCGGGTCAGGCCAAGAATGGCGTGTTTGGAGACCACATATGCCGACAGTCCTGCCGAGGCAAACCGGGAACAGGTTGAACCGATCATGATGATTCTGCCCTGATCCGAAGCCCGAAGCAGCGACAGCAAAACGCGGGTGATTTTCGCCACGGCATCCAGGTTTACTTTCAGGGTATCATCCCAAAGTTTCTGATCCGGATCGTCAAACAGGCCGAAGGCGCTGATCCCTGCCGCATTGACCAGAATATCGCATTGCCCGGCACAATCCTGCACCAGGGCACTGATCTTTTCAGGTGCTGAAGGCTCCGATACATCCACAGCCAGGGTGGCCTGAAAAGTCCCGGCAGCAGCCAGTGCTTGCTCATTGCGATCAACGGCAATAACCCTGACACCTTCCTCTACAAACCTCCGGGCGATGGCCTGGCCAATGCCGGAAGCCGCCCCTGTAACTACTGCAACGCGGTCAGTCAGTCCCTTCATGTCTTCCTCCATCAGGAAATTTTCAGGATCATTTTGCCTTGGTTGGTACCCTCAAACAGGCGCATCATGGCCGTGTAAGAGTTCTCCAGACCTTCATCGATATGTTCATCGAACTTCAGCTTGCCGTCATTAATCAGCCCGGCAACCTCCTGGCCGGCATCCATGAAACGATCCAGATAGTTGCTGACCAGATAACCCTGGATCCGGGCACAATTGACAATCAGCTGCCAGAGGTTACGAGTCCCGTAGGGCTCTGTATTATACTCGGAAATCAGGCCACAAAGGCAGACTTTGGCATTTTGATTAATGTTCATGAGAGTCGCGTCCAGGCCTTTTCCACCGACATTTTCAAATACAAGATCGATCCCATCCGGCGCCGCCTTGCCAATTTCCTCGGTCAGTTGCTCCACTGTCTTGCCACGATAATCAACAGCCGCATCAAATCCGTAATCATTCAGGAGCCGGCTGCATTTTTCAGGTCCGCCGGCGATACCCACCACATAAGCCCCATCCAGTTTGGCAAGCTGGCCGACCATAGAACCAACAGCTCCCGCGGCACCGCTGACAAGCAGGGTCTGTCCTTTTCGAGGTTTGAGTTCCTCTTTCACACCAAAATAAGCGGTCAGTCCCACCGCCCCCATGGCGGAGAGATAATTGGTCACGGACTTGGTGGCTGACGGATCGATGACATTGGTAAAACCGTCAGGCGTGAAAACCGAATAGTCTTCCATCTTGTTGAGGCCCATAATCCAGTCACCGGGTTTGAAAGCTTCTGCATTACTTTCAATCACTTCGGAGATGCAAGTCGCCCGAACGGCATCGCCCAGCTGAACAGGTGGCAGGTAACTTGGCGCATCATCAAGCCAGCCACGTTGGGCCGGATCAATGGACGCATAATGATTCCGCACCAGAAGCTCTCCCGCACCCGGCGTGGGGATATCCTCTTCGACCAGTTTGAAATCATCCGCCTTCGGCATGCCTTCCGGTCGGCGTACTAGTGTAAATCTTCTGTTTGTAGTCATCGTTGCATCCTCCATTATTTCATTTTCAATGTCCGTTATAACAAAGACCGCGTCCAATACCGCCTATCACTTCTCCCAGAGACCGGCCCTTATTATTTCTGTCAGGTGCCTCCCGTCGAGAGGCGTGGCAATATGTTTATCAAAAAAGGATCGTGTTATGCCTATCATACATTATCACGCCGAGATAAGACTGCTGGTCTCCGTGCGCGGACACCCCTTCGACCGAACAGCCTTTGACGCCATATTCCAGGATATGGAGGGGGTGTCGGCAACCATGGTAGACCAGCCGGCAGCAGCCCGACTGATGAATCTTGAGGATATGCAGGACTTTGACGCCCTTGTCCTCTATGACATGCCCGGACTGGATTTCGAAGATCCCCTGAAAAAACCCGGTTTTGTCGATCCGGATCCGGCTCTGGTAAAGGGTTTTGAAGCCCTGCTACAGGAGGGAAAGGGTATCGTCGCCCTGCATCATTCCCTCGCCGGCTGGCCAACATGGCCAGAATATGGCGACTGGCTGGGGGGACGCTTCCTGTACCGGCAGGATGTCGTCCACGGCAAAAGAACACTGGACAGCGGCTATGCACATGACGTTGACTATGTCGCCCGAAATGTCGCCCCCGATCATCCGGTTATGCGTGACATCCCGGAAAGTTTCCCGATTTGCGACGAACTATATCTGGCAGAGATATTTGAACCGGATGTGACCCCCCTTCTGCGATCAGGCCATGATTTTATCGCGGAAAATTTCTACAGCGCCACAGCCGCCCTGAATGAACGGATGTATGATAATGAAAACTGGGTACATCCTCCGGGATCCGACCTTATCGGCTGGGCAAAGAAAGCACTCAACAGTCGCCTTGTTTACCTGCAGCCCGGAGATTCATCCAAGGCCTATGAAAATCCGCATTACAGAAAAATTCTGCGAAATGCCATTGACTGGGTGACGTGCAGAACATGACCATTCCTAGCAGAAACCCGAGTACTATGATCTTCCGCTTCGCTATATGCTGCTAGTATATTTCGGGTGAGCAGTTATCCAAGGACTTATGACATGAACAAAATACATTTTTTCGGAGAAACACCGGCAGAGCTTGATCCCCCGGTTCGTGGCGACAAAATTAGCGGTGAGCGCTACTACTCAAAGGAATGGATGAAGGCAGAATGGAAACATGTCTTTGGGAAGGTGTGGCATGTCGGAGGCCTGGTTTCTGAACTGGAGGAACCCGGCGACTGGGTCAGCCACAACCTCGGCCGGGACAGTTTTATCATGGTTCTCCAGGAAGATGGCTCCATCAAGGCCTTCTACAATGCCTGTATTCACCGGGGCAACCGTCTTGTCTGGTCAGATCTCGGCGCCGGAGACCGGATCACCTGTTCCTATCACGGCTGGCAGTTTGGCAACGACGGCACGCTGCTCCGGGTGCAGGATGAAAAGGACTTTCCCGGCGGCAGCCCCTGCGGCAAGGCTAAACTCACCGAAATCAAATGCGATACCTGGGGTGGGTTTATCTGGTTCACTATGGACCTGGATGCCAAACCTCTCCTTGAATGGCTTGTCCCCTATCCAGAACTTCTAGCCAGCTACCAGATGGAGAAAATGACACGCGTCCTCTATATGACCGCGGAAATTCCCTGTAACTGGAAAATAATCCGCGACAACTTTAATGAAAGCTACCATCTGCCGACCCTGCATCCGGAACTGGCCCCCTTTATCGATGACGAATATACCGACACCGTCTTTGAAATGTATCCAAACGGCCATAATCGTATGGTCATGAAAGGCTGTCACCCCTCCCAGCGCCTGGACCTGCCCGACAATATGCAGCCGCCGCTGGATGATGTGCTCAGAATGTGGGACCTGGATCCCAAGGATTTTGAAGGCCGGGCGACAGAAGCCCGCACCGCCATCCAGAAAGCCATGCGCAAACTGGGCCCGGAACGCGGCTTCCATTATTTCGACACTCTGACGGACAGCCAGTTGACCGATTATCACCATTGCACCTTCTGGCCCAATTTTTCCCTGACCATGGGACCGGAGGGTTTCCAGGTCCTCCGTTCGGAGCCTCACCCTACAGATCCGGAAAAATGCATCTTTGACCACTGGTATTTCATGCACGAAGTGAAAGGACGGGATATGGTGGAAACGCCGCTCGGACAACTTCCCTTCGAGGCAGCTGAACGTCAGGTGGTAAAATTTGGCGAAACCTCACTCGGTTTCGTTGCCGATCAGGACATGTCCATTGCCGTCGGTCAGCAACAGGGCCTGCACAGCGCAGGATACAAAGGTGGTATGCTGACCAACCAGGAAAAACGCATCCAGCGCTTCCATGAAATGCTGAATGATGCCTGCGGCATCCACGGCGAAATAGAATAACAAGGAGAAATAAAATGGAACGACTGGTAGGCAAGAAGGCGCTGGTGGTCGGCGCAGCAGGCAAAAATAATATGGGACAGGCAATCGCCCGCAGGTTTGCTGAGGAAGGCGCCAAAGTGGCTGTCGCCGGTCGCCACATGGATGTGCTTGAAGAACTTGCCGGTGAAATCGGCGGCGTCGCCGTTCAAGGCGACCTGACAGAACGGGCAAGCGTATTCTCTATGGTGGAAAAGGCGGAGGCCGACCTCGGCGGGCTGGATATTACCGTCAACGCCACGGGGTGGGGGTTACTGAAACCTTTCCTCGAAATGACCGATGAGGAATTCGACAAGATGTATGCCCTGCAATTGCGTGGTGTCTTCCAACTCCTCCAGGCGCTGGTACCTGCCATGGACAATGGCGGCTCCATCATCCAGATCAGCTCTGCCACAGCAACCATCATGTTTCACGACCATGCGGCCTACATGGCAACCAAAGCCGGTGCCGATCATATGATCCGCTGCGTTGCCAATGAATTTGGCGCCAAAGGCATTCGAGCCAACAGCATTTCACCGGGCGTGACCGAAACCCCGATGACTGCCGGTGCCCAGGAAGTTCCCGGACTTCTGGACGCCTTCATTCCCGGCTATCCGCTTGGTCGCTACGGCACATCGGAAGATATCGCAGCAGGCTGCGTCTGGCTGGCCAGCGATGAATGTTTCATGACCGGTGAAAATATGCAGGTAAACGGCGGCCTGACCCTGCGGCGCAACCCCCGGCCTGATGAAATCTCCGCCTCTGTCGTCGCAGCGTCGCAGAAATAGACTCATGAGGCACCGTCCTCCTCCGCTATCGATGGCTTCGGGTATCACGCCCGAGGCGTCCCCGCAGCAACTTGTTCTGTGCGCGGCAGAAGCTGGCTACGACTATGGCGGCATGTGGATAGAAGCGGATCAATGGAATAACCAGACAACCCGTGAGGTGCGCACCCTCCTGAAGGAAACAGGCCTGCCGCTTCTGGATGTAGAGGTCGTCTGGATCAAACCGGGACCTCCTGATCCTGACCATGAAAGAATTATCGATATCGGCTCTGAACTTGGCGCCAGGAATGTGCTGGTGGTCAGCAGCGACCCGGACCGGTCAGGAACACTGGACAAACTTGGCCGTCTGATGGAACAGGGTGAAAAAAACGGGATCCGGATCAATCTGGAGTTTGGTCTGTTTACCGAGGTTAAAACCATCCATGAGGCGGCATCCCTGCTGAACGAACTCAATTCACCGGCAGCCGGCCTGCTGATCGATAGCCTGCACTGGCACCGCTCAGGGGGAACATTGACAGACATAGACGCCCTGCCCCGTGACTGGCTCGGTTATGTTCAATTGTGCGATGCACCTGTCCCCGGGGCCAATCCGGAAGATCCGGACGCCATTCTGGAGGAAGCCATCGACGGACGGCTTCAGATGGGGGAAGGAAACTTGCAGCTCGCAGAGATTCTCGGGGTTTTACCTGACGGCCTCCCGGTGGCTGTGGAACTCCGTTCAAAGGTACTGAGGGAAGAGTATCCCGACCTTTTGACACGGGCCAAATCGGTCCTTGAGAAAAGCCGGGCTTTCCTTCAAAGCCTATAAGCTGACTTCAGGAGCTAGGAGATAAACTGGGCCGTATCAAAATAATCGCGCCAGGCCACAATCTTTCCGTCCCTAATTTCAAAAGCACCCATCACCTGAATGTTCAGTGAGACGGCACCATCCCCGTTGACAATGATATCACGCCGTTCTGTCAGGACCGTGTTCCCGCTTGAAGCAATGGCCAATAACTCGACATCAATATGATGAGCCGTTTTCATTTGCTCGAACGCATCAAAAACGCCAAGAGCTTCATCCGGCCCCACTGTCCGGGACAGACCGACATTTTCCCATACAGCATCCGGTGCCATTGTATCCCGGACGGACTGATAGATCTCATCAACTGATACTGACCAGCGCTCAAAAAAACGACGAACGACTTGCTCCGGTGTCATATTATTCTCGATCATGCCACTAATTCTCCCGGAGTTTCCAGTAACTCCCGTAGGGTTTTCATAAACTGCGCGCCGACTGCCCCGTCTATGGCCCTATGGTCACAGGACAGGGAAAGCTCCATCACTGTGGCAAAGGCCAGCGCATGATCAATCTCAATCGGCTGACGGCTGCCCGCCCCGACAGCCAGAATGGCTCCCTGGGGCGGATTGATAATGGCGTCAAACTGGTCGATTCCATACATGCCCAGATTGCTGACTGAAAAACTGCCGCCCTGGAACTCTTCGGGCTGAAGTCTACCGGCCCGGGCCTTGTCGGCCAGTTGCCTGACTTCGCGCGAAATAGCCGCCACGGACAGGTTGTTCGCCGCCCGGACGATGGGGGTTATCAATCCCTTATCCGTTGCCACCGCCACGGAAATATCAGCATCGGCAAAGCGATGTATCTCGTCACCATGCACCTGGACATTCACATCCGGGTGCCGGCCAAGGGCAATGGCGCAGGCCCGAACGATGTAGTCGTTAATGCTCGGGGCTTCCCCGGTCGCAGCCTTGGCCTGGGCCCTGAGGCCGAGGATGGCATCAATGCGCACTTTCTGCCGCAGATAAAAATGGGGAATGGTGGATTTGCTGTGGCTCAGCGATTTGGCTATGGCCTTGCGCATGGGGGACATTTTCACCACCTCAACCGTTCCTGCGGCAGGGTGCGGAACGGATACCCCCGGGGCTTCCTGAACCTGCGCCAGCACATCGTCCTTGCAAATACGACCTCTGGGACCTGTCCCGCTAACAGTGGAAAGGTCGACACCATGCTGAACCGCCAGCCTTTTGGCCAGCGGGCTGGCATAAAATCTGTCCAGATCATTGCCCACAGGCGTGATATCCAGCGGCTCGCCGCCACCGATACTGACCTCCGGCAGACTGGCCTGCAATACATCCTGATAGGTGATGCGGCCGTCTTTGCCCGAACCATTTATATCTGAAACATCCACACCTCTCTCTTCGGCCAGTGCTTTTGCTGCCGGACTGATATTGACTGACTCATCAATTTTGATCCTTGCCGCGGGCGCGGTTTTCGTTGCAGGTTGCTGAACCGGTTTTGGCGCTGCTGCTTTTTTGGATTTTCCGCCTTTGGATGCGGTGCTGGTATCCGAAGGTTTAAAATCGGCAATGAAGGCATCCACGTCAGCCTCTGACGGTTTATCATCAGGACCGACAACAACGGCAATCAGTTCTCCAACCGTATAGGTCTCTCCGGGAACGGCAACCAGACGGGCAAACATACCATCATATTCCGCCTCCACCTCGTTGGTGATCTTGTCTGTTTCGATGAGGCCCAGAAGATCGCCTTTCCTGAATGTCTTTCCCTCTTCCACCATCCATTCGCCGACGACACCTTCGGTCATCTCGATACCCCATTTGGGCATGGTAAATGCGCGTAATTTTGTCATCACCCTATCCCCGCCTGTAGGCCATAAGCTTGAATGCTGCAGCCTCAATCTTGTCAACTGAGGGAAGATAGGCGGATTCCATCTCCCGGGCGAAAGGAATTGGGCTGTGAGGTGCCGTCACCATTTCGATAGGCGCCCTGAGGGAGGCAAAAGCCTTTTGTGCCACCAGGGCAGACAAATCCGTCGCCAGTCCGCAGCGCGGCGGGCTTTCATCCACAATCAGCAGGCGGCCGGTCCGTTCCACACTGTCCAGGATTGCTTCTTCGTCCAGCGGGCTTGTGGTCCTGAGATCAATCACGTCGCAGCCGATTCCTTCTTCCGCCAGATTTGCTGCGGCAGCTTCCGCAAACCCCACCATCAAGCCGGTTGCCAGAATAGTCAGGTCATCACCCTGACACACCTGCCGGGCATGGCCGAAGGGCAGTAAAAATTCACCGTCCGGCACTTCGCCGGTAGCCGCATACAGCGCCTTGTGCTCGAGGAAAATCACCGGATCGTCATCCCGGATCGCTGTGGTAAGCAGCCCTTTGGCGTCAGCAGGCGTTGACGGCATAACAACCTTGACGCCGGGCATGGCAGTGACAAAACCATGGATCGACTGGCTGTGTTGTGCCGCCGCGTTGAAACCGGCTCCATAAACCATACGGATCACAATCGGGCATTTGGACTTGCCGCCGAACATATACCGGAATTTTGCCACCTGGTTCCAGATCTGGTCCATACAAACGCCAATGAAGTCAGCAAACATGATTTCTGCAATGGCGCGCTTGCCGGTCAGGGACGCACCGGCAGCAGCGCCGATGATGGCACTCTCTGAAATCGGTGTGTCAATTACCCGGTCGGGACCGTATTTATCCCACAACCCGGTGGAGGTACTCCAGATGCCGCCGATGGCCTCGGGCCCTCCCGCAGCACCATTACCGCCTACAATATCCTCGCCCAGCATAATCACGGAGGGATCGCGGGCCATTTCGGAATCGATCGTCTCCAGGATCGCTTCACGGATCATTTTTTCAGCCATAGTAATTATTCCCTCTGTCAGTAACTTATATACACGTCTTCTGTGACGTGCTCTGCACCAGGCTTTTCTGCTGCGCGCGCTTCCTGGACAGCCCTGTCGATCAGAGCATTTACTTCCTCATCAATGGCATCAAGCTGCTCACTTTCCAGTAAGGTTTTTTCAGCCACATTTTTGCGGAAAATCTTGAGACAATCCCGTTCCTCGCGGATACGGTCCAGCTCCCCTTTCCCGCGATACCGCTGGGGATCGCCTTCAAAGTGTCCGAAAAAGCGCTCCGTATCCAACTCTACGGCCGCCGGTCCCTTGCCTGCCTTGCAGTGTTTGATCAGGTCATCAATGATCCGGTATACCTCGAAAAAGTCGGTGCCGTCCCCCTTCTCCGCCCTCATACCGAAAGCTGCCGCGCGTCCTGCTATATCCTTGGAACCGACGGCATAATCAACGCCGGTATGCTCTGAATAATGATTGTTCTCAAAAACGAAAATCACCGGCAGGTTCAGCACTACGGCTAGATTCATGGCCTCGAAAGTCGTGCCTTGGTTACAGGCCCCGTCACCGGAAAAGGCGATGGAGACATTGCCCGTATCCTTGGCAGAAATCCCGGCGCCAACAGCAAGGGGCGCACCGGCGCCGACAATTCCGTTGGCTCCAAGCATTCCCTTATCCACGTCAGCAATATGCATGGAACCGCCCTTGCCCTTGCACAAGCCGTCACGACGGCCATAAATCTCTTTCATCATGCCGATGACGTCACATCCCTTGGCCAGGCAATGGCCATGACCGCGGTGGGTGGAAATGATATAATCTGTGGGTCCCAGATGTTCACAGACCCCGACCGCTACGGATTCCTGACCGGCATAAAGATGTGTAAAACCCGCGATTTCCCCTGTCAGGATTTCATCATGCAATCTTTCCTCGAAAACCCGGATCACCTTCATCTGGCGATAGGCCTGCAACAAGGCGTCGCTCTTCAGTTGCATCTCATCCTTCTCCCATTTTATTTTTCTTCCCTGCCTGCCTTTTTCACAGGCCAAGCACCATTTTGGCAATAATGCCACGCTGCACCTCATTGGTGCCACCGAAAATTGACCAGGCCCGGCTGTTCAGGTACCGGGGCGCAGCAAGCTGAGCCTCCTTTGTACAAAGAGGTTCCGGGCTTTCATTCCCATAAAGGGGCCGCTCCGTCACAAGAACAAGCCCCGAATAACCATAAAGTCTCATCGCGAGTCCATCCACCTGCTGACGCAGGTCCGAGGCAACGAGCTTGGATAATGATGTCTGCGGTCCAGGCGGTAATCCCTTGGACATCTGGGCCAGAATGCGGAGCTCAGTCATTTCCAGAGCCTGAGCTTCAAGCTCCGCCCGTGCAAGATCTCCCATAAAGGACTGGTCTTCACTCATGGTGCCGCCAAATCCATTCGGCTCTGTCCCTGCCGCGCGCCAAATCTTTCTAACGTCCGACAAAATTTTGGGCGCATGGCAGGCACCGCCTCGTTCGTTTTCCAGAAGGAACTTGGCAATCGTCCAGCCCTGGCCTTCCTCTCCGACCAGATTTTCCAGCGGTGCAACAGCGTCATCAAGGAATACTTCGTTAACCTCATGATCACCCGCTAATCCTATGATCGGTCGAACCTTTACGCCTGGCTGGTCCATATCCACAAGAATAAAACTGATGCCCTGTTGCGGTTTGGCCTCCGGATCGGTACGTACCAGACAGAAAATATGGGTGGCGTGATGAGCATGTGTCGTCCACATCTTCTGGCCGTTAATCACATATTGGCCGTCTTTTACAACAGCACGGGTTTTCAGATTGGCCAGGTCTGATCCTGCTCCAGGTTCAGAGAAACCCTGACACCAATAATTCTCCCCGGACAGAACCCGGGGCAGAATAACTGCTTTCTGTTTTTCCGAACCAAAATTACAGATCACCGGACCAAGCAGCTTCAGCCCCAGCACGGGAAGCCCCGGCGCATCCGCCAAAGCGCATTCCCGCTCGAAAATATAACGTTGCATAGGGGTCCAGCCGGTGCCGCCATATTCCCTTGGCCAGTTATAGGCCAACCAACCTTTTTCATTCAGAATACGCTGCCATTCCCCCCCGATATCCGGTTCGACGAACACTGACGGAGTGGCCCTCATGCCTTCCGAGAGATAGGGATGCAAATTCTTGTCAAGAAATGCCCTGACTTCCTCGGCAAAGGCCTCTTCTTCCTGTGTGAAATTCAAGTCCATGTGAAATACTTATCGCTCCAGAATAGTAACAGCGGAAATACCCGGCGCACCGTATACATGTGTGTAGGCTGTCTTAAGATCTCCCGCCACCTGATGCGCGCCGGCCTCACCCCTGAGCTGCATGACATTCTCGTAAACTTGCCTCAGGCCCGAGGCGCCAATCGGCTCGCCACAGGCCAGGCATCCTCCGTCTGTGTTGACTGGCAGACTGCCGTTCAGGTTGGTTCTGCCCTCGGCAATCCATTGTTCCTGTTCCCCATCCGCACAAAAACCATTCTCGGCCATATGCATAATTTCAGCGCCGGACTCTGTGTCCTGAAGTTGAGCGATATCAATATCCTCCGGCCCGATGCCTGCCATGTCATAGGCGGCTTTTGAGGCAATACTGGTTGCCGACCCTCCCCGCTCTATATCCAGGCAAGGCGCAAAAACCTCAAATGATCCGGGCGGGCGCGACCGCACACAAGCGGCCTTGATCCGCACCTGATTTCGGCCAAGCTCCTTAGCCTTTTTTTCACTGGCCAGGATCAGGGCAACCCCGCCCTCAGCCGGGGAACAAAACATATATTTGGTAAGCGGATCACTGATCATCTGGCTTTCCAGAACTGTTTCCAGGGCCACCGGCTGCCGGCGCCATGCATGATCTGTCTTCGCCCCGTTCTCGAAGGCTTTGACCGCGACCCGTCCCAGTGTTTCATTGGAAATACCATGAGCTTCCATATAGCGCTGGATTTTCATGGCAAAGAACTGCGTGGTCAGCATCAGGCCGGTTTCCCCGTACCAGGCCGGTAGTCCCCATTCAGATGGATCGGGATTGAAAGCGCCGCGGGGATGTTTGTCAAAACCAAGCGCAACACCGATATCAAACTCTCCCGATTTGATGGCGCTGTAGGCACCGAACAGGGCAGAGCCTCCCGTCGCACATCCGTTGGAAACATTAATAAACTGCAGACCGGTCAGACCAAGATCGTTGACAATGGTATCCGCGTTACCGGAACTGTCCGATCCGCCGTAACCGAATTGTATGTCCGTCCAGTCGAGTCCCACATCCTCAAGCGCCCGTCTTACCGCAAAAGCACCTTGCTGCAGGCCGTTACGCCCTTCTGTCCGGCCAAAGGGATGAATCCCAACTCCAACGATATAAACATCACTCATCAGATGCCTCCTCGCCTGTCGGTCGGAACGCATAAGTCATAATCCGTCGTCCTTTGCTATCTGTTGTAAGCGGTTCGAGGACAACTTCCATCTCCATACCGATTTTGAGCTTGTCGAAATCCGCTTGAACCAGCCGCGTCTCCACAATCACAACGCCCGGCAATTCCACATAGCCCAAGGCAAAGGGAATAAATTCTTCGGGCCCGGCATAGGGAGGGGTCTTGGGTCTGAAACGCTGTATCGTCCAGGACCACAGATGGCCCTTGCGCGGCAACTCAACCGGGTCATAGAGCTCTGTGTCGTCCGGACAAGGGAAGATCGTTTTGCCGGACTGCTTGTTACGCCCCCCAATCAGGCAAGGTTTTTCACCCTCGGTGAAAAGTCCTTCGGCTATGGCGACTGTCGTAGTAATGATGCGGCTCCCGAATAATCATTAATTTCCATGATTTGATTATAGGAAGGCTCAGTCAAAAATCTTCTGTGAGAAAATATAGGTTAGCAAGAAAAGTACCTCTGCGGACAGAGTTCAGCACATAAATATAAAAATCCCGCGCCTGAGACGCGGGATTCACTTCATGTCCTGCATGAGCCAGGCATTAGTTTGTCATATTGGTCAATTCGTCCCTGGTACTCTCATGAACGGCCACACTGCCCATATAGCCGAGCTGAGTCGCCTTAAACAAAGTCTGACTCCGGTTCACAGCCCCGAGCTTGGTTGCAGCATTGTGGATATGGAAACGGATCGTTGCACAACTGCGGCCAATAATCATAGCAGTCTCAACATCGGTCTTACCCACAGCGGCCCAACGCAGGCATTCCACTTCCCGCTTGGTCAGGCGGCAGTTTTTTGGAATCCAGGGTCGATGACTGGTCACCCGGCTATATCCGTTGATAAACTTTCGGGCGTAATATTCGAGGGCTTCGGAATATTCCTCGAATTCTTCGGACAAATCATCTCGCCGATTGTTAATTGGTGAGAAACTTACTGCCGCAATCTGGCCGAATGGCAGGTGAATAGGTACAACAATCACCGCCGGTGCATTGACCATTTCACCAAAATGAGTCAGGTCAATGGAATCCAGCAGCGGGTTAATCGCGCGGGTCCGTATCCCGTCAGTATTGGCCCAGAAGGGTTCACTTTCGTAACGGCAAGCGATTGGCAACGGCGATGTTAGGGCAAGCTGCGGTTTTTGCCACCACTGATCCTTTGAGGTCGCCCATCCGAATACCTCCGAGGCCAGAACATTGCCATCCGCATCTTCCATTGGTTGCTTGGAGGCAATATTGGCGCAAGCAGCTACCCGAAAATTGCCCAGTTCCTTTGCAATGTCTCGAAGAGCCTCTGCAGCACCCCGTATATCTGCTTTTGTGGTTATTGTGATGCGATCACAGTTGGTATGGAAACCACGGGCCGCCACGTCATATAAAGAAGCACTTCCCATAGATCATTCTCCCGATTTATATTTTCTCCCAAGGGCATAGAATACCATTTCCACAACTTTGCATCAAACCGATTCACCCTATTACTAGTAATAGGTTTTTTGAGCCCCTTCCGATTTTGTAACAAAAAACATGGCCAGCCTATCGAAAAATGCAGGCAGCATTCGGTCTATAGTTCCCCTATCCTCCCAGAAAGATATATGGGCGGCTTACCGCTGCAGCACAAATATTTGGAGACAGCAGCTTGAATTTTGACCTGACAGAAGAGCAAACCCTGCTCCGTAACCTGATCGAAAAATACGTTAGCGACCGATATGACCCGGTCAAACGGCTGAACTATGTCCGGCAACAAAATGGTTTCGATCCGGAAGGCTGGCAGCTGCTGGCCGAGATGGGTGTTCTGGCGTTTCCTTTTGCCGAAGCCCTTGGCGGTTTCGGCGGCGGCCAGGTTGAACTGATAACCGTGGCGGAAGCTCTGGGACGTGGAGTGACAACCGAGCCGGTTTTGCCGGTTGTTCTTCTGGCCGGATGCCTACTGGAAAAAGCCGGCACAGTAAGCCAGAAAGAACAATGGCTGGAAAAAATTATATCCGGGAAAGGCTTTGTCGCCCTCGCACACAGCGAGAAGCAAGCAAGATTTAATCCGGACCTTGTTGAAACCCAATGTGTAACAAAGTCAGGGCGCACCATCCTCAACGGCAAAAAGCAGCTGGTGTTGGGCGGTCCCTTTGCAGATGCCTTCATAGTGTCCGCAATGGATAAAAATAGTGACCTCGGCCTTTATCTGGTTCCGGCGAATGCAGATGGACTTGTTAGACGGAATTACAGGCTGACAGATGGCAGTCTGGCCAGCGACCTGGAGCTTATTGACGTCACTTCAGAACCAATGGCGGGCGGAATCAGAGAACTGAAAGAAACAATTTCCGGGGCCAAGCTCTTCATCTGTGCGGAACTCATAGGCCTGATGGAGTTGATGTTTGAGGCGACACTCGACTATGTAAAAACTCGCCAGCAGTTCGGCCAGCCCATCGGGCGTTTCCAGGTCATACAACACCGCATGGCAGATAATTACAAACGCCTGGAGCTCAGCCGGTCACAACTCTATCGGGTTGTCACCAAGGACATGGAGAATTCTTCCTGGCAGGTGGCGCTTACTGGCACAAAATCCTTTATTAGCGAAAATGCCGTCAAACTCGGTGAAGAGGCAATCCAGTTACATGGCGGCATCGGTACGACAGAGGAGTTGATGGTAGGTCAGGCGTTCAAGAAGACATTGCTCTTTGCCTCCCTGTTCGGGGACAGCGACTTCGAACTTCACCGTTACATCCAACTGGCCGCAACAGTTTAATTTGCAAATCAAGAATGACAATGGTTGGAAAAAGAAGGTATGTTTAGTTCATGAGTGAGACTTACCACCGCATCGCCAAATCCGAAGATATTGAGGAAAGGGTCGCCCTGCCCTTTATTGTCAATGGCTGGCCGGTCGCCATTTGTCGGGACAAAGGTAAACTCTATGCCTTCATCAACCGTTGCAGCCATGCTGCAGCAGAGTTTGCCCCGGACTGCAGAATCAGGTCCGGGTCGGTGATGTGTCCGCTGCACAGCGCCCGTTTCAAACTTGAGACCGGGGAAAATATCGGTGGCGCAAATTACAAACCCCTGAAACTGTTCCCTGTTCGCGAAACAGAAGACGGCTGGATAGAAGTTGCAGTTCCGGATGAAGAGCCCGGCATGGAACATCTGCCGGTTCGCCGTCTTACATAATTCCAAAAATCCGAGGCCTGTCCAACGGACAGGCCTTTTCTCAATCAGGGAAGAGAAATCTTCACTGCCGGTTCCTTTGCCCAGTCGATACCGCGCCGGAGCAATGTATAGAAAACCGGCAGATCCCAGGCGCAGCGATCAACGCTGGGCCAGTAATCGAGCAACGGTTCCATATCGTAATGTCCCCGACAGTGACCAAGAGTGTTATACAGGACGGCACCCTCGCCCAGCCCCTTGATATAGAGCACCGGGTGCTTGTCCTTTTTCCAATGATTCTGGACAAACCCTGTTGCCTCTCCCTCAAACTCGGTCTCCAGAAGAACATCAAGATCGCCATGACGATCCATCAGATATTGTTCGTCAGTTGTCTCAAAAGCTTCGATGCCCTCGACAAGGGGATGTTCCGGGTTTGCCACGGTAACCTTGTAAGGCGCGATTGGAGGATGGGCAATAAACTGGCTGCCCAGTATATCCATAAATAGCGGTGCCCATCGCGGTGCATCGAACAGACCGCTATCCAGCAGGCGCAGCACGGAATTTGTCCCGTGCAGGGCGTACCAGCGTCCGCCGTTTTTGACAAAGTCACGCAGAGCCTCCTGAGAGTCCAGCGAGGGGATCACATCACAGGTGTAGCTGACCAGAAAGTCAGCTTCCCTGATTGCCTCAATATTGGAATAATCCTCAAAAACACGTACTCTTATCTGGTTATCTTCAGCCAAAATCTTAAGAATCTCCAGACGTGCAAAATCGATATCATGATACAGCCCTCCAGCTACCAGTACACATCGAATTTTCTTTCCTGTCTGCTGTTCGGTCATGGCTTTGCTCTCCTAGAAATTGACACGTTTGGTCAGTCCTCCGTCAACCACCAGATTGGCCCCGGTCATAAATTGACAGGCGGGTGAGGCCATGAAGACAATAGCCCTGGCCACCTCTTCCCCGGTGCCCATGCGTCCCATGGGAATCTGGCTCAGAATTCCCTCATAAAATTCGGGCATGCCTTCCTTGACCTGATCCCAGGCCCGGCCTTCCATGAAAACCGGACCGGGAGAAATGCAGTTTACCCGAATGCCCTGTGGCGCCAGTTGCTGGGCCAAAGCAGAACTGTAGTTCAACACCGCCGCCTTAAGGGCATTATAGGGAAACGCCCCCATAAATTCTTCGAGTGCAGCGGTAGAGGAAACCGTGATAATAGATCCACTATCGGATTTCTGCAGATATGGCAGTGCCGCCTTGATCCCGTTGACCAGCGGCAAAACATCCGTGTTGAGAACCACCATCCAGCCTTCGGTATCGTCCACGCCCGTATTTGCCGATGTGAAGGGAATAAAAATATCACACCCGCCGAGCTGTTCGGCAGCGTCTGCAATCCACTTGCCGTGTCCCATGCTGTCTGTCACATCAACAGTACCACCAATAACTTTGGTGCCATATTCGGAAACAGCCTTGACCGCCTCGTCTACACTTTTCTGCGAGCGGGAACAGAGGGCAATGTCACAGCCTTCCTGCGCCAGCACTTTTGCAGTTGCCAGACCAATGCCATGGCTTGCCCCGATAAGTATGGCTTTTTTCCCCTTCAGTCCCAGGTCCATTGAAATCTCCTAATAATAAATTTCCGAGTGTGCAGGTCCGTATTTAACGGCGCAGGCCGCGCAAGACTCACCTATATTGCCTGCTATCCATCTTAGTGAGCGCCGGGACAATCTGCACTAGCATTTTTATCAGTATCAATAGGAGCAAAATATGACTGAAATCCCTATACTGATCGTCAAAAGGAATTTACCGCCGACTTAGAGTACAGGAACGTCTTTCACAGCAATGAATAATACAGAACCCACATCACAGACCCGGGGGCAAAATCCGTCCTCTCACAGGAGCATCGCAGACATGGTGCGTTTCCATGCCGCGGAAACGCCGGACAATCTTGCTTTGATTTTTGAAGGACGGGAGACAAACTATCGGGATTTCGACAGACACAGCAACCAGGTTGCCAACGGATTGATCGACGCCGGCCTGGAACCCGGCGACCGGATCGCCTTTCTCGGCAAGAACAGTGATTGTTATTTTGAATACTGGTTTGGTGCGGCCAAGGCCGGGGTTATCCTGATTCCCGTGAACTGGCGGCTTGCCCCGCCTGAAGTCGCCTATATCATGGGCGACTGCGCCCCCGGGTTTATCCTGTGTGATCCTGAGTTTCTGGACCGGCTGGATACAAAACTTTCCATTCCGGTCATTACCACCGAAGAAACAAAGGGCCATCAGTCATTTAAGAACTGGCGGAATGCCCACAGCGACCAGGACCCCTGTCGTGACGCCGCATACGATGGCACGGTATTGCAACTGTATACGTCGGGAACAACGGGCAATCCCAAGGGGGCTCTCCTCACCAACCGCAGCCTGCTCGGCCTGCGGAGCAATATGGCAGCTGACGAAATGCCTGAATGGTATCGCTGGACAGCACAGGATGTCAGCCTGATCGCCATGCCTGTCTTTCATATCAGCGGCAGCGGCTGGGGCCTCTGGACCCTCCAGCACGGAGCCAAGGGTGTCATTGTCCGGGAGCTTGATCCGGCAAAAGTCTTTGATCTTCTGGTCTCTTATAAAATCACCAAAATCATGCTGGTTCCCACAGCTATGCGGATCGTCTGCGATCATCCCGATGCAGAACATACCGATTTCAGTTTTCTGAAATATATATGCTATGGTGGATCAGCCATCCCGCTGGACCTGATGCGTCAGGCCATCAGGGTGTTTGGTTGCGGTTTCGCCCAGATGTACGGCATGACGGAAACCGCCGGCACCGTTGTCGGGCTGCCGCCCGAAGACCATGACCCGGCGGGTAACGAACGCATGCGCAGTGTAGGCATCCCCCTGCCTGGTGTGGAAATCAAAATTATTGATCCTGATGGCAACACCCTGCCCTGCGGCAATGTCGGGGAGATTGCAACCCGTTCTCCTGCAAACTTCGCGGGTTATCACAACCTGCCGGAAGCCACTGCCGATACCATAGACAGCGACGGCTGGCTGCGTACCGGAGATGCCGGTCGGATGGATGAGGACGGCTATATCTACCTGGCCGATCGGATCAAGGACATGATCATCACCGGCGGGGAGAATGTTTATCCGGCTGAAGTGGAAAACGCGCTTTACAGCCATCCCGACGTCAGCGACGTAGCCGTTATCGGTGTGCCCGATCCCAAATGGGGGGAAGCCGTCAAGGCGATCGTCGTTCCGGTCGAGGGCTGCACCCCGGATCCCGCTGAGCTTATTGCTTTTGCGCGGAAAAGGATCGCCGGCTACAAAACACCGAAATCCATAGATTTTACAGACAGCCTGCCCCGTAACCCGTCAGGCAAGGTTTTGCGGCGATTGCTCAGGGAAAAGTATTACTAACCTGTGGTTTTCGCGAGTATCATTCATCCAGAGAAATCCTAGAATATGGTATGGCAAAATAACAAAAAAGGATGGCACATGACCAAGAATTTCACCGGACCACTGGAAGATCGCATGGCGATCCGCGAAGTGCTTGAAACATATGCTGACGCCGTCAACCAGTATGATGAAGAAACCTGGGCTTCCCTGTGGGCTGATGACAGCCAGTGGGATCTGCCGGACTATCCTGAACTGGGCACTGTTGCCGGCAAAAAGGCCATTGTGGACATGTGGCGCACCGCCATGCCCAACTACCCCAAGCTGAGTTTCAGCGTCAGTATCGGTATGATCCGGGTTGATGGGGATACTGCCGCGGCTCGAGCCTATATTTCCGAAGTCTATGACGATCCGGAAACCGGCAAGGACAAGCGGGCGCGTGGTGAATATAACGACAAACTAGTGAAACGGAACGGAAAATGGCTGCTGAAACAGCGCACCTTCCGGGTACGTCACCAGACCTGAGCCCGCTCCGTAAACATCTGAGATCAACAAAAAAGGACTCCCGATGATCGTTATCACCGGCACAATCAAAACCGACAAGGAAACCCTTCCTGCTCTCTATGCCCGGCTAAAGGAGCTGGTTGAACCTTCCCGCGCGGAAGACGGCTGCCTGTTTTATCATATGGCAATGGAAGATGAGAAGGGCTGCAGCATTGTCGCCATGGAGGGCTGGCGTGACCAGGCTGCACTGGAAGTACATCTGGCACAGCCTGCCATCGTCAAGCTGCTGTCGGATTTTGACGGAAAATACAGCAATGACGTAAGTCTTCACCAGGTCAGCTCGACCCAAAAATTCTGATTTATTTTGAAAGCTGAATGATGCCTCTCCTACATTGGGAGAGGCATTTTTCACACGCCCGGCAATCCCGCCGTTGAACCGCCGTCTATGACCATCTCTGCGCCTGTCACAAAGCGTGACTCATCTGAACCAAGATAGACCACCAGGGAAACAATTTCCTCGGACTGCCCAAGACGCCCCATAGGGGAGACATTTTCCAGCATGGCCCTGGCGGCTTTCGGATCCGGTGCACCTTCTATGGCCCCTTTGATCAGCGGGGTCTCAACAACACCCGGATGAATAGTGTTACAACGGATATTCAGTTTCGCCTTGGCGCAATGTACTGCTACCGACTTCGCCAGAAGGCGCAGGGCACCTTTGGTGGTGGAATAGGTCACATCCCCCGCCAGCGCCAGAATACCATTGATCGAACTGTTGATAATAATCGATCCGCCGGGGCCTTCTGGATTTTTCTTCATCAGGGAGATGGCGTTCTGACAAGTCAGCATGGAGCCGGTCAGATTCACGTCGACAATATTCTTCCAGGCTTCCAGCGACACTGTTTCAATATCGCTGTCACCGCTGTGAATTCCCGCGTTGGCAAAAGCGATATCCAGTCTGCCGAAGTTATCCTCTATCGCCTTCATGACCTCTTTCCAGCCGTCGCCATCCTGCACGCTGTGCTTTACAAAAACAGCGCCGGTTTCACTAGATATCTTTTCCGCGGCGGCTTCGTTGTTACCGGTAAAGACCACTTTCGCTCCCTGGGCCACAAAGCCGCGCACAGTTGCTTCGCCGATGCCATTCGTACCACCGGTCACCAGGGCCACCTTGCCTTTCAGTCTGTCTGTCATTTCACTATCCCTTCAAATTCTAACGTGCCGTCATACCGCCATCGATCACCAGTTCGGAACCGGTCACAAAGCTGGCCCCGGGTGAGCAGAGGTATACAATACCGGCCGATATTTCCTCAGGCTCGCCCATACGTCCCATGGCGTGACCGGCCGACACAATCGTGCGGGCTGTTTCCTCATCCGGGAAAAGACTCTCCTCGACGTAGCGAGCATAAATTTCATCCATCATACCTGTATCGATACCGCCGGGATGCACACTGTTCACCCGGATCGGTTTCTGAAGCATGGCATATTCCGCCGCAGCGCTTTTGGTAAACAATCGCACGGCCCCCTTGCTTGTGCAATAGGCTGCCATATAGGCTGCCCCTTTTAGGCCGCCGACTGATGACAGGTTGACGATGGAAGAACCGCCCCGGCGATCTGCACCGCTTTTTGCAAGAATTTCCGCCGCAGTCCTGGTTCCCAGAAACAGCCCTTCCACATTGATTGCCTGGCATTTTCGCCATTCCTCAAGTGAAGTCGCTGCGATCGAGTTTGTTACTGAAATGCCGGCATTATTCACCAGGTTGTCCAGGCGACCATATTGGGAAGTTATATGAGTAATCAGATTTGACCAGGCAGCTTCATCAGTCACATCAAGGTTTCGATATTCAACGGCCCCCTCCACATCGGCGCGTACGGCGAGGTCGGACGCAATTACACGCGACCCGGCATCTGCCAGGGCTTTGCAGGTAGCACGGCCAATTCCACCTGTTGCCCCGGTAACAAGCGATACGGTATCAGTGAGATCAAATGGAGACATCTTTTTTCCTATTCCTAGCGGGCTGTCCAGCCACCGTCGACGACCACTTCACTTCCGGTCATATAACTACTGTCATCACAGGCGAGGAAGGCCACGACCTTGCCAATTTCAACCGGTTGGGCCAATCGTTTGACCGGTGTACCCTCAGCCATCGCATCAATCAGCGCCTGCGCCGTCGTACCGGCCCGGGCGGCCCATTTTTCCATTCCCTTATGTAGCAACGGCGTTTCGACAAAACCGGGATGAACGCTATTGACCCGGATCGGTGTACCATTTTCAGCAAATTCAAGAGCATTTGACTTGGTAAACAGACGCACTGCACCCTTGGAGGCATTGTAGGCGGACACCTCACCAAGACCGACAATACCCATAATGGAACTGATATTGATAATGCTCGAACCGTAGGGGGTCAGTTTTCCGGCCTTTTCCAGAAGGGCAAAGAAATATTTGGTCCCCAGAAAAACAGAGTCCAGATTAAGCGACATTAACCGGTGCCAGGCTTCAAGCTCCAGATCCTGAACCTTGCCGGTCAGGTCCGCACCCACATTATTCACCAGGACATCAAGGCGACCGAAATCCGCCTCAACATGTTCGGCAGCTGCCTTCCATTGTTCTTCCTGTGTTGCATCCAGTCGGATATAATGGGCGCCGGCAATTGTCTCCAAGGCGTTTGCCACTTCAGCAGTGTCTTCCGCATCCAGATCGGTCAGAATTGTTGTCGCCCCCTCTGCCGCAAGGCATTCGGCTATAGCCCTGCCGATCCCCCTGAGGGCGCCTGAAACCAAGACCACCCGTCCATCAAGCCTTCCCAGCTGTGTCATGATTTTTATTCCTTTCATTTCAGCCTGCCACAGTACGGCTGCTGCAACGGGAATTCGCGCAAGAATCCCCTGCACTTCCGCCCCCATCTTCTTCCACATATGACTATGTTACACCTGTTGAATTTCACAGGTGACTTTAAGCCCTCCGAAACCCAGTATTAAACTCTACTTTGACCCATGCCGTTTTTTAAACTGAACGTGGCTGACTTCGTCATAACACGACCATTAACCGGCAAACAGGAACTTTCAGAATGGATACGAACCTTTACAATCAGATCAAAAACCAGATTAACCACCTGTACGAGCTCACGGCAGCAGGCAAATGGGACGAGGTTGAAGAACAACTGACCGACGATTTCTGTATTATAGAGGCCGATAGTCTGCCTTTTGGTGGCACCTTCAACGGCAAGAATTCCCTACAACGTCTCTATACTCATGTCTTCGAATTCTGGGAAGATCCTGATCTGGAATTCCATGACATGACCATTTCCGAGAATAATGTTGTGTGCCTGCTGACATTCCATGCGACCTCCCGCCATAACGGCGAACGTCTGGCCATGAAAATAACTGAAGTCTTTCATCTGCGCGGAGACAAAATCTGCGGCATTACACCCTATTATTTTGACACAGCTGCCATTGCCAAAGCAACCGGTACCCCGCTCGACTGACGGAAGCGAACATCAACTATGGTAACAAACCGTTTCTGGAAACTGAACAAATACCCCGAGGGTAATGACTTCGAATCCGCCCTGTCACTTGAAACCGCACCGCTGGCCGAGACAGGCGATGGCGAAGTCCTGATCAAAAATGAATATCTCTCCCTTGACGCGGGAACGCGTATGTGGATGACACCGCGGACAGATTCATATCAACCACCGCTGCCGCTGGACTCCCCCATGATGGGGCTTGGCCTCGGCCGGGTTGTCGCTTCCCGGCACACGGCCTTCAAGGAAGGCGATTTTGTACGCTGTTTCGGTCAATGGGCAGACTATTCTCTGGTCAAGCCGGAACTCTCCGACTTGCGCATAATGGATGAAAATGTTTCCGATCCCCGTCAGCATTTCGGCGTGGTGGGTCTGAATGGCTGGACTGCCCTCCTCGGCCTGCGGGAAGTGGCAAATACACAAGCCGGCGATACGGTACTCGTGTCCGCCGCCGCCGGGGCGACCGGTATCCTGGCCTGCCAGATTGCAAAAGTCATGGGTGCCAAAGTTTATGG
Organism: Emcibacter sp.; assembly: GCF_963675455.1. GTDB lineage: Bacteria > Pseudomonadota > Alphaproteobacteria > Sphingomonadales > Emcibacteraceae > Emcibacter. The sequence continues at coordinate 2,353,225 of NZ_OY776217.1, read as the reverse complement.
TCTAGCCGGTGGCCCTGAAAAATGCGCATTTCTTACTGACAGCCTGAGAATTGACGGTGCCGTCGATTATAAAAATTCCGATGTCGCCTCAGAACTTGAAAAAATCGAGGGCGGCATTGATGTCTATTTTGACAATGTCGGCGGCCCGATTCTGGATGCCGTCCTGCCCAACATGGCCCTGCATGGGCGTATCGCCGTTTGCGGCCTGATCGCCAGCTACGCTGAAGGTGGACGGTTGCCAGGCCCGTCCAATTTCGACCAGATCCTGATGAAACGCCTGACCGTGCGTGGCTTTCTCTGTCCTGATTTCTTTGAAATTGGTAATCAACTGACCGCTCAGCTCAAAACATGGCTTGAGGCAGGCAAAGTCACCATGCCTTTTGACGAAACCCAGGGTTTGGAAAACATGCTGGTGGCTTACGCCAAGCTGTTTACCGGCGCCAATATAGGCAAAGTCATTGTCAAACTCTGACCTTCCGTTTTTTAAAACCTCTTTCCGTCAGTCCCAGCGTAACGGCAGGTTCTCCATGGTGCCGACTATGCCACCATGCATCTTCGGAAGCCCGTCACCGTCATAACGGAAAGCCGGAATACGGTCGAACCAGGCATCAAGAGTGGCAAGTATTTCCGTTCTCGCCAGATGGGCACCCGGGCAGCGATGCGGCCCCGCCCCGAAGGTCGAATGGCTTTTCTTTGCCCGTTCAAAATCCACCTGCATGGGACAGACATTGGCCTTGGGATCGAGACCGTGAGCCATGGTCGGCATTGCCACAACATCATCCGCCCTTATGATCACATCATCGACCTGAATATCTTCCTGGGCCAGCCGGGCGATGGACACCACCGGAAAACGACGAACCAGTTCCTCCACGAACCCGATCCTGTCTCCGGCTTCTGCAATCTGCTTCTGGACCTCGGGTGTTCTGGCCAGATAAAGCCAGATAAAGCCGAGAATGTTGACCACTGTATCCAGACCGGCAATGAGTATCTGAATGGCAAGCTTGAGCGCACTTTCTTCTGTGATCCTCTGACCATCCACCTCACCTGTCATCAATTCCGATAGCAGATCCTCGCCACCGGCCCCGCCCTGCCTGCTGCGAACAATCGGCAGCATGTATTCAACCAGTAACGCCGTTGCATCATTGAAAGACAAGTCCGGGTTCGGGCGAACAAGGGCATCACACCAGTATTTAAGCCTGTCCACATCCTCTTCCGGCAAATCCACCAGCGACATAAAGATGCGGATCGGAAACAGACTGCTGTATTCAGCAATGAAGTCACATTCTCCCCGACCTGCAAAACTGTCAATAAGCTCAGCCGAGACCTGACGAACCTGACCGGATACGCGACGCACCGTTCCGGGTGACAGGGCCTTATTCAGCAGATTGCGATAGGGGGTATGTTCCGGCGGGTCCAGGGTCGTTGGTATAAGCTGGTGCAGTTCTGCGGTTTTGCGGGGCACAAAAAGGACTTTGTTGGAAAGCCGGTCCGGTTGCCGGAAAAATTCATGAAGCAGGGCGCCGTCCGTTACAATCCAGTGACCACCGTTCTCCCTTGTCCATAAGATCCTGTGCGGCGTAGAACTGATCAAATTGTGCCAGCTCTCATGGAACCCTCTTTCAAGGTTCGGCGGCATGTTAACATCGAAATCAACAATACGATCCGCTGGTAATTGATCGGGTCCCCGATAGACCATCCTCTGCCTCCACATTATATGTTGTCGGTTGTATTCCCAGTAGACGGGATTCCCCAAAACACTTCAACTATCACTTTTCGGAGCGACATCCTGCCGGATCCCAGGGATGATTAAGATATAGTTATGGCGGCAGCTTCCTGGACCAGCAATGGCCCCTGATCTGTCTTCAAATAGTAACTGTAAACATGAAACTCATCTGATCCGGTCGGTGTTTCCCCTCAACTGAAAGTTCCTCTGGAATTCTCAATTGTATCACACAGATAAGTCAGAAAACTACCGGAGGGATCGCCGTCAACGACCCGGTGATCGCTGGTCAGGGAAAGACCAAGCATGGGCCGCACAGAGATTTCATCGACCGCCAGCGCCACAGGCTTGCACACCACCTGACCAATGCCAAGGATGGCGATCTGGGGCCTGTTAATAATCGGCGTAAAATACTGGATCCGACGAAGACCCAAATTGCTGATGGTGAAGCTGCCGCCGGTCATTTCCCTCACCGTCAACTTGCCCGACCGGGCCCGCTCGATCAGATCCTTGCGGGCGGCACAGATTTCTTCCGGAGACTTGTCCTGTACAAGGTATTCAGCGAAACAGGCCATACTGTTGCCGGCTACATCCGTCAACAGCGGCTCATCAATGCCAGGGTGGAGCTTGGCAAACCCAGTGCGCAGGATATTTCCATCACTGTACTGGCCTTCCGTTGCGGTTTTAACGACACCTCACACTTCAGTAAGGCCTTCCGGCAGGAATTCGGCATCAGCCCGAGTGAATGCCGCCAGAAGAGTTTTACCGTCTCATAATATCCAAATCATTTTGGCGAAAACAGAATGCAGTTGCCGAAGAAATAGCGTTTTATACATCTTAAAGAACAGAGGGAAATCTTTGGAATCATGCGACGGGGATGCACCGGAACGTTCAATAATCCCAATAGGTTAAGGAGGAAATTGCACAGGCGACGGCAGCTGTGGCGGCTGAACCCGCCCGAACCTGTCCCTATCCTGTTATCCCCTTGGGCCCATGCTTAAAAAGAGAAGCCTCTGAACTCCACAGCAGTACTGAGGACAAAAAGCGTTTCCATCGAAGAAAGACCCGGAAGCCGGCTAAGTTCATCCTGTACAACGCGTTCATGTTCACGCATATCCCGTGCATAGACACGACATATATAATCATAACGCCCTGCAACAGTATGGCACTCCGTCACGGCGCTGATTTTTGCAATTGCGTCAGCAAACTCCATGGCAGCTTCCCGGGTATTGGCGGAAATTTTCATTAAGATCATGGCATTTACACCATATCCGGCCTTTTCGGGATTAAGGACCGCGCAATAGTGGTCAATGACGCCTTTTTCCTCCAGCGCCCGTACCCGCTTGAGGCAGGGCGTGGGAGAAAGGTTAACTTCCTCGGCCAGCTTGAGGTTGGTCATGCGACCATCCTTCTGCAAGGCTTTGAGAATTCGCTTATCTGTTGAATCCACTCTAATACCCTATAGATATTAATTTCATAAAATTAAGATTTACGTATTATATTATCTACAATTAATCATTTTTACAAATATATTTGGCCATTAATTTCCCATTTCTTCTGTTACATCTTTCTCCAGATATAACAAAAGGAGACTCTCATCGTGAAATGGCCCGCCGACCGTATATCCAGCAGTTCGCCGAAAAGCTTTGGCATGTACCAGAAAGCCGTAAAACTGATGGCCCAGGGCATTGATGTCATCCATCTTGAAGTCGGAATGCCCAGTTTTGACACCCCGCAACACATCAAGAATGCCACCATCGAAGCGCTGCAGTCAGGGCTGGTCCATTACGGAGACTTTCCGGGAAACGCGTCCCTTCGCCGGGCAATCGTCAACCGGATCGCCGACTATAACGACCTGCAAGTCGGTGAAGACGAGATTATCGTGACCAACGGCCTGACGCACGCCTCCTACGCAGTGCTCATGGCCGCCCTTGATCCGGGTGACGAGGTGATCCTGCTGGAGCCCTATTACCCCCAGCATATTAACAAGATCGAGCTGGCCGGCGGCAAGGTCGTGTTAGCCCCCCTGGACAAGAATAATAACTTTTCCATCGATCCCGCCCTGATTGAAGAAAAGATCACCGAAAAAACCAGGATGATTTGCCTGGTAAACCCGGCCAATCCGACGGGCCGGGTCTATTCCCGGGAAGAATTGCAGGGACTGGCGGAACTCGCCATCAAACATGATCTTCTGGTGCTGACCGATGAAGTTTATGAACAGATCTGCTATGACGGCAACCGGCATGTCAGCATTGCCTCCCTCCCCGGCATGTTTGAACGCACCTTCAGCCTGTTCGCCTTCACCAAGGCCTATGCCATGGACGGATGGCGTGTGGGATATATCGTCGCCCATGAAAAGTTCATCCCCGGCATTCTGAAAATGACAATGAATGATGTGGCCCATGTGAATGTCTTCGTTCAGGAAGGCGCCCGGGCCGCCCTCGAGGGGCCCCAGGACTGCATTCGGGAAATGCTTGCTGACGACTGTCGTCGTCGCGATCTTGTGGTGCAGCGCCTGAACCGGATGCCGGGCGTAACCTGCCCTGTGCCGCAGGCCACCATATATGCCTTTCCCGACATTTCCGGAACCGGCAAGGCATCCCGGGAGATCGCGGATGAGCTGCTCGAGAAATGCCGGGTGGTTGTGGAAACGGGCGTTTTTTACGGGTCAGCCGGTGAAGGCCACCTGCGCATATGTTTCGGGGCCGAGCCCTACGACAGGATTGAGGAAGCCATGAACCGCATGGAAACCTATTTTTCCAACCTTAACGACGGTAAAGATCAATGAGCACAGCAACTGAACAATTCGATCACTGGATCCGAACGTCCTTTGTGGAGATGAATACCGCCCTGGAAGAACTCTATTTTTGCCGGGAAGATCCTGCGGACATTGAGGAGATCGGGCAAGACATCAAACACGCGCTCGTGGAAGAAGGCAACAAGCTGATCCGCCCGCTGGTCAACGAGGGAAATACAGATGAAGGGTTCGACCGGGCCTACGACCTGCTCGGCAACCTGGGGCTTTTTCTGGGTGCCCTGAGACGGCATGAACTGACCAACCCGGCACGGGAGAAAAGCTCTCCGTTCCAGGAGGCCTCTGCCCTTGGTCTGCATATCGGCGCCTCACTGGGGGTCGCGCCCCGTTTCGCCACGGCTCATCTTGCGGACCGCAACAGGGCCGTCAACGGTGTCCAGAAAAGTTTTACCTCCCTGAAGGATGAATTCATCTTCATTGACTATAATACCATGGGTATCTTCTCTTATATGCGGGCGGCAGATGCCCTGATGCGGATTTCTCCTATAGGAATATCGAACAAGGCCGCCTGGCTGCTTCTCAAAACGGCCCGGGAGGCCTTGGAAGACGTGGCGCATTATAACGAAGTCCTGTTTGAAACCCTGGATGTGCGCCGGTTCTTTTATTGTGTCCGGCCCTATTATAAACCCTACAGGGTCGGCCGGGCCGAATATCGAGGCGCCAATGCCGGCGACTTTGCGGGGATCAATCAGATTGACCTTCTCCTCGGGCTCTGTCGTGGCAACGATCCCTATTACGCCCAGATGATGGTTGATAAAATGCCCTATATGCTTCCCGAAGACCAAAAACGCCTGATGGATTGCCTGCGTCGCAAAAGCCTTCTGGACGAGCTTCTTGAAGCCGCAGAATCATCAAACCAAGAGGACTGGTTCCAGTGTAATGGAAAGGCATTCCTGGACGTCTGCCGGGCACATGGACATACGGCAGAGCAACACCACAACCAGCTCGTCAGCCGCTTCATCGAGTCCCCTTCAGGCGACATGGAGGAAAAACACCTGAAACAGATTACTGCCAGCGGCCCCCCGCTCCCGGCACTGCTCAGTGCGCTGGAGAAACTGCGGGACCTGCGTATGGCCGCCCCAAGAACCGATATGATAACAGCCCACGAAAAACTTCAACAACTGGAGGGCTTGCTGGATTAGAGTTTTTAAAAAGGCTCCCAAACCGGGCAGCTGGTCCCGTCGATGAGTATTATTATCTTTATTTCACTCTGCTTCCTGCGCTGCCAACTCCTGTTCCGTACAGGGGTCACAGGAAACCGCAACGGGCGCAGCGCCTGAAGCAAGCACCACTGATACCAGCATGGTATCCGCAGCCGCGACGTCCTCCCCCCCCTGTCGAACAGCGGGACAGCCACGCCAGAAACCTTTACAGAAATCGTTCACCAGACCAATGAAGGTCATGTCACACTTTTAACCAACACGTTAAACAATGTGTCCATAACACAGACCGTCTCGCTGAATATTACCCTGGAAATTTTTTCCCGAATGAAGGAGATCAAACGCCTGCAGAAGGATATAACCCTTATTACACGTCAGATCAGCCTCTTCAGTCTGCGCCACTGAGCTTTTGTGATCGTTGAGGCACCACGGTCACGAATTACAAAGGCAGAATATTTGTGAAAGGAAATTGGTGCAACCGGGAGGTGCCGGAACCATATTTATTTTCAATATGTTAAAAATAAAAATGCGCATCATTTACGCATTTTACAACTTCGCATCCCCGTTCAGGAAAATAGAACCCTGATCTCCAGACCACCCAGGTCAGGCGAACGGGAAAATTCTATGTCCGCCCTGTAGAGGTCGACAATTTCCCGCACAATGGACAACCCCAAACCATGACCGTCACCGGATTCATCCCGGCGGATGCCACGTTTTTCAAGGTTGGCAAACACATCCGCAGTACCGCCCGGCCCATCGTCGCTGACCTCGACCAGAAGGCCATCATCCAGCTGACGAATATTCAACCTGACCTTCTTTTCCGCCCATTTGCAGGCATTATCCATGAGGTTGCCCACAAGCTCCATCAGATCATGACTGTCCCCGGCAAAAACCGCGCCCGGCCCAAGATGAATGTCAAATGCCAGTCCCCTGGAGGCGTGAACCTTTTTCAGGGTTTCTACCAGCGGCGAGATATACTGGGATACGGATATTTTCTGCCCGCGGGTCGGGGTCCCGATAATCCGGGCCTTCCGGAGTTCGCTGTCCAGCTGATAACGGATGTCTTCCAGTGCCTGCTGCATGTCCTTGCGGGTGCCTTCGTCGGCACCGGTTTCTGTACGGTTCAAAACATGTTCCAGCAATGCCAGCGGAGTTTTCAGGCTGTGAGCCAGGTTCCCGATCGCTGTGGCCGACCGTTTGATGCGATTGTCCGCCAGCACCAGAAGCTGGTTGATCTCCTCCACCAGAGGCCTGATCTCCTCGGGTACATCTTCCTGGAGAAGCTGAAGCTCTCCCTGGTCAAGTTTCGTGAGTTCCCGGCGCGCTTCAGTCAGGGGGCTCAGGCCCCGCACCACCATCCAGCGCTGCATCAGGCTGAGGATCACCATGATCCCTGCCCCGAGTGACGTAATCAGAAGCCCGAGCCATTTCAGATTATTGAGAATGGGAGAGTAATCCTCGGTCACGGAAACAAGCACATCCCTGTCCTCAATCCGGTAGCTGGCCTCAAGCTGCAGAAGGGTCTGCCCCTGAGGGCCGGGTATATGGTGTACATCCTGGGTCCCGAGGGCATGGTCGTGAGGCGGCAGGACATAATCCCACAGGGAGCGCGACAAAAAAGTCTGCCCGCCCGCGTCAATGCGATAGTAATGTCCGGAATAAGGCTGTTTAAAAATCGGATTGATCCGGTTTTCCTCAAGAACGATAAGACCGTTCGCAGGGTCAATCTCCAGCGCGGCAAGCAGAGTCTCGATATCATGCTCGAGACGGGTTTTAACGAATTCCTCCCCGAAACGATTGAAGTAATAGATATTGAAGGCGATCATGAAAATGAAAAACAGGATCGAGGTAATCAATACGTTAAGCGTCAAGCGGTCCCTGAGACTTTTCATGCCGGACCTCCATCGAACATATACCCCTGCCCGCGCAGGGTCCGGATCATGCCGTCGGGAAGTATTTTCCGTAAGCGACGGATATAGACCTCGATGACATTGCTGTCCTTGTCTGCATCAAACTCATAAACATGTTCGGTCAGGGTGCTCTTGGACAGGATTTTACCCGGATTGAGCATCAGATAGTGGAGAAGACGGTATTCGGTACCCGTCAGTGAATGGGAGGTCCCGCCCACCAGGATCACCGACTGGCCAGCTTCATCCAGCTTAAGACTACCTACTTCAAGAACCGGTGTCGCCCGCCCGTTGGCACGACGGATCAACGCCGCGAGCCGCTCCACGAGTTCTTCAAAATGAAAAGGCTTGGCCAGATAATCATCGGCGCCGGCCTGGAAACCTTCCACCTTTTCCTGCCAGCTGTCCCGGGCAGTCAGGATCAGCACCGGCGTTGATAGACTTTCTCTCCGCCAGGCCTTGAGGACCTCCGTCCCCGGCTTATCCGGTAGCCCCAGGTCGAGGATAATGATATCGTAGGGAACTTCCTGTCCCATATATTCCGCTTCCTCGCCAGAGGATGTCAGATCCACCGCATAACCGCGTCCCTGCAAATCTTTCTGCAGGTGCGGGCCCAGTTTTGGATCATCTTCCACCAGCAACAGGCGCATATATTCTTCCTAGTCGTCACAGGAGACCGGTTTTCCGGTCCGGGAATCCAGTAAATATTTTTTTACAATTCCGGATTTTTCCAGAATCTCTACCTTGTAATAGAGAGTATCATTCTTTTCCAGAAGTTCCACTTCCAACAACCGGTCGCTTTCATTGCGCCGTACCAGGTTGATAATTTCCTCCAGTCCAAGGATATCTCCATCCTGTTGCAACCTGACAAGCTGCTCCGGACTTAGATGATGGGAGATATATCGTTCCTCTTCAGCAGACCAGGCATAAAACGCCGTACTGATACTGATTGGCACCAGTGACAGCACCAGACACAACCCTGTAAAAGAAAAGAGTTGTTTAGTCATCCTGTTCAAGGTGTCCTGCCTCCAGTAATGGTGCCAGCATATAGTGCAGGTCAGTTCCCGCAAAGCTGCTTTTTATTTCACCAAGGAGCTGTTCCGCCGTGGGCTGCTCCATATGGACCTGGAACATGACCCGGCGCGACCGGGCCGTCACCCGTTCCGCCAAAGTCATCCGGCTTTCCGACGCACCATGCCCGGAAACCGGGATACTGGTAAATCCGTCGACCAGGGGATTGTCCATGAGCCAGTCAACGAACGTATCCTCCAGCGCGACGGGTGTAGTTATGCTGAGCAGACAGAGAGACATCAGGCAGCTCCTTTATTTTGGCCAAAGGCAAAACGACGATAAAGGATCGGCAGCAGCACCAGAGTCAGCAGGGTCGAGGTAAACAGCCCGCCGATCACCACAATGGCCAGCGGCCGCTGGATTTCCGATCCGGGTCCGGTGGCCAGCAGAAGCGGCACCAGCCCGAAAGCGGCAATACTGGCTGTCATCAGAACCGGACGCAGACGGCGGCTGGCGCCCTCGGTAATGATCTCCTGCATTGACTTGCCCATTTCCTTCAACTGGTTGAAATAAGTCACCATCACGACGCCATTGAGCACGGCAATCCCTAAAAGAGCGATAAAACCCACAGAGGCCGGCACCGACAGATATTCACCGGCAAGCCACAGGGCGATAATCCCGCCGGTCATGGCGAAAGGTATGTTGCTGAGCACCAGCAGCGCCTGACGCACCGACCGGAATGTGGAAAACAGCAACAGGAAAATCAGGCCGAGCGCCACCGGCACCACCAGGGCTAGCCTTTTAGAGGCCCGTTGCTGGTTTTCAAACTGCCCGCCCCATTCCAGATAATAGCCGCTGGGCAGAGCAAGCTTTTCGGCCACCCGCTGTTTGGCCTCATCGACAAAACCAACCAGGTCGCGATCTTTAACATTGCCGATCACCACCACCAGGCGGGATCCTTTTTCACGCTTGATCGACACCGGCCCCTCAATCCGTTCGATTTTAGCCACCTGGGACAGCGGTACATTGCGCCCGTCCGGCAGCGGCAGGGTCAGGTTGCTGAACATGGCAGGATTATCCCGAAGATCCTGGGGACCACGCACCAGCAATGGCGTGCGCCGGGCGCCTTCATAAACAGTGCCCACGGTCACCCCTTCCACCTGGGCCCGGAGCGCCTGCGTCAGGTCATCAACATTGAGACCAAGCCGTCCCGCCGCCAGCCGGTCAACGCTGAGCTGCAGATATTGGGCGCCGTCATTGGCCGGTTTATAGATATTGCCGGCCCCGTCTATGCCGTTCATCAGATCAACGATCTGTTCACCGATACGGTTGAGTTCGTCCTGGTCCTCACCAAATATCTTGATGGCAATATCGCCGCGCACCCCGGTCAGCATCTCCGATACCCGCATATCAATGGGCTGGGTGAAGTTAAACCCCACACCGGGAATATCCGCGATCACCGCCTGAATTTTCTCGATCAGTTCGTCCTTGCTGTCCACAGACCATTCCTCACGAGGCTTGAGAACCAGAAATCCGTCGGTTTCATTAAGCCCCATGGGATCGAGTCCAAGTTCATCGGAACCTGCACGCCAGACATAACCGGTAATTTCCGGCACTTCCGCCATCAGTTTCTTTTGAATCATGACATCAATCGCCAGCGACTTTCCAAGGGAAATGGAGGGTAACTTTTCCACCTGCAGAAGGATGTCGCCCTCGTCCATTACCGGCATGAAAGTCTTGCCCACCTGGGTATAGGTTACAGCCGCCAGCAGCAGCAGGACCACCGAGGCGATAACGACGATGCGCGTATTTTCCAGCGACCAGGCAAGCAGTGGACGGTAGCCCTTCTGAAGGTTGCGCACCAGCCAGGTATCCTTGTGATCCTCATTGAAGGAGAGGAGGGAAGCAATCACCGGTATCACCGTCAGGGACAGGACCAGCGAGGCAGACAGGGCAAAAACAATAGTCAGCGCCACCGGCACAAACAGCTTGCCCTCCAGACCCTGAAGCGACAGCAGCGGCAGGAACACAATAATGATGATGAAAATACCGGATGCCATCGGCACGGAGACCTCGCTCACTGCCCGGTAAATAATATGCAACCGGGGCTGGCCGTTTCCCTTGCGATGACCAAGATGGGTGACGATATTTTCCACTACCACGACCGCCGCGTCCACCAGCATGCCGATGGCAATGGCGAGGCCGCCGAGGCTCATAAGGTTGGCGGACATGCCAAACCGGTTCATCAGGATAAAGGTCGCCAGCGCCGCGAGCGGCAGGATCAGCGCCACGGTCAGCGCCGCACGAAGGTCGCCGAGGAAAACAACCAGCAGGATAAGCACAAGTACAATGGCTTCCATCAGCGCCTTGGAGACCGAATGAATTGCCTTGTCGATCAGCTTGCCGCGGTCATAAAAAATGTTGATGCTTACGCCTTCCGGCAGGCTTGGTTCGATGGCAGCAAGACGTTCGCGCGCCCCCTCGACCACATCCTGGGCATTGGCGCCGCGCAGGCCAAGAACAAGGCCTTCGACTGTCTCGCCGATGCCGTTGGCCGTCACCCCGCCATAACGGGTAATGGCGCCAAGCTGAACCGTCGCCAGATCACGGACCCGGACGGGCTCGACCGGGTGTGGTTTGACCACAATATTAGCCACATCTTCCAGAGTGACGATACTGCCGCCCGTCCGCACCAGAAGCACTTCTTCGCCCTCGTCCAGGCGCCCTGCCCCGTCGTTGCGATTATTCTGTTCCAGAGCATTGATCAGGTCGGACAGGGGAATGCGGTGCGCCATCAGCGCCTTATTGTCAGGCACCACTTCGAAACTGCGTACATGACCGCCAAGGGCATTGACATCCGCCACCCCCGGCACCGTCCGAAGGGCCGGCCGGATCACCCAGTCCAGAAGGGACCGTTTTTCCATCAGGCTCATGCCATCGCCGTCGATGCTGAACATAAACATTTCACCCAGTGGCGTGGTCATGGGCGCAATGCCGCCGGTTACACCATCGGGAAGGTCTTCCATGATGGCGCCAAGCCGTTCGGAAACCTGCTGCCTGGCCCAGTAGATATCCGTGCCTTCCTCGAAATCAATGGTGATATCGGTCAGGGCGTATTTGGTGATGGAGCGCAGAATGCTCTGGTTTGGCAGGCCCAGCATCTCCACCTCTACCGGCGCAGTAATCCGGGATTCCACTTCTTCCGGCGTCATGCCCGGCGCTTTCAGGATAATCTTGACCTGGGTAGTGGACACATCGGGAAAGGCATCAATGGGCGTGTCCCGAAAGGCCATTGCACCACCGCCGATGATCAGCAGGCTGGCCAGCAGGATCATCAGCCTCTGGGTCAGGGAAAACTGGATCAGTTTCTTCAGCATTATTCCTCACTCCCCAGACCCTGCCAGATGCCCTTCAGCACACTGATGCCGCTGACCGCGATCCGGTCACGGTCTAACAGGTCTGCCTCGACCTCGATCACGACAGCATCCTGTTCTTCGGCCATGATAGTGATGGGCAGCAGGGTGAAACCACTGCTGTTCTGGCGGAAAATATAGGCGCCTTCGGCATCCCGGAAGATCGCCTGCCGGGGTATACGATACCCCTGGCGGGAACCAAACCCCTGTTCCAGCCGAACAGTGACAAACTGACCGGGAATAAGCCGGTCGACTTTTTCCGTAACCGTCGCACGCACCAGAACACCCTGATCCTCCTCATGAATCATGCCGCCAAGAGAGATAATTTCTCCCTCAAGACCGAGAGTTTCAAGTCGCACCCTGCCACCGATTTCCATATGGCCGACCTGTGCGGCCGGCACATGAATTTCCAGCCACAGGGAAGTCATCCGGCCGACACTGTAGAGGGCCGTCGCCTCATCAATGCGCTCGCCAGTCCGCACCATCTGTTCAAGCACAGTGCCGTCAAATGATGCCGTCAGGGTAAGTGTGGGAAATATCCTGCGGCTTTTGCCCAAACGGTCCACCTGCCCCGCATCAAGACCGGCAAAAATCAGGGCCTGTTTCTGGCGGGCAAGTCCGTTTTCTGCCTGACTCAGGGCAACCCTGGCCGCCTGGAACCGTTTTTCAGAAATAACCCCCTCCTCCAGCAACATGCTGTCGCGGGCAAAATTTTTCTGTTCCATTTCAAGGGTCGCGAGGACATCCAGATAATCCTGCTGGGCCTCCAGAAAGGCCGGGCTGGCAATTTCAGCCAGTGATTGTCCGGCTGTGACCCGGTCGCCTTCACCGACATAAAGGATCTTGACCAGCCCCGGATACAGGGAGGTTACAATCTGTATCTGGTTGTTGGGGATCACCACCTCGGCAGGATACGCCATACTCCAGACCGTTTTCACCGCTTCCGGGGTGCTGGTCTCGATACCAAGCGATTTGAGCCGGGTCATTTCCAGGGTAATGCTCTCCTGCGCCTGTGCCGGGGTATAAACCAGTGCTGCGGCAACGGCCGCGATACTCAATAGTCTGATCATTGCGGAAAAATCCCTTTTGTCTGATTATGTCGGGCCACGGCCAGGCCACATTGCAGTTTCTGCAGGCTGTGAGTGCCGGAGGACTGGAAATACTGATCCTGTACACGCAGCAGGTCCATCAGGTCGCTTTCCCCAAGCTCAAACGCCCGTCTGGCGAGGCGCAGATTTTCAGTTGCCATGGCAAAATGTTCCTCGGTGATTTCCATTTGCACCAGGCAGACTTCAAGTTCGTGTTCCGCCTCATGCAGGGCAAGTTTCTGGTCCCGCATGGCCAGCGCCAGCTGTCGCTCCGCCACGGCGAGCTTTTCAGCCGCCTCTGCCCGCCGGGGGGCTGAATGGGTGGCACTACCCAGGGGAATGGCAAGACCGAGGCTGACGGAGTCTATTGACCGGTCGTCATAACCGCCCCGCTCCCGTTTAACGCCAAACGTCACCGTCGGTGAGCTGGACCAACTGGCACGGGCGCTGTCATATTCCGCCTGATAATACTCCAGTTGGCGGCGGGCATGGGTGACAGGAGGAACGGCATAGTCGTCCTCTACCTCCTGTTGCTGCTCTTCAACGCTGGCAGGAATGCTCGCCAGTCCGGTAATGGTCTGATAGGTCATGGCACTGTCCACATAGTCCCGCTCCGCCCCTTTCAGGGCGATCCGGCGGGCGGCCAGTTCCTGACGGGCCAGAATAACGCTGTTTTTGGGAAGATCGCCGGCTTTAATCCGCCGTTCCACATCATCAAGCAATTTTTCCGCGGTTTCCAGCGCCGCCCGGTTATCCTGAAGGGCCGCTTCGGTAAGCTTTACCTGCCAGAGCAATTCCCGGACCTCGCCGGCAACTTCCCACACAAGCCGGTCACGGTAGGCGTCGGCTTCAGAACCGGCAGCCCGGGCCCGGTTCTGCCAGGCCCGCTTCTCACCAGGCATCCAGATTGGCAAGTCAAGCCGGCCTTCCCATTCCCTGAGCCCCTGATCGGACATCAGGAAATCATTCTGGTGATGAACTGAAATCTGGGGGCTGTCGGAAAAAAAACTCGAGGCCTTGCGACGATAGGCCTTGCCTGTCCTGGTGCGGGCCTCGACCATATAGCGTTCGGGCGCCCGTTCGGCAGTGAGACCGACCACCTCACCCATCGACAGGGTGGCATCCTGTGTAAGTGTGATATGCGCGCCTTTATGTTCCTCACCATGTTTCCCACCATGTTCCCCACCATGTTCCTCTGCCAGCAAGTGGCCGGGAAACAGCAGAAACAGGCCGGCAAGGGTTGTCCTGATTATTGTTTTACTGAACTGCATATGAATGCTCCATTGATCATGAAGCAACCCCTATCAGGTCAAGCTGAAACGAAACTGAAAATTTACATGATTTTTCTGGAAAAACTGCTGCAGAATTCACAGTACGTGAATATTAAGTCACGGAACAGCAATCTGCGAGAAGCCTCCATAAGTATATGGAGACTCCGGAGGATACAGATACGCGGGGAAAGTTGGGAATTTCTGTAGAAATGGTGCGACCGGGAGGCACCGGAAAACTCATTTTCTTTGCATGTAATAATCAAAAAAGTTCTCCTGGCAAAAAAACAGCCTGCAGAGTTCTGCAGGCTGTTAGATAAGAGTAAAGAGTTATCTGATCGCATCAGGAACCGAATTTAAACCCTACTTCCGCACCGAAGTACCTTGGCGGGCCATAGGATGACATTACCCATATCCCCCCCACATTGAGTCCGCCTGTGCGATAGCGCTCGTCCGTCAGGTTCTTGCCATACAGACGAAGATAATATTTATCATCACTGTCCGTAAAGGTAATACTGGCATCGATAAGGGTTTTGGCATTAAGTGTGACGTCAGGAATAGTAGACGTACCATCTCCATAACTGGATATAGCTTCACTCTCATGTGCAAGGCGCACATTCCAGTCCAGCCGGCCCAAATCGGATACATCATGGGAATAAGTTGCGTCCATGGAGAACATCCATTTGGGCGTCTTGTCAACGGGCAAGCCACTCAAATCCACATCGATCACTCCATCAAAGTTCGTATCCGCTTCAAAAGACTTGAACTCCGCATGGGTGTATGACCCGTTGGCCCGCAGCAGAAGCCCGTCCGTGACCAGTAAGGACCCCTCAACTTCCAAGCCATAAACCTCTAGCTCAGCAGCATTGAAATAAAGGGTTTCCTGCCCGGTCGGGAAGCTGGCATTGAGGCTACGCTGGGCGTCGGAATATTTCACATAATACCCCGTCACGGCGATATTCGCGCGATTCTCCATGAAGTTCGACTTGATGCCGAGCTCAAAGGAGTCCGCTTTTTCCGGGTTTGTAGGGTCAGTAGGATCGGGAATGGCGTCATCTGCTGCCGCAGCCGCGACCGCAGCAACCAGATCAAGCTGCGTTCCAACCTGGTCGTTATAACCGCCACTCTTGAAGCCGCGGTTATAGGAAACATAACCAAAGGTATCGTCGGAAATATCATAGCCGAGAACAACCCGCCAGGTGGGTTCTGTCCAGCTCTTCTCGTTGGCAACCACACCAAATGGATAGGCATTGAAATCGCCAAGATCCAGCGGCTCGTTCAGATCATCCGTTGTCACAGAAAAATCTTCCGCAATCTCTCCTATCGAAAGGCGGGACCTCCCGGCCCATTCCTTTTTCTCATAGGTCAGGCGTGCACCGACCGTCAGATGCAGACGGTCGCTGATGTCATAGGTCCCGTCCACAAAACCGGCAAGGGCGGTGGCGTCCTGTTTATTACAGAGAACCAGCGGATTGTTGTTGAAAAAGCCCGGCGGTGTACCCAGACCGAAATTGTCCAGGAAACCAACAAGCTGCAGCACGCAGAAATCCACGTCGTTCTGCTGATAATAAACACCGGTCACAAAGTTGAAGGGACCGTCAAGGTGAGATGCCATGCGCAGTTCCTGCTGAAATGTCTTGCGGTTGTCATCCCGGGTCGCATCAAACAGGGATACGGGTCCCGGCACACCGGTATAGGTACTTGGCAAACGGCTTTCCTGATAGCGGTATCCGGTTACGGAATGGAACGAATAGTCACCCTTGTCCAGATCCAGGTTAAGATAGACCCCGTCAACATTTACCCGGTGCCCCTTTGACATATTCATGAGCAGATCATCGCGATTGGTGATCCCTGCATAATCGAGAGGATCACCTTCAGGCGCGACATACCCCCAGGCGGTAAAGACTGCGTTGGCGGATGATTCATTGACACTGGGCAGGCTTTCACCGCTGTCCCTGATCATCTCGTACTGGAGATGGGCGGACAGTTCATCTGACGCCTGCCAAAGCAACTTGGCTCGACCCGAGAAAACATCATCACCGCCCAGTCTGCTGCCATCACCGGCCACAGACGTACCGGCTACATCAGGCGGCAAGAAATCAGCCAGGGGACCATAGGAGGCCCCGTTCTTATAATAGCCGTCAGAATAGAGATACATGCCGGCGAAACGGAAGGCCAGCTTATCCTTCACCAGCGGAATATTGACCGCCAGTTGCCCCTCAGCCGTTTCGAAACTTCCGTATTTTGCCCGAACATCCACCGAGGTTTCATCCAGAACCGGACGTTTTGTCCGAACATTGACCACGCCAGCTGTTGTATTCTTGCCAAACAGCGTGCCTTGCGGTCCGCGAAGAACCTCAACCTGTTCAACGTCGAACATTTCAAGGTTAGATGTCTGAATATGCGGAACGACAAAATCATCAATGGTCACGCCAACCGGCGATTCCTTATACACAATGATTGTATTCTCGGTTACACCGCGCATGGCAAATGACGAGGATTTAAACCCGGCCACATTACCTGCCGAGAGACCGGGCACCATATAACTGATATCGTTCAGGTCACGGGGATTATATTTTTCAATTGCTTCGGTTGTCAGAGCAGTAATAGCCACCGGGGTCGTCTGAAGACTTTCCGATCCGCGCCTGCTAGCGGTTACAAGAATTTCTTCCAGTACCATTGTACTGTCATCCCCTGATGCGCTTTCTTCCTGGGCATACGCAGGCAATGCACATAACGTCACAATACCTGTAGACACGGCCAGATTCGCCAATGCGGTTCCTGCCCGTAAACTAAGTAGATTTTTCATTTTGTCTCCCAATATTTTTAAAGGGAAGATGTGTTGCATTCCTCCCGAAACATGGCACGTATTTATATTTTTAAACTGCCCAAGTTTATCGTGCTGAGGCCACTATACTCTCTCCCTTTCGCTCACTCAATTAAAAAAAACAAGTATGACTGTTTTTTATTATAGAACACCCTGCCCACCACCCCGGCAGGGATTTCCATTCCTTTTTCTCGTCGGATTTGATTTTAACTGTTGATTGCTGTAGACAGATTTTTAGCCCGAATAACTTCTGTCCGCGGTTTATTATAGACGGAACAACTGATGACCAAAAAAAAGAACAAACCCGCCGACAGTAAAGACAACGGCGCTGAAACGGATGTAACCTGGCAGGCAACCAAAAGTGCCCGCATGAGAACCCAGATTCTGGATGCAGCCATCCGCTGCTTTGTCAAACTCGGCTATTCCCGTACCACCACCACGGAAATAGCGCGCGAAGCCGGCGTATCCCGCGGCGCCATGGTTCATCACTTTTCCAACAAACAGCAACTGATCAAGGCAGCTGTTGAACACCTTAATATGAAAAGGATCAACGACTTCAAGGAAACCATCCTTGCCAGCGATCCTGCCGCAGATCATACAGACCAGGGTATTGACCTGTACTGGCAACACCTGACAAGTCCCTATTTTGTTGCCTTTCATGAACTCTCAGTTGCAGCCAGGACCGATCCGGAGCTGGAGAAAATCCTCATACCTTCGGTAAAAGAGTTTGAAAAAGAGTGGTTTCAGACAGCCAGACAACTCTTCCCTGAATGGGAGGGAACCGGTGAACTGTTCCTTCTGGCCATGGATATTACCCAGTTCCTGCTGGAAGGCATGTCCATCAATACCATGTTCATCCGCAACCCAAAACGTTATGAGCGCATTCGCAACTATCTCAAAATAAGGCTCCGGGAAATTCTTGCCATGGGCAAGGCCCGAAGCGGCAATACGGCTGTCGACAGCTTTCTTGACGACAGCAGCGCCTGAAACTTCCCCGACTGAGCAACTCCCTCCCCCGGCCGAAATTTATCTTTTCATCAGACAGGGGCTCAAGTATAAATAAAACAATCTTGTTTGTTTTATTATTTAACCGAATCTGTTCGGATAAATTTAAAGGGGTTGCAATGAAGAAGGGCCGCATAGACGTTTATTTTGTCTGCTCCGGCAAATATCACGATATTGATTTTGCGCGTATGGAGATCCTGAAACTCCTAAGCAAACATGAATGCATTCGTACGCGAGTGGCGGAAGATTACCGCGATATTGACGCCATCAGAAACGCTGATTTCCTGATCACCTATACCTGCGAGGTTATCCCGACACCAGACCAGCAGAAGGCCCTGAGAGACTACATTTCAGAAGGTGGCCGATGGATCGCCCTGCATGGAACGAACTCCATCCTGAAATTCATGAAAGGCGGCAAAGTTGCCTGCCCCGATAACGCTCCGCTTTTCATGGAACTTCTGGGCAGCCAGTTTGCCGCCCATCCTCCCCTGCAGGATTTCGAGATAACTGTCTCTGACGTCGACCATGAGCTTACCCGCAACCTGCAACCATTCACAGTTGAAGATGAAATCTATCTCATCAAGAATGCCCAGAACATACATTGTCTACTGGAAACCCGCTGGACTGGTACGATCCGGGAATTCGAAGACAGCGACTGGACGGAGGACGCCCCGCGGCCGGTAATGTATCTGAATGATTTCGGCAAGGGCCAGGTCCTGTATCTGACTTTGGGGCATTGCCGCGGCAAATACGACATGCAGCCGCTCATTGACGAATATTACCGCATCGAACGCTGCAGCTGGAAAAGCCCCGTTTTTTATGAGTTGCTGGAACGGAGTATTCTCTGGGCCAGCACAAGTGGAGAAAAAGAATGACTGCTCTCTATAGCCCAGTGATGCAAATCGCCTATGTTGTCGAGGATATCGAAAAGGCAGCCCGCCATTGGGCCCTGACCCTGGGTGTGGGGCCGTTTTATTTACTCGATCACATTCCCTTCAAGGAAATTTTTTATCGGGACGAACCAAGTCCGATCGATATAAGTGTGGCGATTGCCTACAGCGGAGAGATACAGATCGAACTGATCCAGCAGCATAATGATGCTCCCTCCATTTATACAGAATTCAAGCAGAAATTCGGCTACGGGCAACAGCATCTGGGCGTTACCACGGAACGTTTCCAGGACGCCTTGGATCATTTTGCAGAAAGGGGCATCAAGCCGCGACAGCAGGGTAAAACACTGCCCGGCATGAATTTTGCCTATCTGGAAACGGATTTCCATCCGGGCGGCATGCTGGAACTGATTGAAGCGGATGAGTCAATCATGGCGGCTTTTGATATGATTCAAAAATCCTCAAAAAACTGGGACGGCGACACAGTGTTGAAAAACTTCTGATTTCCTAGTAATGCACGGCCCTGCCATAGGCGGCGAGGACGGATTCATGCATGGCTTCCGAGAGAGTGGGATGGGCGAAGACCGTCTCCATCAGATCCTCCTCCGTTGCCTCCAGCTTGCGGGCCAGAACAAATCCCTGGACCAGTTCAGTCACGTCCGGGCCGATCAGGTGAGCCCCGAGCAGCTCCCCGCTGCCGGCATCGAAAATGGTCTTGATCAGGCCGTCGGTCTCGCCCAGCGCCACAGCCTTGCCGTTGCCGACAAAGGGAAACTCGCCAATGCGCACTTCGTGCCCCTTTTCCCGGGCCGCCTGCTCCGTCAGGCCTATACTGGCCACCTGCGGCCGGCTGTAGGTGCAGGACGGGATCAGGTCCGCCTTCAGCGGCCGCGGGCTGTGCCCGGCAATCTTCTCCACACAAATCACCCCTTCATGGCTCGCCTTGTGCGCCAGCCACGGCGGCCCGGCCACATCGCCGATGGCATAAATGCCGTCAATGTTGGTCCTGCCATACGGGTCGGTGACAATATGACCCCGGTCCGTCTTCACCCCCGCAGTCTCCAGACCGAGATTTTCGATATTACCGACAATGCCGATGGCCAGAAGCACCGTATCAAACTCTTTCTTCACTTCGCCTTCAGGCGTTTTCAGACGTGCCGTGACGTTGTTCTTTTTCTTCTCCAGAGCAGCAACCTCCGTCCCCCTGTGCAAGCTGATGCCGCGGCGGGAGAAAATTTTCTCCGCCAGCGCTGATATCGCTTCATCCTCATTGGGCAAAATGCGCGGCAGGGCTTCGACCACCGTCACTTCGGCGCCCACATCCTGATAAAAGCTGGCGAATTCCATGCCGATGGCGCCGGAGCCGATCACCAGTAGCTTTTTCGGCATCCGTTTGGGCGAAAGGGCATGCCTGTAGGTCCAGATGAGATCCCCGTCCGCCGCAAGATGCGGCAGTTCCCGGGCCCGGGCCCCGGTGGCGATGATGATATGCCTGGCAGTGATCTTTTCTCTTCCAATAGAAACCTCACCGGGACCAGTCAGGCGACCCTCCCCCTCGATCACCGTGACCTTGTTCTTTTTCAGCAGCCCCCGCACTCCGCCGGACAATTGACCCGCTACCTTGCGGCTGCGGCCGATGGCCGTCGCCAGATCAAAGGAAAGCTCGCCGGCGGTAAAACCGTGCGCCGGCAGCTCCTTGAGAAGGTGGGAGATCTCAGCCGTCCGCAACAGCGCCTTGGTCGGGATACAGCCCCAGTTCAGGCAGATGCCGCCAAGATGTTCCCGTTCCACCACCGCCGTCTTCAGGCCCAACTGCGCCGCCCGGATCGCCGACACATAACCGCCGGGACCGCCGCCAATCACAACAATGTCATACTCTTTCTTCGTCATCTCTTCACATCTTCCCGTTCCCTCCCGCAAGACCTGAAAAAGCCCGCCGGACTGCCTCGGACAGGCAGTCCGGACAGGACATCAAGTCAGGGAGAAATATTCTATTTGTCGCCGTTGATATAGCGATCCAGTTCCCTGTGGAAATGCCTGATCCGCAATTCCTGTTCGCTCAAAATTTGTCCCCGGAAGCCGCGGGACTGCAGGCCGGCATGTACCACCGGAATCAGCTCCGTATCCTGGTTCAGAACAAGCCCCAGATCGAAATCGGACCCGAGCGGGAAATATTCACAATCAGGACGGGTTTCACCGGAAACATCAGTGCCTTCCGGCAGCCCCATCCAGGCCGGTACGGTATAGTCCGGATCGTCCGCCGGACGGAACAGGGTCATGGTGTCGTAATACATGATATTCGGGTCCGTTGCATGAGGCAGAAAACGCATAATGAAAATCCCTTCAGGATGCATGCCGATCTGAACATTGGGAAAAATCCCGGTTGCCCAGCTGTCCGTCAGTTGGCCATCCACCAGTTCGGAATAATCCATCCCCAGCTTTTCAGCCCGCCTGCGTTTTGCTTTCTGAATTGCCCGCCTTACATCAAGGGCATTATCCGGAAACTCCTCTTCCGACATGCCGGCTTCTTTCATTAAAAATATGAGAGAATCATTGACGGTTTCGCGGTCCTCCCGCCTCTGGGTTACTTCCCCAATCGGAACAATCATACGGCTCATGCCGTTGGGATAGAGGTCAAACTGAACCCCCTTATCCCCCATCAGGTCCGCGGTTTCCGGATGAATGGCATGCAAATGATAGGTCTCATAAAAAGCATCAAGACCGGTTTTCCAGTTGGCCGCCCAACTTACCCTTGTATGTCGAACCACATGCATGTCTTCCACATGATATTTGGGTATATAGTCCGCCAACGGGCCAAGATACTCTTTGAGCGACGGCGGATTATCCCCCATATGAATAAAGATCAGCCCGCCATATACTTCGCAATGAACTTTGGTCAGGCTGGCATCTGCACAGAGCACTTCCGGACGAAAGGTTTCACGGTCGGTAATACGCGTATTGTTGCCATCAAGATCAAACTGCCAGGAATGGAAGGCACAGGTAAATTGTCCGACACTGCCCCGTTCATTCAGAGCGATCCGGTTCCCCCTGTGCGGACAAACATTATAAAAGGCCTTGATCTCCATCTCCTCCGTCCGGACGATAACGAAAGATTCCTTGCCCAGTTCAAAAGTAAAATAGTCGCCGTCTTCGGGTATGTCAGACGTCACCCCAGCCAGAATCCAGACATTGGGCCAGAGCCTGTCCTCTTCGAGTTTCCTGAATTCATGATCATAGAACTTCTGGGGAGGAATCAGGTCGGTGCCATTATCAATGTAGGGAGCTTTCTGTTCACTCGACTCCCTGGGGGCATCCGGATTAACTACCCAACCATCCGGAAATACATAAGTCATTTCATCATCTCCCTTTCAAGTTTAAAAAGTGACCGGTCAAACAGCTCTCGCAAACGGACAACTGTCTTCCTTTTCGACAAGATTCATCACAAAGGACAATTTCGCCATGCCGCCAATAACGGCCATTACAGTTCCCAGTTCACATATCTCCGCATCCGAAAAGTGACTGTGCAGCCGATCATAAAGCTGCTGGTCCATCACTCCATCCAGATTGGTCAACGCCATCTGGTCCGCAAATCCCAGGACGGCCTTTTCCTTTTCGCTGAAAGGCCCGTTCTCATAATCTTCCAGATGATCAATTTGCTCCCGGGTAACTCCTGCCTCAAGTGAGCCGGGTACATTCTGCAGATTGCAGGTGCGACAACCATGACTGAGCGATAATCTCAGACGCACAAGCTGTTTGTATTTATTTTCAACACGACCGCCAAAAAAGATTTCCTGGTAAAAATCACCCATAACGAATTTCAGTAACTCGGGGGCTTGAGCAAACACTTCAACAAATGTCGCGTCACCGGTCAGCCCGTTCAGGGTTTCCCAGGCCGGACGCAACCCCTCCGGCAACTCATCAATTGAAACTTTTCCCAATGGTGTCTGTGTCATAGTTTACTCAATTCACTTTGAAATAATCTGGCATGCCGGCAGGCCACACAACCCCCCAGTGCTGCATGCCTCCATCTATGGTCAAAACCTCGCCTGTGATAAATTTCCCGGAGGGTGCCGCCATGTAAACCACGGCCTCTGCAACATCCCATGCATCGCCAGGACGTTTCATGGGGTTGGTCAGATGGAAACGTTCGGTAGCTTCCGGCGGATATTGTGCAAATCCTTCAGTCGAAATTGATCCGGGGGCCACACAATTCACCCTAATCGTATAGGGCGCCCATTCCGTAGAGACCGATTTGCTCAGATAAATAACGCCCGCCCGGGCGGCACATGTATGCGCTGCCTGGGGCATGCCTCTCTCCACATGCGCCACGATATTGATAATATTTCCAGCCTGCTTCCGCTCGATCCAGCGTTGGGCTGCCGTCTGCATCATCCACCATGTGCCGTTGAGATTGGTATCGATCACAGCAAGCCAACCCTTGCGGGAAAAATCAATGGCATCCTGGGGGAACTGCCCACCCCCATTATTCACCACAAGATCAAGCCGGCCGAATTTGTCGAATATCATATCCATCAGCCCATCAACCATTTCCGGATCTCGAATTGTCATGGGATAACAGGTCACATCCACCCCGATCTTCTCCTTTATGCTTTTTGCGGCATCCAGAAGTTTTTCCTCGCGTCTGCCACACACCACAACATGAGCACCAAGGCGGGCAAATAGAAAAGCCATTGCCCGACCAATACCAGACCCGCCGCCAGAGATCAGCACCACCTGATCTTTCATCAATCCATCCCTGTAGACCGTTTCCATGCTGGCAAGTTCTTCATCAGAAAAGCCCCATTTTTTCGGTGTTGGCGTCTTGTCATTCATGTTTGTTATCCTTCATATGTGCCAAAAATGGCCACGCTGCATATGTTCCGGTGCGGCACTCCCCCAAGATTGTGGGTCAGTCCAAGACGGGGAGTCTCAAGCTGGCGATCGCCTGCCCGGCCCTGAAGCTGAAGATAGATCTCATACACCATGCGCAGGCCGGTCGCCCCAATTGGGTGACCAAAACATTTCAGGCCACCGTCGATCTGGCAGGGGATACCACCGTCCCGATCATAAAACCCGTCGCGGATATCCCGAATAGCCTCCCCTTGCGGAGAGATGAACAAATCTTCCATTGTCACCAGTTCAGTGATGGAGAAGCAGTCATGCACCTCAATCAGGCTAAGCTCTTCCCGCGGGTTTTCTATACCAGCTTCGGCATAGGCTCTCTTTGAGGCTATTCTGGCTGTCATCGCATAACTGCCATCCCAGGAATTATGACCCAACTCTACGCCATTGCTTGGCGCCAACTGCATGGCCTTAACAGTCATAATTTCACTGCGGCCCAGTTCCCGGGCCTTTTCCGGCGTTGTGACAATGGCGCAGGCCGCGCCATCACTCACTCCACAACAGTCGTACAGTCCAAGCGGATAAGAAATCATCGAGGCTTCGAGGATCTTCTCCATAGTCACACGATTTTGAAGATGGGCTTTTGGATTCAGCGCACCATTTTCATGGCTCTTCCAGCTGATGTGAGCCATGGCCTCTTTCACATCCTGCATATCAAGGTCATGACGGGCGGCATAAGCACTTGCCAGCTGGGCAAATGCCCCCGGAGCCGTAAATCCTGGCAACCACTGATCCTCAAAGGTTCCTTTGGTACGCTCGGGCAGACCACTGTAACCAGTGTCTTTCAATTTCTCCACCCCCATCGCCAGAGCGAAATCACAGGCTCCCGAGGCCACGGCATAGACAGCGCCACGAAGAGCCTCTGTTCCCGTGGCACAGAGGTTTTCCACCCGGGTCACCGGAATATTGGGCAACCTTAGAGCCTGAGACAGGGGAATGCCTGACTTGCCGGTGCTTTGTTCCTGAAAAAACACCCCGAGCCAGGCAGCATCAAGATCATCCTGTTCAATGCCGGAATCCCGCAGGGCTTCCGCATAGGCTTCCCGCATCAGCTCTTCAGGGCCACAATCCCAGCGCTCGCCAAATTTGGAGCAACCCATGCCGATAATGGCAACTTTATCCTTAATCCCCTTTGCCATCAGCTTTGCATCCCTGTAGTTGACTCATCATTATGGGCCACCGCAGTAACCTTCCAGAAATACCGGTGATAATGTCTGAGAGAATCTTTATCCTTAATCCGAAAAACCGGTCTGACCGGCATCCCGACTTTCAGGGAACCGACAGGCATGTCCGCGAACTCCATAAGAATATTAGCCCCGCCATCAAATCCGACATGGCCGTATTTGAGAGGTGGCTCGGCACAATAGGCCTGCCAGTCCTCGGTGAAAGACTTAACTCTACCAGACAGGTCCAGCATGGAGAAATCCTCCTGACTACCTTCCGCATTGCAGTCCGGGTTGACACATATGGCGCTTCGAGGAAACTGCACTGTCGAACATGTCCGGCATTTTCCGCCGACAAAGGCAGTCAGCGTTTCCCTGTTCCGGTAGTAACTGCTCATGGCTGTACGATTGTCACGCTCCGCCCGCATTCCCCAGTCCATGGACACCTGCCCGCCAAAGGAAAGGAACTGCAGATAGTCCCCGACATCCTGTTCCGGCAGGGACCCCGTCTGCAGAACGTCAGCCGTCTGCCGCCCGGCCAGCTTTTCAGTCGTACGCAACAGGACAGCGTCGCATCCCTGGCCAAAGCCGCAAACCAGGATGGTTTCACCGGGGCCTGCGTTGTTCAGGCAGTCAGTCAGCAAAAGCAACGAATGAGCCGTTCCCGTATGCCCTACATCCAAAAATCTCCCGTCAGTCACCGCTTCATTGCGAATACCCAGCCGTCCGGCAATTGTTCTGTTTAATCTGTCTGATGTTGCCGGAAGTATAGCGTGATCCACCTCCTGCGGCGCCATGCCAGATGCATCAAGAAATTCCGATAGCATGGGCACCAACTGCCCGATATATCCTTCATCGCGGACCCATCGCGCTTCAAAGCCATAATCGGCATCCATCCCTGAGCTGCGATAATGATCAACCAGATCAAAACTTCTGCTGCAGGTCCCAAGGAATTCAGCAACGACTTCTCCGGCTCCAAGCACCAGCGAGGCTGCGGCAGAACCGTAGTTCATTTCTTCTGAACTACCCGGTTTTGCATGCCTGTTGTCAGACGACACCAGAACCGTATCGCCCCCGCGTGCGCTTGCCTGGGCTTCGATTAGTCCTGATGTTCCAGCCCTGAGCGAACCAGCCAGATCAAGACTGCGGACAGCGGCCGGCAGGTTGAGCGCCGCAGAAACCAGTGTAGAATTTTGCCGGTCCAGAAAAGGAAAACTTGTCGAGGCAAAAAGCAGGGCATTTATATCCCCGGGCTGACCTGCCAGTCTTTTCAGAGACTCCCGCGCGCTCTCCACCGCCATGGTTATGGAATCTTCATCCCATCCACAAAATGAGCGCCTGCCTCCGGACAGTCCCTTGAGAGCCGGATTGGCCCAGGCTACTGACTGAAAGATGGTGCTGCGATGAATTCGCCTGCTGGGGATATAGCTACCCCAGGATTTAATTCCGACTTTGTTCATTTAGTGTATTTTCCCAGATGCCGTATCCATTGAAGATCTCCCTATGATGCAAATCGTATCGACCTCCTGATCCCCGACATTGCAAGAACACTATCATGTCCCGATGAAAACTTTCAATAATAAAAACAATCAAACCTGTTTTTTTTATGGATTTTTCTATAACTTTCTGAAATAAATAGAGATATGGAGTGTTTCATTGACAATAAATCAAATGCTTTGGATAATGGGAATGTTACGAGCAACTGAGAGCATGCTTTATTACTCCGCAAGTAGTAAAGATATATCGTGGGAAACCAGCGGGTTCCGTAAATATCTACATGAGATGGGAAAATTATGAGCGAATCTGCAGCCACCCCCCGTCCACGGACCAGAAAACCATCGCCCGGCCGAACCGGGCCGACAACCCGAAAACCGGAAAGCCTTCAGTCACGCAAAAGTGCCTCGACCCGCAGACAAATCCTGGACGCCGCTATAGAGTGTATCGTTAAGCACGGCTACGCCAACACCACAACACTGATTATCGCTAAAACTGCAGAGGTTTCTCGCGGGGCAATGCTGCATCATTTCCCCTCCAAAATTGACGTTATTAATGCGGCAGTCGAGCATCTATACAATAAACGGCAAAAAGCATTCTACAAGGCGATTGATGCCCTCCCCCCGGACAACGGCCAGATTCGCCCTGCCATTGAAGCCTACCTCAAGCATGTAATGCATCCACTATATGTGGCTTTTTTTGAGCTAAAAGTCGCATCCCGGACGGATAAAGACCTCTATGCGGTTTTTGAGCCGGCAAGAAAAAAGTTCGACACAGAGTGGGATTTGATGGCCCGCAAACTTTTCCCCAACTGGGAGGGTGACCAGAAAGCTTTCGAACTTGCCCTAGATCTGACGCACTATCTGCTTGAAGGGATGGCCATCAATTCAGCTGCGGAAATAAAGTCTGATCGGGCCCAGCGACTTCTGGACCATCTGGAGAAGACAATTCGCGAACTTCGTCCAGGCAAGAAACAAAACAATCAATCCTAACCCCCTGACCACACTACAATCGTTCAAGTTTTGAGCGGAGGAACAGTCATGCGATGTTATGAAGATCTCAGCGTTGGAGAAGAGCGCCTTTCTCCGCCAGCGACACTGACCGAAAAGCAGATTACAGACTTTGCCTCACTGTATGATCCGCAATGGTTCCATGCAGACCCGGAAGCGGCGCAGAATTCATTTTTTAACGGCATTATCGCCAGCGGCATCCATACTCTCGCCCTCTGGCGGCAGCTCGATCACAAAATTAACAACGACATCGATTTTGTCTGTGGGATAGGCTGGGACGAGGTACGCTGGCCAGTTCCTGTCAGGCCGGGGGACAGTCTCAGGGCCAAATCGAGAATTCTTGAAAAATACTCTTCCCGGTCACGGGATGACAGGGGTCACGTCAAGTTTGAATACAGCGTTATCAACCAAAGGAATGAGATTGTCCTGAGCATGACCAGCCACAATCTTGTGTATCGCAAAGGACATGGCCATCCGGAAAAATTACATGTTCCGCGATCCAAATAACAACCCTGAAACCTGGAATATATGGAGATTTGAAAATGGCTAGACTGGAAGGAAAAGTCGCAATTGTAACCGGTGCCGCCTCAGGACTTGGCAAGGCCGACGCCATTCTTATGGCAAAGGAGGGAGCCCGAATTATCCTCACGGATATCAATGAAAAAGGCGGCATGTCAGTCGCTGAAGAGATCGGCGGAAACGCGATATTCATGAGGCAGGATGTCACGAAGGAGGACGGCTGGCAGGAAGTAACCGATCGTGCGCTTAAGGAGTTCGGTCGCCTTGATATCCTTGTCAACAATGCCGGTATCGTTATCGTGGCAGACCCGGAAACAACCTCCCTCGATCAGTTTCGTCTGGCCAATAGTGTTATGTCAGAGTCTGTCTATCTAGGGTGCAGATATGCCATTCCCGCCATGCAACAGTGTGGTGGCGGCAAAAGTGAAAGTGGAGGCAGCATTATCAATATGTCTTCCATCGCCTCACATTTGGGTTTTCCGGTTTTCTTCGCTTACAGTGCCGCCAAGGGGGCTGTCCGGGCGATGACTAAATCCGTAGCCGTGCATTGTCAGATGAACGGCTATAATATTCGCTGTAACAGCCTGCACCCGGCTTCCATTGAAACCGCCATGGTCAAGCAGGCCGCGGCAGAGATGGGCTCTGATTTTGAAACCGCCAGGAAGCAGGCCGGCGCGCCAGGGATTGGAAAGCCCGAAGATGTCGCAAATACGGTTGTCTTTCTGGCCTCAGACGAGTCCAAATATATAAACGGCACCGAGATCATTATTGATAACGCACTGAGCATTCAGTAGACGGAACAATCTGGCCAGATACAGGGATCAGGGCGACCTGTTCCCTGCCCCCAAATTGACAGGAGTATATGCAGATTATTCTTCCGGCGCGATGGTCAGGACCAGACCGGAAAGTTTTTCTTCAAAGCGGACTTGACAGCTCAGGCGCGAAGTTTCGCAAAAACTGTCCAGCTCCGACAATAATTCGGTTTCTTCCGGGTGTCTTGGTTCAAGCTTTCCAAACCAGTTGGGATCTATAATCACATGGCAGGTAGCACAGGAACACATCCCGCCACAAATCGCCTCAATGTCATAACCTTGGTCCGTCAGTATTTCCATAAGCGAGGCACCGGTCTCTGCCGGAATTGTCGTCTCGTCTCCATCGCGGTTGATCACTTTGATATTTGGCATGTCCTGAACCTTCTTGTCACAAATAATCACAGGAGCTGACTCCTGCCTGATTTTTATCTCTTTCATCCCGGCAATTCACTCACACGACTCACTTCTACATCAGACTTTCATTTTTTTAAATAAAAAACCGTCAAGATTGTTTTTTTATTTTGAGATTTGTAAATTTATGTTAGATTCACCCGGGACTCAGAAAAAAATGTTTTGCCCGGATATAACCGGGGCAAATCCGGCAAAAAATATCAGGAGGCAATTTATGAATCTCGAACTGAACGGCAAAAAAGCTATCATTACCGGAGCAACCAGGGGAATCGGTCGGAGAATTGCCAATCTTCTGGCGGAAGAAGGCGTAGATTTGGCTATCTGCGCGCGCGATGAAGAGGAAGTTGCCGAAGCTGCAGCAGAATTATCAAAGACTGGTGTAAAAGCCGTCGGAAAGGCAGTGAACGTCCGCGACGGAGATGCCTACAAGGCCTGGCTCTCTGAAGCTGCTGATGCTCTTGGCGGGTGTGATATTTTTGTACCCAATGTGAGTGCCGGCGGCGGCATGGACAGTGAAAAAAACTGGATCAAAAATTTCGAAATAGATGTCATGGGAACCGTTAGGGGATGCGAAACCCTTATGCCCCACCTTGAGCAATCAGATTCCGCCTCTGTGGTTCTGATTTCGAGCACCAACGCCCTGGAATTTTTCGCCGGCCCGATGGCCTATAATGCCATGAAGGCTGCCCTGATCAACTATGCCAAACAGTTGGCAATATTTGTCGGCAACAAGGGCATTCGTGTCAACAGCGTCTGCCCCGGCCCTGTCTATTTTGACGGCGGCGCCTGGGAAATGATCAAGGGCACAAATCCCAAATTTTATGACAAGACAGTGCGGGCAATACCAAGAGGCGAGATGGGTACTCCCGAAGAAATCGCCAATGTGGTAGCGTTCCTTGCCAGTCCAAAATCAAGCGTGATCACAGGATCAAATATAGTAGCGGATGCGGGCTATACAAAGCGCGTCCAATATTAAGGCAATACTCCTGCCCAAAAAAACAAAAACACAGGGCAGCTTGGTAAATATAGGGAAGACAGGGAAACAGACATGACAAAAATGACATTTCTCGCACGTATGAAGGTTCATGCGGACAGAGAGCAGGACTTTCTTCGCCTGGTGGCCGCACTGACGGAAAAGGTGCGCGAGCATGAGCCGGAAACACTTGCCTATGAATTTTTCCGGCTTGAAGGTCCCCTTCACTACGCTGTCTACGAACAGTTTTCCAATGCTGAAGCCGAAGAAAAACATCGTAACATGCCTTATTTCAGCGACTTGGCCGGACCAATGGTCGAGTGCCTGGATGGAGGCTATCACCGGGAATATCTGTTGCCACTTGACGGGGGCGATCAATGACGACCCAGGCTCTCCGACAAACCGGTAAAGACCGTAACAGTCATCCGCCCTTGCTTTGCGACGTCCTGCTGCAGGCAGCCCATAATAACCCGGCCGCAGACGCCCTGATCTTTCCCGATCAACGGCAAACCTTTGGCGAACTCTATGAGGCGGCTCTGGCCCATGCCCGCAGCCTGATCGCGCTCGGCGTAAAAAAGGGCGATCATGTCGGACTGTTGATGCCTACTTGCCACGATTTTGTCTCTCTTATGTTCGGAATCAGTCTTGCAGGTGCCGTGGTGGTGCCAATTAATGCACGGTTTCGCGCCAGTGAACTCGGTTATGTGATTAACAATGGCGATCTTGTCGCGGTTATTACCACTGATATTATCCAGGATCATGTAAATTTCGTGGAGCGTCTCGGGGAAGCCTTCCCGGATCTCGGGAAAAGCAGTGACGCCCTGAACCTGGAATTGCCACAAGCACCAAAACTCAAGAGCATTGTTGTCATGGGGGCAGATCATTACAACAGCCTGCTTAACCGTACCGAATTTGCAGCTCTGGCGGATATTGCCGATCCGGCGGAAATAGAGCGCCGTCATCAGGAAATATCCCCATCTGACAATGCGATTATGCTCTTTACATCCGGAACCACAGCCAATCCCAAAGGCTGCCCGATCACCAACGAGGCCCTTGTCGGAAACTGCATCGCCCTTGCGGAACGCTATGAACTGGACAGGGAGGACAGCTTCTGGGCTCCTCTCCCCATGTTCCATATTGCCGCTATTCTGCCAATGATTTCCATTTTTACAGTCGGCGGGCGCTATACCACTATGGTTCACTTTGAGGCGGGCCTGGCCCTGCGCATGCTTGAAGAAGAAAAAGTAACTGCCGCCTATCCCTGTTTCGCAACCATCATGCTTGATCTGGTAAACCATCCGGATTTTTCAAAGACTGATCTGAGCCGGGTCAGAATAATGAATAGCAACCTGGCCATGTCCCCCAAAGAAGTCACGGATATTATTCTGAGAGCCATGCCCCAGACCATACAGGTTGGAACTTACGGCATGACAGAGTCCGCTGGAACAGCAACAACAAGCCTGCTGACGGATCCGGAAGACACCCGTACGAGCCTGTGTGGTGTTCCCCTGCCCGGCGTAGAAATCATGATCGCCGATCCGGCATCAGGAAAGGAAGTGCCGACCGGGGAACGAGGAGAAATCCTCCTGCGCGGATACAGTATTGTCAGGGAATATTACAAGGACGAGGAAAAAACCACCGAAAGTATCTCACCGGACGGCTGGTTCCACACCGGAGATATCGGATCAGTCAATGCAGACGGTCAGCTTATGTTTCATGGGCGCCTCAAGGATATGCTGAAAGTCGGTGGAGAAAATGTCGCAGCGGCGGAAATTGAATCCCTGCTGCAGAAACATCCCGCGGTCAAGCTGGCCCAGGTGGTTGGCATTCCGGACCCACGGCTTGTTGAAGTGCCCGCTGCCTTCATCGAACTGAAGCCGGGCAGTGAACTGGACGAAGAAGGACTTTTATCGTTCTGCAAGGGTGAAATTTCCAGTTTCAAAATCCCGAGGCATATCCGCTTCCTTAAAGAATGGCCCATGTCCACAAGCAAAATTCAAAAGTTTAAACTAAGAGAAAATCTTACCAAGGAGTTGGGACTATGACTGCTTTTATCGCCCGTCTGCGGGTCACCCCCGGGAAGGAAGAAGCCTTTGTAAAGTTGCAGCAGGAACTATACAGACTGACCCATAATCATGAACCAGACACACCCGTCTACGAGCTTCTCAAATCACGTGACGAGCCAAATACCTACGTAGTTATTGCCACTTTTAAAGATGAACCGGCTTTTCAGGAACATATGGATAGTTCCTTCCATGACGAGCTGGTGCCCCCGATCCTGGACTGTTTGTCCAGTGATATGGAACTGGAAATGCTGGATTGCATCAGCACCTAGCTGCTCCGGTTCATTTACTGCCCAAATATAACTTGTCCCGCCGGCTTCGTGCCAGTGGGATTTTTTTCTGTACTTAAAAACATAAAAAACTCTGGTGCTGTATATGCCCCCAGAGCTTTTATTATGTTTTATGGAATGGACAGCTAGTCCCGGTCATCCCGCTCAAAAACCAGCAGAAGGTTTCCGGGTTCATGAAAATAGAGACCATATCCGGAATTCACCACAAGGTAACCATCTGTCACTGCCGGACCGCCACTGCTCATACTGCCGCCCCGGCCGGTTTCCCCGGTAATTGTTTTGATACTTTCTGTTGTATCAAATTCCCAGATAACTTTGCCTGTCTTTCCATTATAGGCTCGAAGCATGCCATCCAGATGTCCTGCAATGACAGCCCCCGGTATGGCTGTTGTTGCCGCCGAAATCCCCGGATCGCAATAGGGCCGGTCATCGCCGCAGTTATCAGCAACAACATGGCGCCAGATTATCCGGCCTGTCAGGGCATCGACTGCATGTATGCCCGCCTGCGCCGGGGTTTTGTGAACTGTCCCGTCGCGCGCATTCTCCATATCGACGATGGGCACATATACTCTTGTGCCCTCGGCAGACATACCGAAGTGAACACCTCCCTGGGTCCCCCCCCGCCCCACACGCGTTTGCCAGAGTATCCGTCCGCTGTCGTCCGGATCAAGCCCGTGAACCAGACCAGACTTCTGCCCTGCAACAAGAATGTCCCGCTCTTCGCCATGAACCAGAATGGGGCTTGCGGCAAAATCATAATCGGGACCCCTTTCCCGGGGACAATTGGGATTATTCTGCATCATGCAGGCCACATTCCAGGCATCGTTGGCAAAGGCCTGGACATGCCATATTCTTTTGCCGGTTGTCAGATCGAAAGCAAAAATAGCGTCACTGTTATCATCAGCTGGAGATGAATAATTCTCTCCACTTCCCACATAAAACACACCGCGTTTGTCATCGATTGCCGGACTGTTCCATACCGGAGCGCCGGACGGCCCAAGGACAACAGTCCCATGTGAAGTTTTACCCTGATCGGAAGGTGGTTCCGGAATGGAATAGGCCTGCCATAATTTTGTCCCGTCACGCACATCAACGGCCATCACCTTGCCCCGGAAAGAACAACATTCATACGCCGGGTCAGCTGCCGCCGTGACTTCAAGGGAGGAGACGGGAATATATAAAATATTGTCATGCAACGCGGCGGTTCCGGTCAGCGTCGCACTGGTGTGGTCATCCGCCTTGATACGCCAGACCTCTTTACCGGTCAGCGCATTGACCGCATAGGCATTGGCCAGGATGTCGCCAAAATAGGCCAGCGGCTCGGCCGGCGTTTCTCCCTCCGGCGACGCCGGGGTCAGAACAATGCCATTGCGCACTTCAGCCACAGCCTGGAATGTCCAGCGCACGCATCCGTTTTCCAGATCAAAGGCATAGACAGTTCCGTCATGGCTGCCAACAAAGACAGCGCCATAGCCAATGGCCGGCTGCGACCGCGCCCGCAGGGCACCAGGATAGGCAAAAGCCCACTTAAGCTTCATATGAGGCATATCCTCCGCTGTAAGACCCCCAACAGCGGCAGGAACAAACCGGGATGTATCATGTCCCCAGCCAACTGCCGGCGGCGGCCGCTTGCGGTCAAAAACCGCAGCCTGTCCCTCACATCTGGGCAACGGCGCCGTCAACTCCTCCGACCCGATTTTCTTATTGGTAAGAAACTCTACAAGCCGGACTTTATCGTCCGCCGTGAGATGGGAAGCCTGGGCTTTCATCATTCCCTCAGTCAGAGCAAATGAAATTCGTTTCTGGCTCATCATTTTAAGAAAGGTAGAATGCGGTGCCTTGGCCACAGTTCCATCATGACAGGCGACACAATTTTCCGCAAACAACCTTGCACCTCCGGACACATCCAGTCCTTCGGTTTTCGCCTGAAGATCGTCTACGGAACCAAGCGAAGCACCCGGACTCGCTTGCAGGGTCGATTGAAACAATACCCCGCCAACAAACAGGCCGGCACAAATGATCGCCAGCACAGAGGTAATTCTGCACTGCCGGAGGATTACTCCCTGTCTCATCACTGCCTCCTTATTCACTGACAATAAAGTCGCTGAGCATCGGCCTGACACGGAGATGTTCTGGTATATTTTCCACGCCAATCCGGCGATCCAGCTCCTCCTGCCACTGGTAAATCCGGCGTTCCTGATAAGACAGGTTCATGCCGGTAAAGCCGGGGCTTTCCAGGGACTTCTGAATGTTGGGCGCAAACTGGGTGTCCTCTTCAAGTATTTTCTCGAAATTGGCGATACGGGCCGGCCAACGTTCATGCCCCTGGGCACCGTCCGGTGCGAACCAGTGAACCTCGATCACCATGCTGTTATTTTCCTTTGGCCAAAAAGCAATAAAGGGAATACCCGACGCGGCGATGGGAAAAACCAGGTTGGGGAAGAAATGATAGGAAGAGTTTTGTTCCGCATGAATTCTGGGAACATTTTCCAGTGCCGGCATTCCGATGGTACCCGGATCCACCCAATCTTCACGGCGATGTGGTGTCACCATTAATGAGTTCCCTTTCTCCCACAGCCTGATAAATGTGCCCCGGGAATCCAGAAAACGATCCACTGTATCTGTATGGATGGATTTCAGGTGATAGGTTTCCAGAAAGGCATCAATCAGAACTTTGACGTTACATTTCACATCAAAAGAAGAACTGTGAATGTGTCGCAGCTTGCTGATGTCTACATCATCAAAGTGGGTAGCGATGGGCCCGAGGGCTTTCTTCAGCGGGATCGCCTCAGGATCCTCATTGACAAAAACCCAGTTGCCAAACTGATCGCAGGACACTTCGCGCAGACTGTGACAGCCCATATCCAGATCCGGGAAATCCCTTTTTTCCCGAAGCCGGAACAATTTACCTTCCAGGTCATAAGACCAACCGTGGTAGCGACAGACAAATCCCCGAATCTGGCCGTCGTCATCCTCGACCAGCGGCGCACCACGGTGCTGACAAGTGTTATAAAAAGCCCTGATCCTGTTGTCTTTACCACGCACGATCACGATAGGAGACCCTGTTTTCTGCCACAGAATATAACTTCCCGTCTCCGGCAGTTCATCCGTATGGCAGGCATAAAGCCATGACTTTCGCCACATATTATCCATTTCCAGTTTCAGGAATTCCGGATTCGTATACCGCCCTCCAGGTATTTTAGGCAACGCCGGGAAGTCTTCCGGCGGGAACTCCCGTGCATATTCCCGTTCCATTCCCTCAAACAGTTCCTGTTCAATCTGAGCTTCCATAGTCCATATCTCCCGTTTAACTACACCACAAGCTGCACGGCATTTTCTATCCGATGCCGGAAGGCGTTCAGAAATTGTGCGCCAATGGCCCCGTCAATGACCCGGTGGTCACAGGACAGGGTAACCGTCATCTGCTGTTTCCAGACTCCGGCTCCATTCTCGTAAACCTGTCTGTGACAGGTTTCACCAACCGCCAGAATGCCACCCTGAGGCGGATTGATAATGGCGTCAAAATTGCGAATACCATACATTCCCAAATTGGAGATGCTGAAGCTCCCGCCCTGATAATCTTCCGGCATTAGTCCGCCGTTTCTCGCCCGCGTCACCAGATCTTTCATTTCTGTGGCAATCTGCTCCACAGACTTAATATCCGCACCACGGATCACGGGTGTCAGCAAACCATCATTCAAAGCCACAGCCACTGAAATATCGGCACGTTCGTAATAATTTATGACATCCCCGCCAAAGGCGGCATTAGCCCCCGGCACATCCTTTAGCGCCAGGGCCACAGCCCGGATAATCAGATCATTCACACTGACACGGACGCCTGCTCCCGGCCGTTCATTAAGCTGCCGACGAACCATCATCAGAGTATCCATCGTCACATCCATAGTCAGATAGAAATGGGGCACCGTCTGTTTGGCCTCCATAAGCCGACTGGCAATTGTGCGCCGCATACCGGAGAGCTTTTCACTGTGACAAGGGTTGTTGCCTCTGATATCTACCGGAATACTGGCCGATCCACCACTGGCAATCACATCCTCTTTCAGAATTTTCCCGCGACCGCCAGTGCCCTTGATTTTTGCAAGATCGATGCCCAATCTTTCAGCAAGGCGCCGCGCAAGAGGACTTGACCGCACTGAAAGGCTTTCCGCTACCGCCTCGTTCGTCGGGTCAACGCCCTGTCTGCGTGCTGCCTGTTCAACATCCTGGAAAGTTATCCGTCCTCTGCGACCGGAACCGGTCAGCGCCATCACATCAATTTCCAGTTCCTCAGCAAGAAGACGTGCCATGGGAGAAATATTGGCCAGGGTTACCGGATGCCCTGTATTTTTATCTGTCGGGACAGTCTCGTTGTTTTTTTTCAGATATTGCTCCACGTCCTGAAGCAGGACACGTCCTTGACGCCCCGTCGCCACAACTAGCATCAAGTCCAGCCGGTTGAGACGTGCCTTCTCCAGCGCCGCGGGACTGACCGACAGGCCGGCCGGGACCTCGTAGCTTTCCTCTACTGCCGGTGCACTTTCCTGCAGGTCGGCGTCTTCCGTCTTTTCTTCCTTGACGGCGTCATTTTCCTCAGTGTCAGCAGGTTCAAACGAGGCATCCACCGGCTGATAAGCGGCAATAAAGCCTTCAATTTCTTCTTTCGTCGCTGGCCCGGAGGCGGTCACAGCGATCAATGCGCCAACCGGCAGGACATCCCCTGGTTCCGCCAGAATGCGACATATCCGGGCCTCCCGTGTGGCCTCCAGTTCATTGGCAATTTTGTCTGTTTCAATAACAACCAGACTATCACCCTTGGAGAAGTCTTCATCTTCACCTTTCAGCCATTCGGCCACGGTGCCTTCCGACATCTCGATGCCCCATTTGGGAATTGTCACAGCTTCAAGCCCGGCTGACATCAGCGATACTCCAGGGTTCTTTTGACAGCCGCTGCAATGTCGGCAGGAGACGGCACATAGGCACGTTCAAGCTCCCGGGCGTAGGGTACAGGCGTATGGGGGGCGGTGACCGTTTCAATAGGGGCCTTCAGAGAACTGAACGCCTTGCGGGCCACAATTGATGCAATGTCTGCCGCCAGCCCACAGCGTGGCGGACTTTCATCGACAATCACAACCCGACCGGTCTTTTCCACACTGTCGAGGATCGCTTCCTCATCCAGCGGCGACGTGGTCCGCAAATCTATCAAATCAATGCCGATACCATCCTTTTGCAGACCGTCAGCAGCCTTTTCGGAAAAGCGCACCATACGACCCACGGTCACCACGGTTGCATCATCCCCCTGACGCACAAGAGAGGCTTTGCCGAAAGGAACCAGATACTCACCTTCAGGCACTTCCCCCTTGGTGCCATAGAGGCTCTTGTGTTCAAAAAAGACCACCGGGTCATCGTCACGGATCGCTGTCATCAGCAACCCCTTGGCGTCGGCCGGCGTGGAAGGAATCACACACTTCAGTCCCGGCACCGCAGTAATCATGGGATAAAATGTCTGGCTATGCTGCGCGGCACAGTTCATGCCCGCCCCCATGGTCATGCGCACCACTATCGGCGTGCGGCTTTTTCCGCCGAACATATAGCGAAACTTCGCCGCCTGGTTGACAAGCTGATCCATACAAACCCCGATAAAATCGGCAAACATGATTTCAGCGACCGGACGCTTGCCGGCAAGTGCAGCTCCGTTCGCTGCGCCAATGATAGCGGATTCTGAAATAGGGGTATCCAGCACCCTGCCCTCACCGAATTTGGGTAAGAGACCGTTTGTGACGCCGAAAATACCCCCCGATGCCTCCCGTTTGCCGGACGTGCCGCCAGCACCACCGGAAACATCTTCACCAAGAACAATCACATTGCGATCACGGGCCATTTCCAGATGCAGCGCATCATTCAGGGCATCACGATATGTCATAATCGGCATGTCAGAGTCCCCCCTCGTAAGTAATATATACATCGGTCATGAGAGTTTCCGGCGCTGGTGGCGGCGCAGCCCTGGCTTCGTCCACAGCCTCGTTAATCAGGCCCGCAACTTCTTTCTCAATCTTGTCGAGGTCGCTGGCTTTCAGCAGCTTCCTGTCCAGAACATGGTTGCGGAAATTTATCAGGCAGTTCATGCTCTTGCGGTGCTCTTCCACCTCTCCGTCTGCCCGGTAGTTCATCGGATCTCCCTCGAAATGCCCATAATATCTCGTGGTGCGCAGCTCCACTGCCGCCGGGCCCTTTCCGTTCCTGACATGATCGAAAATATCCCCCATCAGTTCATGCACGGCAAAGAAGTCGCTTCCATCTCCCTTTTCCGCCCTCATGCCAAAAGCGGCACAACGGCTGGCTATATCCTTGCTGCCCACCGAATAGTCAAAGCCGGTGTGCTCGGAATATCCATTATTCTCAAAGACAAAGACAACTGGAACATCAAGCACAACCGCCATGTTCATCGCCTCGAAGACAGTACCCTGGTTACAACTACCGTCCCCCCCGAAAGCAACAGCTATATGTCCCTGTTCCTCAAGCTTGGCCGCAATAGCAGCC
This sequence comes from Emcibacter sp., assembly GCF_963675455.1. Taxonomy (GTDB): domain Bacteria; phylum Pseudomonadota; class Alphaproteobacteria; order Sphingomonadales; family Emcibacteraceae; genus Emcibacter. Next base: position 2,313,950 of record NZ_OY776217.1, on the reverse strand, counting down.
CCCACTGCGATGGGTGGCCCGCCGCCTACAATCCCGTTAGCGCCCAGCATTCCCTTTTCAAGATCGGCGATATGCATGGATCCGCCCTTGCCGTTGCAAATCCCCCCGGCACGGCCGTAAATTTCCTTCATCATGCCCTTCACATCGCACCCCTTTGCCAGGCAATGACCATGCCCGCGGTGAGTACTGATGATATAGTCACTGTCGGTCAGATGCTCGCAAACGCCCACCGCGACGGCTTCCTGCCCGGCATATAAATGAGTAAAGCCGGCAATTTCACCCCTGGGGATTTCATCATGCAATCGTTCCTCGAACATGCGGATGGTAACCATCTGCCGATAGGCCCGCTTCAAATCGTCCTGTGTCAAAGACATATACCCTGTACTCCCTGTTCCTACAGCGCCCCGGAAGGCTTTTTGCCCGGACCGTAGATATAATCATCAATTGTCTTGTGAAAATGCCGGATCCTCAGCTCCTGATCAGACAACCACAATCCCCTGTAACCCTTGGAATTCATTCCTTTCTGCACGCCGGGAAGATTATGGGCATCCTGGTCAATCACCAGTCCGCAGGATTTATCCCCAAAATTATATGTGGCATGCTCAGGCCGTTCGGGAACTTCGTCATCCTTGCCCGGCAGAACATAGGTCTGAATATCAAAATACATCTTGTTAGGATCGGTTTCATGAGGTCGCTGGCGGAACAACATCACGCTGGTGGCATGGATATTCATGGTGATGTTTGGAAATATGAAATAATGATAATCATCTGTCAGTTGGTCATCATTTAGTCTCGAAAAATCCTTACCCTGACTTTCCCCGTTCTCGCGCATAAACTTCTGAATATCCAGCCTTATGTCCAGAACCCGGCCGTCATAGTCTGCCGGATCCATACCGGCCTCGATCATCATTTCCTTGATCCCTGCGGGAATTTCCGGCGGTCGCTGATTGACACGCGGGCTCAGCGTGCCAAAAGGCACCATATAGCGGCTGTGTTTATCATAGCAGTCAATCTGCACATCCTGATCATTGAGATGCCAAAGAAGTTGTGGATGGATACCCTGCACATGATAGGTTTCGTTGAAAGCATCCACGGCTGCCTTCCAGTTACACTCCCAGACAACTGTAAGATCCCTGGTCATGACCATTTTGTCGAAATTATAGGGATCAAGATGCTGTGGAATCACATTAAGATAGTCTCGAAGAGGTTCCACATCCGGGTCCAGGCTATACCAGACCCAGCTCCCCCAGACATCGCAGGGCAGTTCCGTAAGGCCGCTGCAGGGTGCGCCCTGCGGGAAGGTCTCCAGGTCGGGAATATCCTTTATGGTGCCATCCAGATGAAAATCCCAATGATGATAGGCACACATGAAACTGTCCGCATTGCCAATTCCGGTATCCCGAAGCTGGTTTCCACGATGCTGGCAGACATTATAAAAGGCCCTGACACTGCCATCCTGCTGGCGAACAACAAGAACGGGCTCCCGCCCCATTTCACAGGCAATATAGTCACCTGGTTCGGGGATGTCGTCTTCGCGCCCGGCCATCAGCCAGACTTTGGACCACATTTGATCCCACTCCTGCTGCATAAACTCAGCAGAAGTATATCTTTCCTTGGCAATTATTCCGGTCCCAAGCTCGGGTTCCGGAGCTTTATCCACTGGTGTGAAAGGACTTTCATCAGGAGTCACTCTTTTCACTTTCATTATGCTCAAGCTCCCTAATTTCGGGAAAGTCCGGGCGAACCGATCACTCCCCGTCGAGTCTGGATATCTTCATATCATACCCTGAAAAAAATAAAAACAGTCTTGTTTGTTTTTTATTTAAAAAGATATTCCCCCTGCCAGAAGTCCGGAGTTTGCCGGTGTAGGGAAAGATAAACCTCAGCTATCTCCCCGGGGTCATACCGGCCTCCGGCCCGGATATGCCCGCAGATCGTGACAGTGGCCACATGTACGCCGTCCTTGATTGCCGTCTCGGCAAGATTTAGGCAATAATTGCGCAAGGCCGCCTTTGACATCCCCAGTGGCACAAGCTCTGGCCAGAGATCAATTGCTGCGCCACCACCTGTCACAAGAATGGTGCCGTGCCCGCGCTTTTTCATCCCAGGATAAAAGAACTGCACAGTTCGCACAGCTCCCCAGACATTGACGTTAAATACATTGATGGTATCGTCCAGTTCCATGTCCGGCGCCGTCCCAGCCAGCCGTCTGAAGGCGTTATAAACAAGAATGTCAGGTGCCTCGTGCTTCTCCATAAACCGGGTGCACATTTGCACTAACTGTTCCGGCTTGGTCAGGTCGCATACAATTGAACTTGCGGTATACCCCTTTCGGGAAAGGGCCTCTACCTGATCATCGAGACGCCCCTTGTCTCTCGCGACAAGAAACACATGAAATCCTTCCCTGCAAAAACAGTTCGCAAGAGCCTGTCCAAGGCCAGGACCCGCCCCGAGTATCATGCACGTCTTCATAATTTTCCTCTTAAATAAAAAACATTCTGTCCTGTTTGTTATATTTATGCAAATATGCTCCCCTTGCAACAGACAAAACAGATAAACAGGGAAAAACAATGCCTCAGGATATGAACGAAAATCAAAAGAACTTCGTTCAGGTTGCCCAGATATCGGCAATTGAACAAGGTACAAACAAAGCGTTTGATGTGGCCGGAAAAAGCATTCTGATCTGTCACACCAAAGACGGGGAGTTTTATGCCGTTGAAAACCTTTGTTCCCATGCCATTGCCGCGCTGGAAGGGGGCAAGATGCGCAAACACCGCCTGATCTGCCCGCTGCATGGCGCATCCTTTGACATGCGGGACGGCAGTGTGCTCGGAAAACCTGCGTTTACCCCGATCTGTGCCTACGAGATACGCATCACCAACAATATGATTGAGGTTCTGCTGGATACGCCTGTCGGCTAACAACCATCAACGACGCTGATCAAACCTTCGGCCGACCATAGCACTGGCAATATTTATCTTCTGGATATCAATGGCTCCGCCGGCAATACCCCAGCCCCAGCTGTCCCTGAGACGTCGTTCCATATTATATTCCTTGGAATAGCCGTAAGCCCCCATCAACTGCATGGCATCGCCAGCGACTTCCCGGGCAATCTGGTTGGCGAAACATTTGCCAAGCGATGAATCGAGGATACTGGGCAGATTATTTTCCGCATTGGACGCCGCACGGTGAATTAGCAAGCGGGCAGCATCGGTTTTCATTTTCATATCCGCCAGCTTCATTTGTACAGCCTGAAAATCCACCAGCGGTTTACCGAACTGGTGGCGCTCCTGAACATAGTCAAGGACATCCTCCAGGGCACCAGACCCCTGCCCCAACGCCATGGTAGCATTACCGCACCGTTCCAGGTCAAAGGCCGCCATCAGTTTCCCAAACCCGCCTGCCGGAACGATAATATGATCTAGGGGCATAGCCACATCATCCAGATAGATATCTGACGATGGTATGCCTCGAAACCCCATCAATTCTTCATTGGCGCCAAAGGACAGACCTTCCGCCTCTTTTTCCACATACACCGCGCCAATGCCTTTTGCGCCCGGTTCATCGGAAAGACGGCAATAGACCACATATCCATCCGCATGCCCGCCACCGGAACACCATCTTTTTGTCCCGTTGAGCACCACCTTGTCCCCTCTGATCTCCCCGCGGGTTTTTAAATCCGTCAGAGCTGAGCCGGCTTCCGGTTCAGACATGGACACAGCGACAACCAGTTTACCCGCACAAACTGCCGGCACTACCTTCTCCACCAGTGAAGCAGGCGCAAATCGTTCGATGGCCTTCACCGGCCCGACGCAAGATTCAAAAATCGGAAACGCTACAGCGGAGGAGATCTTGGCAAACTCTTCCAGAACAATCAGGGCATCCACATTGCCAAGTCCCATACCCCCCAAGCTTTCGGGAACATTCATCCCCAGAAATCCCATACTG